>JBHIEE010000001.1:0-91429 GCA_046760445.1 Candidatus Aminicenantia bacterium
AATGATTCTTCTCAAAATAACAAGGAACAAGAATTAGAAGGGTTTAATAAAAATGAGTAACTTTTACCAGAAAAAAGCAAGAAGAAGAACTAATTTTCTGATAGTAATGTTCTTTTTATGGATAGGGATTATTTCCTGGCGACTGGTTGATCTTCAAGTCTTTAAATACCATAGAATGAAGCAAAGGGTAATTAGCCAGAATCAAAGAGTTATTTCCATTATTCCCAAAAGAGGGTATATTTATGATCGTCAGGGGAAAATTCTGGCAACTAGTGTTCTGACAGAATCTATTTATTTAATTCCTTCAGAGAATGAAACTCTCCATCAACGGTTAGAAAAGATTGATAAACTAAAGAAGATAGTCTCTTTAAAAGAGAAAGATATTATTCGGATTAAGGAACGAATTGAGAAGAATAAATCATTTGTCTGGATTAAGAGGAAAGTAAGTGATCAAGAAGCTGAACAGGTGAGAAATTTAAATTTGAAAGGGATAGATTTTATTAAAGAAAACAGAAGATTCTATCCGAAAAAAAATTTTGCTGCTCATATTCTCGGTGGGGTAGGGATTGATGAACAGGGATTAAATGGGATTGAGAGAGAATATGATTCTCAAATTTTCGGCAAGTCTGGGGAGGCTTTGATTCAAATTGATGCTAAAAGAAGGAGATACCAGGCGAGAATTCTGAAACCGCCTGTTCAGGGTAAGAGTTTAGTGCTAACCATTGATGAGACGATTCAGTATATAGCTGAAAAGGAATTAGCTCACACAGTAGATAAATATCGAGCCAAATCAGGTTGGGTAATTATTATTGATCCCTGGACAGGAGAGGTTCTGGCTTTGGCCAATTATCCTTCTTATAACCCTAATTTCTATCCAGAATATTCACCTTCGTTTTGGCGGAATAATGCTATTTCTTATATTTATGAACCAGGCTCTACTTTTAAAATAATCCCAGTCACTTCAGCTTTAGAAGAAGAAGTGGTTAACTATAACGAAGTTTTCGATTGCCAGAATGGAGGAATTTATTTAGCTGGAATAAGAATCGATGATCACAAGAATTTTTCTTTGTTAACCTTACCAGAAGTAATTTATCATTCCAGTAATGTGGGAGCGATTAAAATTAGTCTTCGTCTTGGAGAAAAGAAGCTCTATAATTATATTAAATTATTTGGATTTGGGGAAAAAACAGGAATTGATTTGCCTGGTGAAGAAAAAGGTATTTTAAGAAATGTGAGTCACTGGTCAGCTATCTCTATTGGAGCAATAACCATTGGTCAGGAAATTGGAGTGACAGCTATTCAAATGCTGCGTGCAGCGACTGCTTTGGCCAATGGAGGCTATCTGGTCAACCCAAGAGTAATAAAGAAGATAATTTCTTCTCATGGCGAAGAGACGATCTCCATTGTCCCACCAAGAAAAATTTTGACTCGCCAGGTAGCTTTAGAAATGAACCAAATTATACAGGGAGTAGTTAATTTTGGCACTGGGAAAGCAGCTCAAATAGAAGGCTATTCTGTGGCTGGAAAAACAGGAACTGGCCAAAAAATAGATGAATCAGGCGAATATTCATCTAAATTATTTATCTCCTCCTTTGTCGGATTTGCACCTGCTGATGGTCCAGCCATTTCGATGATTATTGTCATAAATGAGCCGGAAAAGGAACATTATGGAGGAATAGTTGCCGCTCCCTGTTTTAGAAATATTGCTCTTCAGGTTTTACGCTATCTTAAAATTTTTCCTAAAAAGAAAAAGCAAGATAATCTTAAATACGCTAATTATACTTTCCCGAAAAGGACTTTCAGGAATGAAACTTAAAGAGCTCTTTTCTAATATTTATGGGATAGATTTCACTGGAGACTGGGAGGAGGAAATTACAGGAATTGCTTATTCATCAAAAGATGTTAAACCAGGTTTTTTGTTCGCTGCTTTAAAGGGGCAACGGGCAGATGGTTATTTATATGTGAATGAAGCTTTGGAAAAGGGGGCTAAAGCAATTCTTTCTGAAAAGCCAGCTCCTAAGAATTTTTCGAGAAGTTGGATTCAGGTTGGAGATCCAAGAAAAGTACTAGCTTTAGTCTCGGCTAACTTTTATCGTCACCCTGCAGAAGATTTAGAGGTAGTTGGAATAACAGGAACTAATGGGAAGACTACAGTGGGCTACATTTTAGAAAAAATTTTATCAGAAGCTGGATTTACTCCAGGAGTTATCGGAACAATTACTCGCCGCTATTCAGGAAAAGAAGCAAAAGCGCAAATGACAACTCCTGAAGCGCCTGATCTTCAGAGGATATTGAGAGAAATGAAAGATCAAGGAGTGACCCATTGTCTGATGGAAGTGTCTTCTCACGGCCTTGCTTTAGATCGAGTAATGGGAATTGATTTTAAAGTAGGAGTATTTACCAATCTTTCAGGTGACCATTTAGATTATCATCAGACAATGGAAAATTATTTCAGTGCTAAAAAGAGACTTTTCTTTCCTGATAAAAATGAAATGAAAGCAGTGATTAATATTGATGACTTATGGGGAAGAAAGCTTATTTCAGAAATAACTATAGGATTTATTACTTATGGGGTAAATTCAGAAGCAGATATTCAAGTAAAGGATTATTCTCTATCTGAGCAGGGAATTCAAGCCTTAGTCAGAACCCCTGTCGGAGAATTAAGGATATCCTCCTCTCTATTAGGTAAGCCTAATCTCTATAATATCTTAGCTTCAATAGCGGTAGCTTTGATTTTTAATATTTCTTTACAAAAAATAGAAAAAGCAATTTCAAGATTATCTTATATTCCAGGAAGATTTGAAAAAATACCGAATAATTTGGGAATTAATGTCTTAGTTGATTTTGCTCATTCCGATGATTCTCTAAAGAATTTGTTGGAAACAGCTAGACAGTTTAAGCCCAATAGACTGGTTTTGGTTTTCGGAGCAGGTGGAGATAGGGACAAGAGTAAGAGACCTCGAATGGGTGAGATTGCAGGAAAGCTGAGTGATTTGTCAATAATTACCTCAGATAATCCTCGGAGTGAGGATCCTCTACAGATTATTCGTGAGATTGAGGCTGGAATTAAAAAATCAAGCACAGAGAATTATTCAATCATTCCTGATCGAAAAGAAGCAATTTTTAAAGCTATTTCTCTGGCTGAAAAAGGTGATTGGGTAATTATTGCTGGGAAAGGACATGAAAACTATCAAATTCTCAAAGATAGAACTATTTATTTTGATGACCGAGAGGTGGCTCAACAGGCTCTTAAAATTAGAAGTGAGAAATTGTTAAAAAGGATAGGAGTGAATGACTGAACTGAGTTTGATTCAAATTGCTCAAATAACAGGAGGAGAATTTATTCAGGGAGAGCCATTTTTAACTTTTAATCAGTATAATATAGATTCACGGTTGACTAAAAATGGCGAGTTGTTTTTTGCTATTGTAGCTAAAAGAGATGGTCATATATTTGTTGAGCATGCCTTTAAAAAGGGAGCTAAGGGAGCAGTTATTTCAAAAAGGATCCCGATCGAGGATAAAAACAAAGGATTAATCCTGGTTTCTGATACGTTGATTGCTCTTCAAGAATTAGCTAAAAAAGTGGCTTCCGAGCATAATATAAAAGTTATTGGTATTACGGGCGGCATAGGAAAAACAACAGCCAAAGAATTTGCCGCTGCATTAATTGAACCTTCGTTTAAAACTTTAAAATCGGAGAAGAATTTTAATAATTACCTCGGTCTCCCTTTGACTCTTCTTAAACTTCAAAAAGAACATCAAGTTGTTATTTTAGAAATGGGGATGAGCAGTCGGGGAGAAATTAGAAGATTAACTGAAATTGCTCCTCCAGATATCTCAGTAATAACCAATATTAATCCAGTTCATCTTGAGTTTTTTAAGGATATAAATGAAATTGCTTTAGCCAAGAAAGAAATTCTTGACGGAACCAAAAAAGATGGAGTGGCTGTTCTAAATGCAGATGATCCATTAATAATGAAGATTCAATCAGATTTTCCAGGAAATAAGATTTACTTTGGATTAAGAGAGAAGGCTTTTATTCGAGCAGCGAATATTGAATTGAAAGGTTTTTCTGGATTGAGTTTTGATTTAATTTATGGAGAGGAAAAGAAAAGAATTTTATTCAAAGCATTGAGTCACAGTCATCTCTACGATTTACTGGCTGCTTTAGGAGTGACTTATGCTTTGAATATTAAGCTGAAAGACATAGAAGAAATAATTCCCACTCTTCATCCTTTTTCAATGCGAGGAACAGTATTGGCCTTAGAGAAAAATGTTACTCTTATTGATGATTCTTACAATTCTAATCCCAAAGCCTTAGAATTTGCTCTGAGAGACTATTCTTCTCTACCTGTACGGAGAAAGATTGCCGTGTTAGGCGATATGTTGGAGTTGGGAAAAAACAGCTCTAAATTTCATTTTCAGGCTGGAGAAAAGGTTTCCGAGTATGGTTATGATTGGTTGATTGCTATTGGAGAGGAAAGTAAAAAAATGATTGAGGGAGCTTTATCTAAAGGAATGAACAGCAGCCATTTATTGCATTTTAAAGACTCTGTTCAGGCTGCTGAATATTTAGTTAATTTTGTCCAAGAAGGGGACTTGATTCTGGTCAAAGGGTCAAGAGGTATTCAGACAGAAAAAATTATTTTTAAATTAAAAGAGGAATTTTCAAAGAGATAAGATGTTTTATTATTTACTTGTTCCTTTACGAGAGTATTTCTTCTTTTTCAATGTCTTTCGATACATTACTGTTAGAACTGCCTTGGCTGGACTGACTGCACTTTTAGTCAGTTTCATTTTTGGCCCATGGCTTATCAAAAAATTGAAACAATATCAAATCGGTCAGGAAATTAGAGAAGAAGGACCGAGTTCTCATTATAATAAAAAAGGCACTCCAACTATGGGAGGAGTGCTGATTATTGGATCAACTCTCATTCCTTCTCTTCTCTGGGGAAATTTGGGGAATGTCTATATTTGGATAGCCATTTTTTCTATGATTGCTTTTGGACTGATTGGTTTTTTGGATGACTATTTAAAAGTTAAAAAGAAGAAATCTCAGGGCTTAATTATTCGTTCCAAACTTATATTACAGTTTATTGTTGCTTCCTTTATTGGTTTAACCTTGGTGTATTTGGCTAAATTTAATTTATTCAGTTTAAATTTAAGTTTCCCTTTTTTCAAAGAATGGCTCCCTTATCTGGGTTGGTGTTATTTACCTCTGATAATTTTTATTATTATCGGAGCTTCTAATGCTGTAAATCTAACTGATGGTTTAGATGGTCTGGCAATTGGAACCACACTTATTGCTGTTAGTGCTTATACAGCTCTATCCTATATTGCAGGACACGCTATTTGGTCAGGATATCTTAATATCTTGAGAGTGCCTTTAGCTGGAGAATTAACCGTTTTTGCTGGAGCAATGGCTGGAGCCTGCCTTGGATTCCTTTGGTTTAATTGCTATCCGGCTCAAATCTTTATGGGAGATGTTGGAGCATTATCCTTAGGAGGAACAATTGGCACTATTGCTATTTTGACCAAACAAGAACTTCTTCTCTTCTTCGTAGGCGGACTATTTATTATTGAAGCGCTCTCGGTCCTTATTCAGATTTTTTATTTTAAGTCTACTGGAGGAAAAAGAATATTTAAAATGGCTCCTCTTCATCATCATTTTGAAATGATTGGTTGGCCTGAAACGAAAATAGTGGTTAGATTCTGGATTGTCGCAATTATTTTCGCCCTATTCAGTTTAACTACGTTGAAGTTAAGATGAAAAAAGAAATAAGAAACAAGAGGCTGGAGGCAGGAGAATTTCTTGGCTCCCCTCGGCCTGAGCTCGGGACGAAGGCTTGCCTTATGCTTCCTGCTTCTAAGAGAAAATAAGATGGAAATAAAAGGGAAAAAGATTTTGGTAGTTGGTTTAGGCCGAACAGGAGAAGCTGTGGCTCAATTTCTTGTTTCTCGAGAGGCAAAGGTGAAGATAAGTGAATTAAAAACTAAAGAAGAACTCGGAGATAAAGTTTACTTCTGGCAACAAAAGGGAGTTGAGATAGAATATGGTGGCCACCGGGAAGAGTCATTTCTTGAATCAGACCTAATTGTTGTTAGCCCTGGTGTTTCTCTCCTGCCTGAAATTAAAAAGGCTATTAATAAAGGAATTGAAGTCATTTCTGAAATTGAACTTGCCTTTAGATTCCTCAAAGGAAAAATCGTTGGTATTACTGGTTCCAATGGAAAATCGACTACCACGACCCTGGTTCACAAAATACTGAATGAAGCTGGATTGAAATCACATTTAGCCGGAAATATTGGGTTTTCTTTAATCAGTTTTGTTGATTCTTCTTCAGAAGAAGATATTTATGCCACTGAAATTAGCAGTTTTCAATTGAAATATATTGATCAATTTAAAGTTAATGTTTCTGTTATTCTCAATATTACTCCCGACCATTTGGATTGGCATCCTTCTTTCGAGGATTATTATCAAACAAAAAAGAGGTTAATTCTTACCCAGAATGCAGAAGATTATGCCATTTTAAATGCTGATGACCCTCTTACCTGGTCATTTAGAAAAGAAGTTACCTCTCAGATTTTCCCTTTTAGTAGAACGAAAAGATTAAATAGAGGAAGTTATATTAAAGATAATAAAATTATTATTACTAATCATAAAGAACAGGAATTAATTAAAGTTACTCAAATTCCCTTAGTGGGTGTTCATAATCAAGAGAACATAATGGCTAGTGCTTTAGTGGCACATCTTTTCAATGTTCCAGTATCTAAAATTAGGGAATCTATTCTCAACTTTAAAGGGCTTGAGCATCGAATGGAAAAAGTAACTACAATCAATGGAGTTGAATTTTATAATGATTCTAAAGCAACTAATGTTGATGCTACTTTGAAATCGCTTCAGAGTTTTGACCAAGATATTATTCTCATTTTGGGAGGAAGAGATAAACACGGGGATTTTACCAAATTAAGAGAAATAGTTAGGCAAAGAGTTAAAAGAATTATTTTAATTGGTGAAGCAAAAGAAAAAATCAGAAGAGCTTTGGAAAGAGCAGTTCCTTTGCAAGCCGCTTCTTCCTTAAAAGAAGCAGTAATATTGGGATTTTCTTCTGCTCAAAGAGGAGATATTGTCCTATTGGCTCCTGCTTGCGCCAGTTTTGATATGTTTGAAAATTTCGAACATCGCGGTCGGGTTTTTAAAGAGGAGGTATTTAAACTAAAATCGGAAAAGACACTTGGAAATAGGGAAGTGAAAAGTGTTTAGACCATTTGGCTTTGATAAGACTCTTTTTTCAGTGACTATTTTTTTAGTTTTAATTGGAATAATAATGGTTTATAGTGCATCAGCCATTGTTGCCAGTGAAAAATTTGGAAATTCCTTTTATTTTTTAATAAATTACTTAATTGGAGTAGTAATCGGCTTAAGTATTCTTTTTATCATTATTAGGATTAGGGCCCCTTTTTATAATAATCCACTCTTCATTTACTTCCTGTTTCTTCTTTCAATTTTTCTTTTAATTCTTTCTCTTCTAAGTCCAGCTATTCATAATACTCATCGGTGGATTAGACTGGCTGGACTGAGCTTTCAGCCTTCAGAGCTGGCCAAAATTTCTTTAATTTTAATTTTTGCTTATTATCTAAATAAGAAAAAAGAGAAATTAAATGATTTCTTTTCTATTTCTATACCTTTAATTGTGTTGGGGATCATTGGTTTATTAATTATAAGACAGCCTGACTTTGGCACAGTAGTCATTTTATTCTTTGTATGTTTTTTAATGTTATTTATTGGGGGAGTGAAAATAAGACATTTGATAGGCTTAGGAATGATTTGTTTGCCCATTTTAGCTTTTTTGATTGTCAAAGTAAATTACCGGTTGGACAGAATAATTTATTTTCTTAATCCTGAGCAAGACCCATTTGGTAAAGGATTTCAAGTGATTCAGTCTTTATTAGCTGTCGGGTCAGGAGGAGTTTTTGGAGTGAGTTTAGGAGAAAGTTCCCAGAAATTATTCTTTCTCCCTTATGCTTATACTGATTTTATTTTTTCTGTTATTGGAGAAGAATTGGGATTTATTGGTGCACTTTCTATCTTAAGTTTATTTTTAATTTTTCTCTGGAGAGGAGTAATCATTTCCCGCAGAGCACCTGATTTCTCGACTCAACTTGTTGCAATTGGCTCGACATTAATCATCGTCACTCAAGCTTTGATAAATATTAGTATGGTTTTAGGGCTTATTCCACCTAAAGGAATTCCTCTTCCTTTTGTCAGTTATGGCCGGTCGTCTTTAGTTTGTAATTTATTTATGGTGGGAATTCTTCTTAATATTTCCCAAAGAAAACAGCTGGGCAGGATAAAGAAATGAAAAAGAAGAAAGTAATTATTGCTGGAGGAGGGACAGGTGGTCATCTCTACCCTGCTTTGGTAGTTGCTAAGGAAATGAGAAAAAGAGAACCAGGTCTTGAGGTGATTTTTGTTGGAACAGGAAGAGAAACTGAAAAAAAGATAATAAATCATTATGGAAATAAGCTCATTGTCTTGAGAATAGAAGGATTAAAAAGAAGGAAAGTTTCTCAAATAATAAAAACTTTATTCCTGATTCCTCGAGCAATGGTTGATTCATTTAAAATTATAAAAAAGTTAAAACCTAATTTGGTAATGGGCGCAGGAGGATATTCTTCTGGTCCAGTAGTGTTAACTGCTGCTTTAATGAAAATTCCGACTTTAATTTTAGAGCAGAATCTTCGGCCTGGATTGACTAATAGACTTCTTAAGCCTTGGGTTAAAAAGGTGTTTTTGTCCTTTGAAAGTTCAAAACATTATTTTAAAAAGAAGGGAATATACACAGGCAATCCAGTTCGAGATGAGTTTTACACTATCAAAAAGAAAGAAAGAAACAAAAAGCTTTCTCTATTGATTTTTGGAGGCAGTCAAGGAGCTCATATTATCAATCAGACAGTAGTTCAGGCACTCTCTCTTCTCGATCAAGAGAAACAAAATCTGAGAATTTTTCACCAGACTGGAGAAAAAGATTTCAATTGGGTGAAAGAGAGTTATCACCAATTAGGAATAGAAGCTATGGTTTCATCATTTTTTTTCGATATCTATAAGTACTTTGAGAAATCAGACATTCTAATTTGTCGGGCTGGAGCATCCACTTTAGCTGAACTTATAGCTTCCCGGAAAGCAGCTATTCTGATTCCTTTTGCTCGAGCAGCAAACAATCATCAGGAATTAAATGCTTTGGAATCAAAGAAATATGGAGCAGCGGAAGTAATTCTGGAGAAAGAGTTAACAGGGGAACTGTTAGCTAAGAGAATACTTTACCTTTTGAAAAATCCCGACAGAATAAACGAGATGGAGGAAAATATAGCCAGATTAAGAGTAGAAAACCCAGCAGGCAGAATTGCAATGATGTCTCTTAGGATTATGGAGGATAGATAGGAAAGATGGGTATTATTAAAAGAAGATATGGCAATATAAAACATATCCATTTTGTGGGAATAGGCGGTGAAGGAATGAGTGGGATAGCCGAGGTATTAGTTAATTTAGGTTATAAAATTTCCGGCTCAGATCTCAGAGAAACTGAAACGACCAAAAGATTAGCTCAACAGGAAGCAACAATCTTTAAAGGACATCAAGCTGAGTATGTCACGGGAGCAGATGTAGTGGTTATTTCCTCAGCAATCAAATTAGATAATATTGAAGTCGAAGAAGCAAAAAGACAGCAAATCCCGGTCATTCCTCGAGCTGAGATGTTAGCTGAATTGATGAGAATGAAGTATGGCATAGCGGTGGCTGGTTCCCATGGGAAAACGACCACCACCTCGATGATTGCTCAAGTTTTAGAAAGAGGAGGACTAGACCCAACGATTATTCTTGGCGGGAAATTAAAGGCCATTGGAGCAAATGCTAAATTAGGTGAAGGAGATTTCATTGTTGCTGAAGCAGATGAAAGTGATCGCTCTTTTTTATATCTTTTTCCTTATATGGCTGTCATTACCAATTTAGATCAGGAACATCTTGATCAGTATCACAATATTGAAGAAATAAAGAGAACCTTTATTGATTTTGCCAGAAAGGTTCCATTTTATAGTTCAGTTATTCTCTGCCTGGATGATCCTAATACTCAGAGTTTGATTCCTTTTATTGGACGGAGAATTATTACTTATGGTCTTTCAGCTCAAGCAGATTTATATGCTCAGAATATAGAATTTAGAGAATTCACTTCCTCTTCAATTATTTTCTTTCAACAGAAAAAGATAGGAAAATTAAGATTAAATCTTCCTGGGAAATATAACATTTATAATGCCCTGGCTGCAATAGCGGTGGGACTTGATTTAAACCTTAAACCAGCAGTAATTTTTAAAGCATTGGAAAATTACCCAGGAATTAGCCGGCGATTTGAATTAAAGGCAGAAATAAATGGGACACTGATAATCGATGATTATGCTCATCATCCGAGTGAGATAAAAGCTACTCTTGAGGCAGCTAAAAGAGGTTGGGCTAAAAGAGTAGTGGTTGTTTTCCAGCCTCATCGTTATTCTCGACTTTCTCTTTTGATGAATGAATTTGCTACTTCATTTAACCAGGCTGATGTGTTGATTGTTACTGAGGTTTTTCCTGCTGGAGAATTACCTATTGCGGGCGTAACTGGGCAAAAATTATTTGAGGAGATAGAGAATTACGGCCATAAGAATGTACATTATCAAAAGCACTTGAAGGAAATTCCATCCTTGATAGAAAAGATTGTTAAACCAGGAGATTTAATTATTACTATGGGAGCAGGGAGTATTTATCGAGTAATTCCGGAAATAATAAAAACTATTCAAAGGAAAAGATAGGCTCATGGTGAAAAACATTGGTTTAACTTCTCAAATGATTGATTTACGGGAAGAGATGCAGTTCTACCGAAGAAGAAAGAATATGGAAATCAGAAAAGAACGAAGGAAAAGAATTATTGTTTTAAAGTTCAGCTACTTATTAATTCTTCTTGTTATGGCAGGAGGGTTTTTTTACTTAATTCGAAGCGGTTATCTTTTTCTTATTTCTTGGGAAAAATTAAATGTAAAAGAGATTGAAGTTGTTTCCCAAAAGAAAGAGTTAAAAAGAGAAATTGAGGATAAATTAAAAACTATTAAACTGGGTAATATTTTACTGGTGAATATCGAAATACTAAAACAGGAACTGATGGTCAATAAATGGGTTAAAGAAATCTATGTTAAAAAAATATTACCTTCTACTCTTAGAATTAAAATTTTGGAAAGAATACCGATAGCCATTCTTGAGAAAGATGGATTTTATCTATTGGGCGATAAAGGGGTCAAATTAGAAAAGATAGATAAAATAACGAGTTTTAATCTGCCAGTTATTACCTTGGAAAGAGAAGTCAAAAAAGGAGAGTTAGAGAAGATAAAACTTGCTTTAACCTGTCTTAATGGAATAGATGTGCTGCCATTACTTAAGGACAAAGTAGTTCGTCTTGACATTTCAGATTATAAGAATGTTTCCATCTGGTTAAAGAATAATCCGACCAAAGTATTATTAGGGAATAACAACTTTTCTTCTAAACTTAAATTTTATCTAAAAATCTATCCTAAATTGAAAGCCCTTTTCAAACAGTTAGACTATGTTGACCTTCGTTTTGAAGGTCGAATATATGTTAAACCTTTGAGGGAGGAATTATAATGGCCAGAAAAGATAACTATTTGATAGGTTTTGATATAGGCACCAAAAAAACAACAGTTATTATTGGTGAAATTAATGAGGAACAAAAAATTGAAATAGTGGGAATAGGCACGGCTGATTCTAAAGGTTTAAGAAAAGGAGTAGTAGTCAATCTTGAAGCGACAGTAGAAGGAATAAAAAAAGCTGTAGAAGAAGCAGAGTTAATGGCTGGGGTAGAAATTGATTCAGCCTATGTCAGTATTACAGGAGCTCATATTAAAAGTTTTAACAGCCGAGGAGTAATTGCTGTTTCTGGGAGAAATAGAGAGATTACTCGGGAAGATATTAATCGGGTAATAGAGCAAGCTAAGACTGTGTCTATCCCTCCTGACAGGGAAATTATTCATGTTCTTCCTCAAGAATTTATTGTTGATGACCAAGATGGGATTAAAGACCCATTAGGAATAAATGGAATTAAATTGGAAGTGAATGTTCATATTGTTACCAGTTCAGTTACTTCCACTCAGAATTTGGTTACCTGTGTCAATCGAGCTGGGATTGAAGTAGAAGATATTGTTTTGAATCAAGTAGCCACAGCTATGGCTGTATTGACTCCAGACGAAGAAGAGCTTGGGGTGGGCTTAATCGATATTGGAGGGGGAACAACTGACATTGCTATCTTTGAGCGGGGAAGTCTCTGGTATACCTCGGTTATTCCCATCGGGGGAGACAATTTCACCAATGATATTGCTATCGGCTTAAGAACTCCTATTCCTGAGGCGGAAAAGATTAAGAAAAAACATGGATGTGTTTTGAGCCCTCTTTCAGAAGAGGAGGAAACAATTGAAGTACCGAGTGTAGGAGGAAGAAAACCTCGAATACTTTCCCGGCAGATATTAGTTGATATAATTCAGCCTCGAGCGGAAGAAATCTTTAGATTGATTAATGACGAGATTAAAAAAATGGGATATGAAAAATCACTCAATTCAGGGATTGTTCTTACTGGAGGTGGAGCCCTCCTTGATGGATTAGAGGAAATTGCTGAAGAAATATTTGATTTGCCAGTCAGACGGGGAAATCCACGGGGTGTTTTAGGTCTAATTGACCGAGTGAATAGCCCAGACTATGCGACTTCAATCGGATTATTGCTTTACGGTTATAAACAGAGATTAACTCGAGGCTTAAAAAGAAGTGGAAAAAAAGGATTTTTTAGAAATATAAAGGACTGGCTTAAGGAAAATTTTTAGGAGGATTGAAATGTCTGAAGAAATTAAAAAAGATAGACTTAAATTTAAACTGGTTGAAGAGCCAACTGGAGCTAAAATTAAAGTGATTGGTATTGGTGGAGGAGGCGGGAATGCTATCAATCGGATGATTGAAGAAAAAATTGAAGGAGTAGAGTTTGTAGCAATCAATACAGATTTACAGGCGCTCAACCATAATAGAGCCAAGATTAAAGCTCAAATTGGAGCTAAATTAACCCAAGGGTTAGGCTCTGGTGGAGATCCTGAAATTGGAAAAAAAGCTGTCTTAGAGGACACTGAAAAAATGATTGAGGTTATTCAGGGAGCAGATATGATTTTTCTAACTGCTGGATTAGGTGGTGGAACTGGTACAGGAACAACTCCTGTCTTGGCTAATTTAGCAACGGAAATGGGAATTTTGACCATCGCTATTGTTACCAAACCTTTTAATTTTGAAGGAAGGGTTAGAACTCTCCAAGCTATTCAGGGTCTTAAGGAATTAAAAGAAGTAGTTGATACCGCGATTGCTATTCCTAATGAAAGACTTCTTCAGACAGTTGATCTTAATACATCAATAGAAGATGCTTTTAAATTAGCAGATGATGTCCTTCGTCAGGCTGTTCAAGGAATTGCTGATTTGATAACTCAACCTGGACTGATAAATTTAGATTTTGCTGATGTAAAAACAATAATGAGCAACATGGGAATGTCCTTTATGGGCACAGGGGTTGCGAGTGGAGAGAATAGAGCATTAGAAGCAGCGGAAAAGGCTATTTCCAGTCCACTTTTGGTTGAAACATCTATTGAAGGAGCAAAGGGAATATTAATTAATATTACAGGGGGAAAAGATTTATCTCTTCATGAAATTTCCAAAGCAGCAGAATTAATCTATAATTATGCTCACCCAGAAGCAAATATTATTTTCGGGACAGTGATTGATGAAAATTTAAAAGGAAAAGTTAAAATTACCGTAATCGCTACTGGGTTTGAGCGATCTGCTTCAGAAGAAGACTATCACCAGTCTTACTATCGAACTCCAACTCCACCTCCTTTTCCGGTTAAGAATAAAACCCCGGTTGTTGAATCTTCTCCGATTCAGAGTAATAGGTCACTTTGGGAGATTACTTCATGGGAAAGGAGGTGGGAAAAATACGAAACCCCTCCTTTTATCAGGAATAAACATTCTTCTTTAAAAAAAACACCTGATTGATTTGAGATGAGGAAAACTGATTTAGTTGTTGCTAATTGCCATCAATTAATTACTTGTGCTGGGCGGGTACCTAAAACTAAAAGAGAACTGAAAGATGTTGGTTTAATCGAAAAAGCTTGGATTGCCTCTTACCAAGGTAGAATTACCTTTATCGGGCAGGAATCAGAATTTAAGAAAGAAGTTATTTTGACCGAAGAGTCAATTACCATAGATGCTACTGGAATGACTTGTCTTCCAGGATTTGTTGATGCTCATAATCATCTTCCTTTTGCTGGAACAAGAGAAGATGAGTTTGTTTTGCGCCTTCAGGGGCTAACCTATCAAGAAATTGCTTCTCGGGGAATGGGTATTTTGACCACTGTTCGAGCAACAAGAGAAGCGAGTAAAGAAGATTTGGTTTCTCTCTGTTTATCACGACTTGATCAGATGCTTCTTTATGGGACGACCACTTCTGAGGCAAAGAGTGGATATGGATTAAATAAAGAGGATGAGATAAAACAATTAGAAGTAATAAAAGAGTTGAATTCAATCCATCCAATTGACTTAGTGCCGACTTTTCTGGGTGCCCATGACATTCCACCAGAATATAAAGGGAATAAAAAAAAATATATTGACTTCCTGATTAGAGAAGTTATGCCCGAAATTAAAAAGAATAACCTGGCTGAATTTTTTGATGCCTTCTGTGAAGAAGGAGTATATTCTGTAAAAGAAACTGCAAAGTTAATTTCTGCTGCTAAAAAATTTGGATTAAAGATAAAACTCCATGCTGATGAATTTTCTTCCTTAGGAGGAACTGAATTAGCTGTTGCTGAAAATGCTGTTTCAGCAGATCATCTCATTTATATCTCTGAGGAAGGAATAAAAAAAATAGCAAGAAGTAAAACAGCGGCTATTATTCTTCCTGTTGTTCCCTTTTTTTTAATGCTTAATAAGGTTCCTCCTGTGCGGGAAATGATAAATCAGGGAGTGACAATTGCTTTGGCTACTGACTTTAATCCAGGGAGTTCAATGACCGAATCAATGCTCTTTGCTCTTCAAATGGCGGTATTCAAATTGAAGATGGAAATTGAGGAAGCAATTAATGCGGCAACTATTAATGCTGCCTATGCTCTGGATAGACATTCTCGAGTAGGAAGTTTGGAAATTGGGAAGAAAATGGACTTAATCATTGCTAATATCCCCAATTATATTCATCTTATTTATCATCTGGGAATAAATCCAATAAAATATGTTGTCAAGAATGGGCAAATTGTGGCAAGAAATGGGCGAATAGTAAGGAAAGAATAGCGTTTATTATCTTTTAAGATATAGAAATTCCAGAGATTTAAAGAAGAAAAATTCAAATGACAAAGCTCAAATGACAAATGAAAACCAAAATCCAAATGACAAACCAGAAGAAAGGAACTTTTCGGGTTATAGATTCTCAGATTTGAACTTTGAATTTTGAAATTTGAATTTTGCCGAACAGAGTGAGGCATATCTTATATTAAGGAGGCATAATGAGTCATTTTGTGGAAAAATCAATTAATGAATTTTTAACTCAACTTTCATCTGATTCGCCGACTCCAGGTGGTGGCACCACGGCTGCCTTAGCAGGAGCAATCAGCAGTTCTCTGTTAGAAATGGCTGTTCGGATTTCTCTTAAAAAGAATCCCGAGTCCACTGCTTTATCCCGGGTGATTGGTATAACACCCCAGTGGAAGGAAACTTTATTTAGATTAATGGATGCTGATTCAGAGGCTTTTGATCAAGTTATGGCTGCTTTCAAAATGCCAAAAGAAACCGAAGAAGAAAAAAAAGTGAGAAGCGAGGCTATTCAAAGAGCGCTAAAAAAGGCAGCCGAAGTTCCTTGGCAAACGGCAGAAGTTTGTTTTAATATTCTTCAAACTTCATGCCAAATAAAAGAAGAAATTAATCCAAATACATTAAGTGATTTTTTAACTTCTGGGCTTTTGGCTTTTTCTGGTTTAGAAGGAGCTTTATTTAATGTCGAAATAAATCTTTCCTCCATTAAGGATGAGGAGTATAAGAACTCTTTATCTAATAAAGTTGAAGAGCTTCGGTCTGAGGCAATTAAATTAAAAGATGAAATTTTAGAAAAAAGGAAAGAATTATAATATAAGTTTTTATTGTTAATAAAGTCTTGTCTTTAATTGGTAGTCAAATTTCCACGGATATTTGAAGAATATCCCATCTAGTTCGCTACTATAAACCACTCTAACAGTCATTTCTGCCCGAGCCCTATCAATAATTAAAATATTCTTCCTCTCCAAAGGAATATTATATTCTTTTGCTTTATTAATTACTCTATTAATAAAACGAACTTCATCCCGTCCATAAAATTTACTTTGTTGTTTAATAATTCCTCTTAAGTGATAATCATTAATGTAAATTTTAGCCAACCTTATGCCAACCAAGATTGTATAAATAATAATGAGAAAAATTATTAGCCAACTAAAAGCAACTCCTTTTCTCTCAGTTACCATTTCTGACCTCCATCTTTAGAGCGTTTTAACTTTGAAAACCATCATTTACAGTTTCTAATTCAAATACATGCAATTACCAATATTTATCCATTATTCGATATTGAATAGCTTCTGAAAGATGACTGTTTTCTATATTTTCTTTATTTTCCAGATCAGCAATGGTCCGAGCCACTTTTAATGTCCGGTCATATGCTCGGACACTAAATCCCAATTTCTTAATAGCTATTTCCAGCAATTCTTTTCCTTTGGTGTCTATTTGACAATATTTTTTTATCTCTTTAGTTCCCATCTGGGCGTTAGCGTATATTTTCTTCTTTTTAAATCTTTCAAGCTGAATCTGTCTTGCTTTAATGACTCTTTGTCTTATTTGTTCTGAATTTTCTCCTGTCTGGTTTGAGACAATATCTTTGAATTTAACCGCAGGAACTTCTATTTGGATGTCTATTCTATCTAAAAGAGGAGCGGAGATTTTTGAATAATATCTTCTTCTCTGAGCAGGAGTGCAATCAAAATCATCAGAGGTTAATCCCCGATAAACATCTTCGCACGGATTCATAGCTGCAATGAGCATAAATCGAGAGGGAAAAGTAACGCTTATCGCTGCCCGAGAAATGGTAACCATTCCATCTTCAATTGGCTGTCTTAACACTTCAAGAACATGTTTTTGGAATTCAGGTAATTCATCTAAAAATAAGACACCATTATGAGCCGAACTCACTTCTCCTGGTTTTGGAATCTGTCCTCCACCAATTAATCCTGCGTCTGAGATAGTATGATGGGGAGAGCGGAAAGGTCGTTCCACAACTGCTCCCTCACCATGAAGGAGACCTGATACACTGTGAATTTTGGTTACTTCAATCATTTCTTCAAAAGTCATTGGAGGAAGAATAGTGGCTACTCTTCTGGCGAGCATTGTTTTTCCTGCTCCGGGCGGACCAATCATTAAAACATTATGAGCACCGGCAGCAGCCACCTCCAAAGCTCGTTTAACATGTTGTTGCCCTTTAACTTCCTGGAAATCGATTGAATAGAAAACTGAAGGGATTATTTCTTCCCTTTTATACTGACAAGGGGGCCAGTTCTCAGGAGAACGAAGAAATTCTACTACCTTGACTATGTTTTCCATTCCATATACTTCAATTCCTTCGACCAGAGCTGCTTCCTTTTCATTTTCCTTAGGAATAACTATTCCTTTAAATTGTTTTTGTTGAGCTAAAACCGCTGAAGAAAGGACCCCTTTAACAGGTTTCAGCCTTCCATCAAGAGTTAATTCTCCTAAAAAGAGAAAATTATTCACATTTCCCATAGGGAAGAGATTTGAATTAGCTAAAATACCCAGAGCGATGGGGAGATCGAAAGATGAGCCTTCTTTCTTTTTATCTGCGGGAGCTAAATTCACAGTAATTTTTCTGATAGGAAACTGATAGCCACAATTTTTTAATGCAGCTCTTACTCTTTCTCTGCTTTCTCGAACTGCAGTATCAGGTAAACCTACAGTAATGAAAGTCGGCATTCCGTAAGAAACATCTACCTCTACTTCAACCAAATAGGCATTAATTCCAATTAAAGAAGAGGAATAAATTTTAGATAACATTTATTTATTCAGAAGTATAAATAGTAAGCCTTTCACCAGGATATATTATTTTCCCCTTAATTCCATTCCATTTTTTAAGGGCATTAACGGAGGTATTATAAATTCGAGCTATATCATAAAGAGTATCACCTTTTTTAACTACATAAGTTATCATTTTTTTTGAGTTAGAATTTTTTCTTAAAGTTGAAGAAGAATATATCACTAATTTTTTGCCAGGATGAATAAGGTCGCTAGGAAGAGCATTCCATATTTTTATTGATCTGACCGACGTCTGATAAACCCTAGCAATTTGATAGAGGGTTTCTCCTTCTCTAACAGTATGAATTATTTTTGTAGATGAAAGGGGAGTTCTTTTGTAATTTATTCTCGCTCCACTGGGAATGACTAATGCTTGTCCGATTCTAATTAAAGTTGTTCTTAAATTATTACTGGCCATTATATCAGTTACTCTTATCCCATATCTTCGAGCAATGACTGAAAGATTTTCACCTTTTTTAACAATATGATATCTCCATCGCACTCTTTCGCTTGCTGGAATTTTAGAAAACTTAGCTAAAAATTCCTCTTTTTTACCTGCTGGGATTTTTATTTTGTAAATTGAGAGATAGCTGGAAGTAGTTGATCTTCTTAATTCAGGATTTAGTTCTTTGATTTCTTCCAAGGTGACGCCACAGCATTCAGCAATCACTCTTAAATCAGTGGGGCTTGGAATAGAGACTTCTTCATATTCTAATAATGGGTCAGGAAAGATATCGAAACCAAATCTAGCTGGGTCTTTAGCAATAAGCATAGCAGCAATATATGCGGGAATATAGTTTTTTGTTTCTCTTTTCAAGTAGCGAGTTTTGGCTAATTCCCAAAAATTTTTCTTGCCAGTCCGTTGGATAGCTCGTTCTATTTTGCCTTCACCCGCATTGTAAGCAGCCAAAGCTAAATACCAGTCTTTAAATTTATCATATAATTTTTTTAAATGAAGGGCAGCTGCTTTGACTGCTTTGTCAGGATCGTATCGCTCATCTAACCACCAGTTCCTCGTTAGTCCATATAAAAGTCCAGTCTTATAAATGAACTGCCAGATTCCTCTTGCTTTTGCTCGGCTCACTGCACGAGGCTTGAAAGCACTTTCAATTAGAGGCAGATATGCTAAGTCGTCTGGGAGTTGTAACTCTCGGAAAACTTTCTGAAATTTTTCGAGATATCGTCCTGACCGTTTTATTGCCTCCTCTAAAACTTTTCTCCTCGAAGTCTGATAAATTTTAATAAATGAAAGCACTTCGTTATTGATTACTATGGGAATATTATAAGTCACTGAATTCAGCTCCATATCTATTTCTCGAGTTATCTTTATTAATTCTTCCTCGGAAGGGGGAAAAGTAATAATTGAATTAAGGTCATCGATCGGGGCGTCAGAAAAATTATTACTTTCTGAAAAGCCGTCACCTTCTTTAAATGCTTCTAATTCCAAAGAATGAATTTCAGTGACATAGTAATCAAAAGCAGACTTTAGCTCAGGATGAGCATTGATTGATAGAAAACTTGTAAGGAAAGTGTCAATACAATGATTGAAATAAATCCTGGCTTGCTCCAGGTGTCCCAGGGAGTATTCGTTCAATCCTTTTTCATAAAATTTTGTAGCAGTGTCAATTATCTTATTAATTTCTTCCTTATAAATTGTTTTCTTATTTCTTTCTGATTCAGAGAGAGAAAAACGAGACGAGGAGATAGTGGAAGAAGTTTGACAGGCATAACTTATTAAGAATAGAAGAAAAATTGGATAAAAATATTTTATTTTCATTCCCTTTTTTTCTTAATAATTGACTCGGAAGTATATTCTTTTATTAAAGATTCAACTTCTTGCTCAAGTTCAGCATCAGACTTCAGTTTTATTTTTTTTATCTTCAGCGGTTCTTTTTTTTCTTTTTGGGTAAACTCAATTTCTTCTTTTTTAATCACTCTTTTTTCTTTATATTCTTGGATAAATTTCTGTTTTACCAAAGGAATAACTAACCGGCCGATTTCTTTCAATGTTTCCAGGACTCCCCAGCCTTGAAGGGCTGAAGCTTCAATATATGGAGAATTTCTTGAGTTTAAAAGACTATTAAAGGTTTCTACTGGAATCAATCTTTTTAAATCTCGCTTATTGTATTGGAAAACTAGCGGTATCTGAAAGAGATCAGCCTTATATTCTAACAAGTTCTCCCTTAAGTTATTGAAACTTTCGATATTAGCATCCAAAAGGGGAATCTGGGAGTCAGCAACAAAGACTATTCCGTCTACCCCTTTTAAAATAAGCTTTCTGGAGGCTTCATAAAACACCTGGCCAGGAACAGTCAGCAGCTGTAGATGAGTTTTAAAGATGTCAATTTGGCCCACTTTTACTGGAAGCAAATCAAAAAAGAACGTTCTCTGGATCTCTGTTTCTAAGCAAATTAGTTCTCCTCTCGAGGACTTATCTAATTTTTGATAAATATATTTTAAATTAGTTGTTTTCCCACTTAATCCAGGGCCATAGTAAACAATTTTAATCGCTACTTGATTAGTCACAGGATTGAAAAAAGCCATTTTTTACCTTTTAAGAGAAATAACATATTTATCCTTTCCTCGTCAAGTCTCTATATCAAGGAGTTATCTTTCCGGAGATTTACTTTCAGGAAGTATTTCCTTGAAAGCTTTTTTATATTTTTCAACAATTTTTTGCCAGGAATAGCTTTCTTTTATATATTTAAAACCATTTTCTGCTAATTTTTCTCTTATCCTTTTCTCTCTGAGAAGAAAATGTAAAGCTTGAATAAATTCTTCACAGTTTGAATAATAAAGGCCTGCATTGCTTTTAAGACAGTGCTCCATTAGTACAGGACATTTTTTTTGAACTAAGACAGGAGTTCGGCAAGCTAAAGACTCCAAAAGAGCAATAGAAAAACTTTCCAAGCGAGAAGGATGAACAGTTACTTCAGCATTAACAATTGCTTCAAGCTTCTCGTCTTCAGAAAGAAAACCTAAATACCTTATATCCGGATCAGAGGGAAGGTTCATATTTAATTTGCCAATCAATACCAAATGGATAAAAGGATAATTTTTTTTAAACTGAAAATAGCAATCAATTAGTTCTTGACATCCTTTTCCTTCATCAATTCGCCCAGCATAAAGAATATAAGGGAAATATAAGCCATGTTTCTTTTTAAAAGATGATTTTTCTAAAGGGGAGGGAATTCTAATCCCCTTTCCTCCAATAAGTCTGAGTTTATCCTTGATTGAAAAATTCTTTTCGACCAACTCTTTTTCTGCCTGAGTATTAAAGATAAAACCATCTGGAGTGGAGAAAACTTCTTTCATTAAGTCTAAATACAAAGGAGGTTCGTCATGAGCAAAAGGGACTAAAATCTTTCTTTTCTTGATTTTTTTTAATCCCCAATAGGTTGGATAATACAGATAGGTAAAAAAAACAACTAAATCAAAGTCTTCTTGTTCTTTCTCTAAGCTTTTTATTAAATCCGGGCATACTGGTCCTTGAGCCTCTACCCATCTTGTTTCATCTTGATAAGTATGGGGATTAAAAAATATCCAGTCGGAGAATTTATTGAAAGTTTTTAAATTTCTTTGTTTTTTAACTTTGTATCTTTTTATGGTTACTCCCTTGAGAATAGTTATGCCTGAAGGATATCTATTTTTCCAGGTTAGATAGTCCTTAGCAGTAGTGGTATAAACACTAATCTCTTCTCCTGAAAGAGCTAAATTTTCTGCTACTTCTCGACATAATGATTCACCACCGCCTAAAATTTCTTCTCCATACCGCTGAATGACAAAAGCAAGTTTCATCTTTTACTCTTTTAATTTCATAAGTTATTTATGTATTTTATTAGGATTCCTCTTAAATCCTGATTCTTAAATTCTTTCAATCTTTTTCTTTGATTTGTGATTATCTTTTCCTGGAAATGAGAATTTTTTACTAAGATGTTGATTAATTCAGCAATGTAAGCGATTTCTTTAGTTTTGATTAATATTCCAGCCCGGCCTAAGGTATAAGGAACAGCCGTTGAATTGTAAGCGATTATGGGTAAATCAAAAATCATGCTTTCAATTAATGGCAGACAAAAACCTTCGTGTTCACTTAAGGAAAGAAAAACATCTGAGACTCGGTAAAAAGCAAATAATTCCTCATCCGGGATATGTCCGGTAAATATAATTTCTTCTTCTTTTAAAAGAAACTCATCGGCTAATCTGACTAAACTATGATAATAAGTTGGAAGAGAGATTGTTTTTCCTACAGGAATAAATCTAACCAAGGGAGAGATGTATTTTTTATAATAAAAAACAACTTTTATTATTTCGTCAATTTTTTTATTAGGAACAATCCGTCCAACGAATAAAATATTTACTCGGTCATCATTAAAAAGATTATAGATTGAAGGATTTATTGGCTTTTTATACTTGTTAAAGTCAACAAATAAAGAGAAAACTGCTGTGTTCCGATAACCAATGGCATCTAATTCTTGTTTGTTAAATTCCGAATCTGCTAAGGCTAAATCAATATAAGAGACTAAAGACTTCAATTGGTTTCTGCCTTCAATGGAGATAAAGCTCATTTCAGAACTATAGTCAATAAAGAATTCAGATGGAGTTATATTATGATAAATCATAATTTTTTTTCCAGGGATTCTTTTCACTTCTTCTGTTAAAGGCGAAGGTAGAGCGAAGTGAAAGATGACTACATCTGCTTGGGATGGGGTAGGGAACTGGGAAAATAATTCAGCTTCAGGTTTTAATTGCTCATCAATAGTTAAGGAATAAATCTGAGAAGAAAATCCGCAAGAATTTAAAATTTTTTTAATATGGAGAGCTGTATCTCCAATGGCATCTCCTTGGTGAAGAGCAGGTAAAAGTTGATCTACTCGTCTCATCTTAATTACTAATCATTTATACTTTTTATATGATTGATTAAAATTTTTCTTAAATTTTCCCGGCTGTATTTTTTCAGAGCTTTTAATTGAGATTGAATTATTTTCTGCCGGAATTTGTCATCAGTAATGATTAAGTCAATCAAAGCAGCTATTTCATCTAGATTTTTTTTATTAAGGATGATTCCTCCACTGTTCATTGTTTCTTCGACTGCTCCTGCCGTATAAGCAATAACTGGAATTTTAAGATAAAATGATTCTAAAAGAGGAACACCAAATCCTTCATGTTCGCTCAAACACAGGAAAATATCAGCTAATCGATAAAAAGCTACCAGTTCTGGAAACTCAATATGTCCTGTAAAATAGACATTATTTAATTTTAATCGATCAATTAATTCATTAAGAGTACAAAAATAGCGTTCAAATCCATTATAATCACCAGCCAAGATAAGCTGGGAATTTTTATTGTAATATTTCTGGTAGAGGTAAAAAACTTTAATCAACTCTTCATATTTTTTATTGGGAATAAGGCGTCCGACAAAAAGAATAGTTGTTCTATCTCGGTCAAATATTTCTTTAACAATCTGATCGCCAGGAATATCAAATTTGGAAAAATTCGAAATAATGGGAAGAACACCTGTTTTGCGATATCCTGCTTGTTCTAATTCCTGACGATTAAATTCTGAATCACCCAAGGCTAAATCCACTTTATTGATAAATGTTTTTAACTCTAATCTACCCTTGTAACATTCCTTGGCTAAAATTCGATGAGAATCTAAGAAATAATAATAAGGAGTAATGTTGTGATAAATTAATATTTTCTTTTCAGGGATGCGAAAGAAGAGTTTTGAAATAGGGGAGCCAATTGAAAAATGAAAAATTACAATATTTTCTGGAGAGCTAAATTTGCTATATTCTCGATGATGAATCATAAATTTTGCCATTTTAGGATGATAAAAGTGAGCAAAAATTTTGGACTGATAACCTTCTTCTCTCAGAATTTTTTGAATTTCTAATGCCTCATCAGATATTGCATCACCATATGATAAAGAGGTAACAAATTGATGAATTTGCATAATTATTTTTTCCTTAACTGGTCAATAATAGAAAGATATTTATTTTCAATAACATCCCAGGAGTAGTTTTCAACAAAATATTTGTTGCCATTTTTTCCCAAGCTCCTTCTTAATTTGGGAGAAGAAAGCAAAAGAGCTAAAGTTTCTCTAAATTCGTCATAGTCTTCGTAATAAAGACCTCCATTGCTTCTCAGGCACTGTCCTTTTAGCACCTCACAATTACCATTGGTTAAGACAGGTTTATTCAAAGCCCAGGCTTCTAAGGTAACCATAGAAAGACTTTCATAAAAAGAAGACATAACCAACAATTGAGCAGCTTCAAGAGCACCAAACTTGTCTTTCTCCTCTAAAAATCCTAAATGAATTATATTAGGATGAGAAGGGACATTTAAAACAGAAGTCCCGATCAAGACTAACTTAATAGGTGAATTTGTTTCTCGAATAAATTTAATAAAATAGTCAAAAAGCTGGAGACACCCTTTATTTTTGTCAATTCTTCCAATGTAAAGAATAAAATCGTCTTTAATTTTGAATTTTTTTCTAAACTCCTTGCCAGAATAACTAGGAGGAATCTCGACACCGACTCCAACTATATCTCCCAAAATATTTTCATTTCGGGAAAGAGTATTAATTATTTTCTTCTCTTCGAATGAATTATAAATAAAAGCCCTCGGTTTTCTAAAGAATTCTCTGAATATTTTCAGGTGAATTACTGGGTCATGTTCAGCAGTCGGAACTAAAATACTTTTTTCAGGAACTGAGTTTATTCCCCGATAAGAGTGGTAGTAACGATAACTGAAGAAAATAAAGTAATCATATTTCTTTTTATTCTTCTTGAGGTAACTTATTAAAGAAGGGCAGTAAGGACCTTCCTCTTTTAACCACTTTAACTCGTCCTTTTCTTTATGTTCATTATTTAAAATGAAATCTTGAATTCTGCCGAATTTTTCTGGATGCCTTTTTTTTAAGACCTTAAATCTTTTCACCGGAATTTCATTAATAAGTTCAAATTTTTGAGGGTAGAAATTTTTCCAGGTAATATAATCCAATGCTCGGGTGGTAAAAACTTCAATATCAAAGTGTTTTTTCAAATGTTCAGCTACCAGT
The DNA here is from genome assembly GCA_046760445.1 of Candidatus Aminicenantia bacterium. Taxonomy (GTDB): domain Bacteria; phylum Acidobacteriota; class Aminicenantia; order JdFR-78; family JdFR-78; genus JBHIEE01. The sequence continues at coordinate 25,278 of JBHIEE010000001.1, forward strand.
CGACAGTGATACTCTGCTCCACCACTGATTTCTAACCCGTATCTTTGAACAACAAAAGCAATTCTCATGTTAGAAGTAAGCCTTCGCCCTGAGGCTCAGGCCGAAGGGAAGCTTGAAGCAGGAGGCAAGAATTTTCTTCCTGATTTTGATTTTTCAATCTATTCCTTACTACTTTTAAATATTGATTTTTCTAAGATTTTTTCTCTTTTTTCTAAAAACTCTATCTTATTCTCCAGTGTTCTCATCTTATTTTTCAATCCCTCTTTTTCTACTTTTAACTTGGTCAATTCAGCGACTAAATTGTGAACTAAATTATGAAGAAGTTTTACATATTCAGCTGTTTTAGCGAGTATTTCGTTTGTTTTAATTAGTCTTTCGTTTGTTTGAGCTAATCTTTCATTGGTATCCACTACTTCCTGATGCACAGGTAAAACTAAAGTTTTAATTAGAGGAGATAAAGGAGTCATAATCCGTAGGAGAATTCCTTTTATTCTTTTCTTTAAGGTTATTGGTTGAGGTTTTTCCTGGGTTATTTCTAATTGTTCAGGTTGAGGATGAATTTTCTTTTCTTGGTATAAATGCTGGGAATAAAAATGGTGAATATCTTGAATATCGGGTAGAGGGTAAAGTTTCATTTCTTCGATTTCTTTTATTTCTTTATTGGTGACAATGCCCTCTTTTTTCTTTTGTTCAATGCTCTTTTTTATTTTCTCCATAATCTCCTGAACATTGATTTCATTGTCTTTAATTTCTATAAAATCTACCATTCTTTTTCTCCTTTGCTCACCATGAGCTCTTTTTTGTTGTTGAATAATTTTATAAATTTGAGATTAATTTGTCAATTTTGTTGTCAATTTTGAATATAACCTAAGGCTTTTAGCTGTTTTTTTAATTCGTTTTCAATAGTCATTTTTTGGGGGCGGCCTTTTTTAGTTGAGACATAAACATTGTTTAATTTTTTAAGCAGTTTTTCAATTATTTCTTTTTTTTCAAAAGCAAGATTTTTTTGTTCCCCAGGGTCTTTGGTAAGATTATAAAGTTCAAGGTGAGGAATAGGAGAGGGAGAAAAAGAATAAAAAGACAAGTCTTGAGGAGGATAATTTTCATTAAAAATCAATTTGTATCGGCCGTCATTGATGGATATTTTTTTAGGGTTATGGAGATTTATAATATTTCGAGCGACATCGCTTATAAACACCCTATCTCCTTTTTCCTTACCGGATAATAAGTTGATTAAACTCTTTCCGTCAAACTCTTTCTCAGAATAATCTATTTTCATTTCCTCTAACACGGTAGGCATAATGTCTATGAGGCGGGTGATATCTTTAATTTTTTTTCCTTTAAATTTAGATTGGGGAAACTTAATAATTAGTGGAACCCTAATTGACTCAGAATAAAGACTATGGCCATGAGTCCACCCTCCATGGTCGTAGAATTCTTCTCCGTGATCACTGGTAAAAATAATCATTGTCTGATGATAAAGTTTCAACCTTTTAAGTTCATTAATTAGGGGTTTAATTAAACACTCATCAGTATATCTAATCTCTCCATCGTAAAGATCAATTATATTCTGTCTTTCCTCAGCTGAGAGAGGCTTAAATATACCAGCGTTTCCTCCTAACACTCCTTTTAAATTGATATACCTCCGTTTAGCCTTTTCGTTTAAAAACATCAAGTTAAAAGGATAGGGAGAGAAATAAGGGTCATGGGGCTGATAGGTATGTAGAAAAAGGAAGAATTTCTTATCTTTGTTTTTATTTAGCCAGGATGAAGCAGCTTTAAAAACGCGTTCAGCCGAGTCACGATGAAAAACTCCGCCCACATTTTCATTATAGTTATCAAAACCCTTAGAAAATCCATAAATACCGCTTATAAATCCACCCCCAGTATAAGCAGAGCAAAAATAGTTATTCTCTCTTAGAATATCAGCCAAAGTGATTATTGATGGAGACAATTTCTGATTTTTATAATAAACTTTATGATTAATTGTATTTAGAGAGGTCATCATAGAGAGATGTGAAGGAAGTGTCCAGGGAGATGAAGCAAAAGTCTTGGTAAAAAGAACACTATCTTTAGCCAATAAATCTATATTTGGGCTTGTTTTTCTTTGGTATCCATAACAGCCTAAATGATCAGCTCTTAAAGTATCAATAGAGATAAGAATAAGGTTTTTGTTTTCTTTTCGTGGTTGGTAAATTACTGGGTTAAACCAGAAAGATTGAACTTTTTTAGTTCCTTTTGTGAGTAAATAAAGATGAACTTTTTTCCCTTTTAAATAAGATAAGTCAATTTTTCTAAGAGGAAATATTTTGTTTTCTTTAGTAGTAATAGTTTTTTTAAATAAATAATTTGTTTTGTTTTTCTCAACAAGAATAATTTCAAATTCTACCTGACTGAAGTAAGTTTGTTTGGAGGAAGTTAGCACTCCATATCCAAATTCTAAGATTCCATTTTTGGGCAGCTTCACTTCAAATTTAAATAGACTTTTCGGTGGAGCAAATAAAGTGTTCAGTTCTGTCCCACCTATTTTTAATTTTCTTTTAATTAAAAATGGATTTCCAGTCTTGCTTGAAGCTTCAATTAATGGCCTGCTGGATAACACTTCCCTTAGGTAGGTGGTTTTTACATTTAAAGTTTTCAAAGGACTGTGAATAACATTTTCTTTGCTTAACTGGTCGATCAGTCGAAAGACTGTGAATTTTTCAGAAGAAATGCGGAAGCAACAGGTAAAATTTATAGTAAGCCAGCCTAAAACAACTGAAATGATCGTTAACCTTAGTTTAGTGTTTTTTAAACTCATATTCTTATTTTTTAGAGATAAAAGGACTCCCTTTTAAATAACCCCGCCATAGTCTGTCAGTGCCCTCTTTAATACCTATTCGCGGTCTCCAGACCAATTCTTTCTTAAAAGATTTCCCTTTCTCCACAAAAAGTGGGGAGTAAGAGGAAGTTAAATCCAGACCATTTAAAGAATCATCAATAGCAAAGGCTTGAGTTAATTTTCCGGGTCCAGAAGTTAAATTGGATAAATCGTTGGTTTTTCTTCTTTCTTTCATTAATTCAATTCCTTCTAATGGTTCAACAGTTCTAATTAAAATTGCTGCCGGGAAATTTTCTTTTTCGGTAATAATATTAAGCAAATAATACATTCCATAAGTCAAGTAAATAAATGATCTGCCCGGTGAGTGATAAAGAGAGTTGCTTTTTTTGGTTCTTCCTCTGAAAGCAAAACTGGCTGGATCGTCTTCTCCGCGATAAACTTCTACTTCGACGATCATTCCAGAAGTAGTTCCTTGAAGAGATTTTCTGACTAAAATATGTCCAATAATCTCCTCAGCAACTTCTAAACTTGGACGATTATAAAATGCTCTCTTTAAAATCATCGATATTATATTATTTTATTTTTCGATTAATTTCCATCTTTCTACTGTCCAGCCATTCTCGTCCTGGATCGGCGAACCAATCATTTCTACATTTAAATTAAAAAGTTTATTCAGAGCAGCCACTATAAGAGAAGTAGAAATATGAGGAGGAACATAATTCTCTTTGATTAATCTAAAAGCTGATTTTAAGATAGAAGGATTTCTCATCTTATATTCAATTTCGTCTTTTTTTGTAAAAACGATTTCAATTTTCTCAATATAACCAACTTCTTCCAAGTATTTGGTTAGAGCAGCTAAGACTTCATTAATTTTGCCTTTTTTAAGGTTGAGCTGGTTGTTGAGTTCAGAAAAAAGTATTTCTCCTGATCTCCAGACTACTTTCCAGGCTTTTTCTCCCCATAACTCTCCAATTGCTCGATAAATAGAATACATCTCCAGGTCAAAAAAATCTTGATTTATTCCTTTCATTTTTTAATTCCTTCCAGAAATTTCCATTTCACTTGGGGGTTTATTATATTTATAAATGCATAGATAATCAATTTTCCTGGGGCTGGATATATGAGAAAATTAATATTTCACGGCATTTAGAGATTAGTTAAATTAGAAGAGACTTTATCCGCTGTAGTATTTCAGGGCAAGAATTCCCAGAATACTGTAAATTATGCTTTTTACCAGCCAGAACCCAAAGGAAATAAATAAAGATTTTTTTAATGGAAGTTTGAAAACATGAGCAATACCATAGCCTAATACTCCGAACATCCAGAGCTGAAAAAAATCAAACTGAGATAGAATAGTATATAAAGGAGAGGTTACTTCCAGGTGGGGAAAGAAGATGGGCAATCCAGTACTTGTTTGGAAAACTGATTTCTTGGAAATTATTAGAAAATACCTGACTATATTCCCAAATATCCGATCAATATAAGCAGCTTGCAGAAAAGAAGAAAAAAGTTGTTTGAAATTTCCCTGGGTAGAAAAGATTCGACCTGCTCCAAAGAGTATTCCACTCGAGAGGAGAAAGCCAAGGATAGCGCCAATTGGAGTCATAATTAAAGCTTGGATTATTCTTCCTTTTTGAGATGGGTTTTCCAGTCTTTCTATCATTTGGTTGAATCTTTCTTCACCCATTCTTTCTTGAAGTTTAACATTATCTTTTAAAAGCACTAATCTATCTTTGGTCGAGTAGGAAGTGGTTAAATAAGAGAAGAAAATCAAAACAATTAATAAAAGCACAAGTTCTGTTCTCCAAGTTGGTTTTTCTGAAATAGATTTAAAAGTTGAATCTGGATTTAAAAAAACACCAAAAAAGCGTTGAAAAAAGCTCATTTTTTTCTCCTAAAGAGGATTTAGATGTTGTCAAATTTAACCACAGAGGCCACCTGCTTTAATAAATCCCAAATACCAAGCCCCGTAGTCCCGAGTACTCGGGATGTACGGGGCAAGCACCAAATACCAAACAATATCCAATAACCTAATACCAAACGTAAACTTTGTCTGTGAAGTGTAAAGTGTAAGGTGTCATTTGTCACTTTACTCCTTACTCTTTACGATTTACAGTTTTTGTAATTTGGAATTTTTCATTGTATTCTGCTATATGTTCTTCCTTCTTCCTTTTCAATTACTCCATCTCTCAAGTAAATAATTCTTTCCGTAGAGGAAGCTACTTCTTTGTTATGAGAGACAAGGATGATTGTATTACCTTGAGAATGGATTTTTTTAAAAAGATTGAGAATTTCTTTCCCTGTTCGGGAATCAAGATTTCCAGTTGGTTCATCAGCTAACAATAGTGAAGGATTATTAACTAAAGCTCGGGCAATGGCGACTCGCTGCCTTTCTCCGCCAGAGAGCTCACTCGGGCGATGATTCATTCTATCTTCCAGCTCGACTAACTTCAGGGCATTCCTGGTTCTTTCTATTCTTTCTGATTTTGGGGTGCCATTATAGATTAAAGGTAATTCAACATTTCGAAAAGCTGTTGCTCTGGGAAGGAGATTAAATACCTGAAACACAAAACCAATTTCTTTATTTCTAATATAAGCCAGCTCATTTTCATTTAATAAACTGACCAATTTACCATTTAAATAGTATTCGCCTTTAGTTGGGGTATCAAGACATCCAATAAGATTCATAAGAGTTGATTTTCCGGAGCCTGAAGGGCCCATAATGGCAACGAGTTCATTTTTTTCAATAGAAAAAGTTATTCCCTGCAAAGCTGGAACTTCTGTTTTGCCCAATTGATATATTTTCCATAAGTTAATCGTTCTTATCAAAGGATCACTCATTTTCTTTCCTTTTTAACTCTGTATTCAAAATAATGCGCATTAGGAAGAAGACTTTTCCTCAGATTTAATCAAACGGCCATCTTTTAATTGTCGAAGAGCACTGTAGGGACCAACGATTACTTCTTGCCCTTCCTTCAGGCCTGATTTTATTTCTACCATCATTTCTCCCATAATTCCTTTTTCAACTGGTTGAAAATAGGCTCTACCTTCTTTAACAATATAGACCCCTTCTTTTTCTTCCTTCTTTTTGTCCTCTTTTTCCTCTTCTTTTAATACTAAAGAGGAAATAGGCACAGCTAATACATTTTCTCTTTTGGCAGTAATTATATCAGCTGAAGCAGAAAGTCCTGGCTTAAGAGTCTTTGGAGAATCAATAAGTGTAATAACCACTTTGAAATCTTTTGCTTCTTCACTGGTTACCTGACCTAATTTTGCCAAGGCTGAACTTCCCACTTCTGTTACTTTTCCCTTAATTATTCTCTCCGGAAGAGCATCTACCCTCACTTCAGATGGCTGTTCAAGTTCAACAGCAATGACATCTGTTTCATCAACTTCGACTTCAACTTCCATAACAGAGAGATCTGCAATAGTCATTAATACTGTTCCTGGATTGTTCATTGTCCCGGTTATCACTACTTCTCCTTCTTCAATCCGCAAGCTGGTAATAATTCCATCAATGGGCGAGTGATAAACGGTTTTATTTAGATTATCAAGAGAGCTTTGCAGAGAGGCCTTTGCTTCATCAATCCGATGGGTAATTGCTTGATAACTGGCTAAGGAAATTTCATGCTGAGTCTTGGCATTTTCTAATTGTTCATCAGAAATTAGATTTTCCCGATGAAGTTTCTTTGCCCTTTGATAGGCTTGTTCGTCCCTTTTTAGTCTTGCTCGGGCTTGAATTAAATCAGCCTGTAAGGAGGCAATCATTGCTCTATCCCGTTCGACATAAGCCTCATATTGGGTTGAATCGAGTTTCAAAAGAAAATCTCCCTTATTGACATACTGTCCTTCTTCTACTCCGATTTTAACTACTCTTCCCGGAATATGAGCACTGATATTGATATTTTTCCTTGGTTTGACTTCTCCTGAAGCTGAAACAATAGAGGTCAGATTATGTGTTTTTACTTTTTCTATTTTCACTTTAATTGCTCTCTCTCGTTGGACTTGTAAATTGAAAAATATTATCAGAGCAATTATCACAATCACAATTAAGCCAATAATTACTTTTTTCTTCATTCTTTCGTTCCTCCTAACATCATATTATAATACGAGAGATTTTTCAAAAAGTTTAGCTCTTTCAAGATAGTCAGCCTGTTTACCCCTGACTATCTTGTTTTACAATGAAATTTTACATTTTTACCCAATATCGGAATTTGAAAAATTCCGATATTGAAATCTATTGATTCTTGCTTCATATCAGAATAATTGATATTATTTAGGATACAATGGTTAAGTACTTGAAGATAGCTAAGAAAGTAGTTAAAGAAGCAGGAAAGATTTTAAAGGAAAATTTATCTCGAGAGATGAAAGTTGAGTATAAAGGAGAGGTTAATTTAGTTACTTCCCAAGACAAATTATCCCAGGAAATTATTTATCAGAAATTGAGCTCTCTTTTTCTAGAACATGATTTTTTAGCTGAAGAAGAGCTCGAAAAAATAAAGGGGTCAGAATTCAGATGGATAATAGATCCCTTAGATGGTACAACTAATTATGCTCATCGATTCCCCATTTTTTGCGTTTCAATTGCCTTAGAGTACCGAGGAAAAGTAATTTTAGGAACAATTTATAATCCAATGCTAGATGAGTTATTTTGGGCAGTAAAGGGAGAGGGTGCCTTTTTGAATAATAAACCAATTAAAGTTTCCTCTACTCAAGAATTGGATAAAAGCTTACTGGCTACAGGATTTCCTTATGATTTAAGAGAGAGTGAGGAAAATAATATAAATCACTTTAATAATTTTCTTGTTCGAACTCAAGCCATAAGAAGATGTGGTTCAGCTGCTCTTGATCTTTGTTATGTGGCCTGTGGAAGATTTGATGGCTTTTGGGAGTTAAAGCTATTTCCATGGGATTTAGCTGCTGGAATACTTATTGTTGAAGAGGCTGGAGGTCGGATTTCTGATTTTAGAGATAAAGAAGTTAATATATACGCAAAGGAAATTGTGGCGAGTAATGGCTTAATTCATCAACAGATGATTGAAGTCTTGGATTTGGAAAACTATTCGGTTAAAAAATAAGTGATTTGAATTAACAAATGAAGGGAAAGTTATAGAAATGAAACTGTCGGGAAAACATAATCTAAAAATTATTCCGAGTTTAATTGTCTATTTTCTCTATTTGTGGTTGATGCGCTGTGCTCCGGTAAGGGGTCCTTGGGAAATTGAGGAAAGTAAAGTTGGTCATGGTTTCAATTTGATGTCAAAAGAAACAGAGATTGAATACAGCCAGCAAATAGTCAAGGATATAGAACAGGAAGTGGAGATTCTGGATGACCCGGTTTCAAATAGATATATCACTTATCTTGGGGAAAGAATAGTTAGGAATACTCATCTTAAACATTTAGTCAAAGATTATGACTGGTCTTTCAAAATAATTAATTCTTCAGTAGTAAATGCTTTTGCCACTTTAGGAGGGAAGATTTATATTAATCGAGGATTAATTGAAAAAGCCGAGAGTGAGGCAGAATTAGCAGGAGTAGTAGGGCATGAAATTGGACATGTAATGGGCAGGCACATCAGTCAGCAGATTTCAAAGATTGCCTTAATGAATTTATTAGTTCAAGCAGGGACTTTAATTATTGGTGGTGAGGGAAAAAAGATTCTTTCTGATATCTTTAAAACAGCAGGAGGAATAGGAACATTTTTTGCCAGCTTGAAATACTCCCGAGATGCGGAAAGAGAAGCAGATTACTTAGCTGTTCAGAACGTTCATGATGCAGGGATTGATCCTCGAGGGATGGTCACTTTTTTTTATCGACTTTTAGAAATAGAAAAGGAAAAGGGTGCATCTATTTGGTGGCTTTCTACTCATCCACCTACCCAAGAAAGGACTGAATGGGTTACTTTTCATATCGAGAACCTTCCCCGAAGCAAATATAAATCAGACGAGATCAACTTTAAGAAAGTAAAATTACATCTTCAATCCCTCCCTCCTCCAGTGGAGCCAAAGAAATCAGAAGTCTCTTCTCCAGAATTAGTGAAAACAGTCGCTGTGCATGGTAATTCAGGTTGGGTAGACACCGAGATAGATATTGAGAGTAATCAGGAAATATTTATTCAAGCATCAGGGGAAATTTGTTTACAGAAAGGAAATCCAAAAGCGTGGTGTGACCCAGATGGGTTGCCCTATAGAAGTATGCAACAGCCATTTCCTCAGCAAAATATTGGAGCATTAATTGGAAAAATAGGGCGAGATGGCCTTGATTATTTCCTTGTTGGAACGAGAAATACGATTAAGATTTTGGAGGGGGGACGTCTATTCTTAGGAATTAATGAAAATCTGATTAAAGATAATAGCGGTTCCTTTATAGTTAAGATTTATCTTCGGCCAAGTTAGATATTATTTTTTCGGTAAGAATTTATTCATAAAATAAGTAGTGTATTTTCCTTTCCTGAAATTTGTGTTACTCAGTATATTTAAGTGGAGAGGGATATTCGTCTTTACTCCGACTATAGTTGCCGTTTCCAAAGCTACTCTCATCTTATTGATTGCTTCTGGCCGTGTAGGAGCGTGAACAATAATTTTAGCTATAAGAGAATCATAGAAAGGAGGAATTTCATACCCACAGTAAATGGCTGTGTCAACTCTAACCCCAGGGCCACCAGGGAGAGCTAAAAAATCAACTTTTCCTGGAGAAGGAGCGAAGGTTTCTGGGTCCTCTGCGTTTATTCGACATTCTATACTATGGCCTTTCATCTCTATATTCTTTTTGATAGAAAATTTTTCTCCAGCAGCCAGTTTAATCTGCTCCTTAAGTAAATCCACTCCAAAAACCATTTCTGTAATTGGATGCTCAACTTGAATTCGAGTATTAGCTTCCATAAAATAATAATTTTTGTTTTCATCCAATAAAAATTCAAAAGTTCCCAGACTTTGATAACCAATAGATTCTGCTGCTTCCTCAACCTCTTTAATCATCTTTTTTCTTAATCGGTCATCTACTACTGGAGAAGGGGTTTCCTCGATGATTTTTTGATGCTTTCTTTGAATTGAACATTCTCTTTCACCCAGGACAATTACTTTACCAGTGGAGTCTCCAATGATCTGGACTTCAATATGACGAGCTTCTTCTAAATATTTTTCTAAGTATAAGGAAGAATTCCCAAAAGCAGCATTAGCTTCACTTTGAGCAATCCGGAATGAATCTTCTAATTGTTTGGGGGAATAGACGATTCTCATTCCCTTTCCTCCTCCTCCAGCAACTGCCTTAAGCATAACTGGATAGCCAATTTGAGAAATAATTTTTTTGGCTTCTTTTAGATCAGTTACTATCTCTTTGCTTCCGGGAATGACAGGAAGCTTGGCTTTCTGCATAGTCTGTCGAGCTTTTTGTTTATCCCCCATTAATCTAATTATTTCTGCAGGAGGCCCAATAAACTTAATGCCAGATGTTTCACATATTTCTACAAATCGAGGGTTTTCAGCTAAAAAGCCATATCCTGGGTGAATAGCATCTGCCTTCGTGATTTCAGCCGCACTAATGATAGCAGGAATATTTAGGTAGCTGTCAATCGCTCTGGCTGGTCCAATACATATTTTTTCATCAGCCAGGAGCACAGGTAAGGAATTTTTATCAGCCTCTGAATAAATGGCAACTGTTTTTAACCCTAATTCCTTGCAGGCCCGAATTATTCGGAGAGCTATTTCTCCTCGGTTAGCAATTAATACTTTAGAAAGCATTTTGAGTTATTTTGAAGGTTGGATAGCAAATAATTTCTGCCCATATTCAACCGGTTGTCCATTTTCAACATAAATCTTCTTAATTACTCCCTCTACTTCAGATTCAATTTCATTCATTAATTTCATTGCTTCCACAATACATAATACTTGGTTTTTTTCAACTTTATCTCCTTCCTCCACATAAGGCGGTGAGGAAGGGTCTGGAGATTGGTAAAATGTTCCTACAATGGGAGACTTAACATAATAGATGTTGTTTGAAGTACTTTCTGGGATGGCTTCTTCAGTCTCAGAAGGAGAGAGTTGAGTTTTTTCTTCTTTTGAAATAATAGTTGAAGGAGAAACAGGAGGATTTTTAGCTATTCTGATTTTAAATCCTTCTATCTCTAATTCAAACTCAGCTAAGTTTCTTTCATCTATTAAATTGATAATTTTTTCGATTTCTTTAAAATCAATTTTAGCACTCACTTCTCCTCTCCCTTAATTTTTATCTCCGCCAATTATAAAGCGGATATAAAAAGTATTAATACCATAATGCTAATAAATTAAAAAGTCAAGTTTAATTTGACTTATCAGGAGAGTTTCTTTAAAATGGCATTGTTTTTAGTGAGTTTATTATTTTGAATAAAATTGATCAGAAATGTTAGACCATTTATCAAATAGACTTCAAAAAGTATTAAAATTTATCCGGGGAGAGGGAAAGGTTACAGAGAGTAATATGTCAGAGGCACTCCATCAGATTAAACTTGCTTTGCTTGAAGCAGATGTCAATTATAAAATAGTTAAGGAATTCATTGAGAAAGTGAGGATTAAAGCTTTTGGGCAGGAAGTGCTGGATAGTTTGACCCCGGGCCAGCAAGTGGTTAAAATCGTAAAAGATGAATTGACCTCTCTTTTAGGAAATCAAGCCCAATTATTAAATTTTTCTAAGAAAGGTCCGTCTGTTTTTCTTTTGGTTGGACTTCAAGGGTGTGGAAAAACCACCACCTGTGGCAAATTAGCTAAATTGGTCTTGAAAATTAATAAAAATCCACTTTTAGCTTCTTTAGATTTAAAAAGATTTGCTGCTCAGGAGCAATTAAAGAAAATTGCTCAGGCGATTAACATTCCTTTTTATGAAATTAAAAAAGAAGATATAGAAGAGAATAATTCTTTATCGCGAAGGGCGGAAGAAATTTCAAATAAACTTCTAAAATATGCTCAGAATATGGGCTTTGACTCATTGATTGTTGACACTGCGGGAAGACTTCATATTGACGAACAGTTAATGGAAGAGTTAGAGATAATTAAGAAATCTCTTCAGCCAACTGAAATAATTTATATTGGAGATTCAATGACTGGGCAGGATGCAGTTAAAAGCGCTCAAATTTTCGATCAGAGAATAGAGATTGATTCTATTATTTTGACCAAATTAGACGGTGATGCTCGAGGTGGGGCAGCGTTGTCTATTGTTTCGATTACTGGTAAACCGATTAAATTCATCGGAGTTGGAGAAAAATATGACCAATTGGAAATATTTCATCCTGACAGATTGGCTTCACGAATATTAGGTTTAGGCGATGTGCTGAGTTTAATTGAGAAAGCAGAAGAGGTGGCTGATCTTAAAAGAGCAGAGGAGGTAGCAAAGAAAATACGACGCCAGGAATTTAACTTGGAAGATTTCAGAAAGCAGTTAGCTCAGATAAGAAAAATAGGTTCGTTTTCTCAAATAATTAAACTTTTACCTTCGGTCGGTCCATTAAAGAATTTGAGCAAAGTCAACATAGAAGATAAAAAGTTAGTGATATATGAGTCAATTATAAATTCTATGAGTTATCGAGAAAGAGAAAACCCAAAGATAATTAATGGGAGAAGAAAATTAAGAATTGCTAAGGGAAGTGGAAGGTCAGTTCAGGAAGTAAATCAACTTTTAAAACAGTATTTTCAGATGAAAAAGATGATAAAAGAACCGATATTTCGAAAAATGATAAATTCCCTTAATCAGTAAAAGATATTGACTTAAATCATTCTTTTAGGTAAGATAAGACAGTCTAAGGAGTTAAAACAGATGTTAAGAGTTAGGTTGATGAGAATGGGAGTGAAAAAGAAACCTTTTTATAGAATTGTTGTGGTTGACTCGAGAAGACCAAGAAAAAGTAAATACAAGGACATTATCGGCTATTATAATCCCATGAAAGAACCAGCAGAAATAAAAATTGATCGAGAAAAAGTTAACCTTTGGGTGAGCCGAGGGGCTCAACCTTCCGAAACAGTCAAATCTCTTTTGACTAAAGTTAAAGAGTCAAAGGAAGCATCAATTAAAAACGCTTAAAGGAGGTTACAGTGAAAGAACTCGTGGAAATGATTGCCAAATCGTTAGTTGACAATCCAGATAAGGTTAATGTTTCCCAATTAGAAGGGGAACAGACAACCATTCTGGAGCTGAAGGTTGCTCCTGAAGATTTAGGCAAGGTAATTGGCAAACAAGGAAGGACAGCTAGGGCTATCCGAGTTATTCTTGGAGCAGCTGGGATGAAGATGAAGAGGAGATTCAATCTGGAGATAATTGAAAAAGTTTAATTTTGATTACAATTGGACAAATTGTTAGCCTGCAGGGAAACAAAGGTGAAGTTAAAGTAAGAGTTTACAGCGAAGAAACACAGAATCTTACAAGGTTCAAAACAGTTCAGTTAGAAAGTAGGGGAAAAGAAGAAACAAAAGAGATTGAGGGTATCCGCCCCGGTAGGAATTGTATAATAGTTAAGTTCAAGGGGGTGGATACAAGGGACCAGGCTTACGAATTAATAGGTTCTCAGATAAAAAGAGGAGAGGAACATTTCCATCCTTTAGAAAAGAATACATATTATATTTTTCAACTTATTAGTTGTTCTGTCTGGGACAAAAAGGATAGTTATGTAGGAAAAGTAAAGGATGTCCTTTCAATAGGTGAGAATGAGCTGTTGGTGATTGAAGGAGAGAAAGAGGAAATCCTTATCCCTTTTGTTAAATCTATTTGTTTAGAAGTTATTCTTAAAGAGAAAAAAATAATTATTGACCCACCGGATGGGCTTTTAAATTTAAATGAGATTTGATATAATAACTTTACTTCCGAAGATATTTGAAAGTAGTTTCAGTTGCGGAGTAATCAAAAAAGGGATAGATAAAGGAATAATTGAAATCAGAATTCACAACTTGCGAGATTTTGCCAAGGATAAGCACCATCAAGTTGATGATCGACCATTTGGAGGAGGAGAAGGAATGATTCTTAAGCCAGAGCCATTATTTATTGCTGTAGAAAACATTAGAGAAGATAATAATACTCCAGTGATTTTTCTTTCGCCTCAAGGTAAAAAATTTAATCATCATATGGCTCAGGAATTGTCGTACTTTTCTCAGCTTATTCTTATCTGTGGAAGGTATGAAGGAATTGACGAGAGAGTAATAGAGCATTTAATTACTGATGAAATATCAATTGGAGATTATATTTTAAGTGGAGGAGAACCAGCTGTTCTTGTCTTGATTGATGCTATTTCAAGATTAATTCCTGGAGTTGTTGGAAAACAGAAGTCAGTTAAAACTGATTCCTTTTCTGATGGTCTCCTTGATTATTCTCATTATACTCGTCCGAGAGAATTTCGAGGAATGAAAGTTCCTCAAATATTGTTTTCAGGTAATCATCAGAAAATTGCTCTCTGGAGGAAGAGAAAATCGTTGGAGAAAACTTTACTCAAAAGACCCGATTTACTCGAAAAAAGAAAGTTGACTTTAGAAGAAAAAAGATTACTTAATCAAATAAAAAAAGAAAGTGATAGAAATAAGAGAAAGGGGAAAAATGAGCTTAGTCAGTTTGGTTGAGGACTCTCAATTAAGAAATAATTTACCTGCATTTGGAGTTGGTGACACAGTTAAATTGCATATTAAAGTAAAAGAAGGAGATAAAGAAAGAATTCAGGTATTCAAAGGAGTAGTCATTGCTAAAAGAGGCTCAAAAACAAGGGCGACTTTCACTGTGCGGAAAATTTCTTTTGGAGTGGGAATAGAACGGATATTTCCTCTTCATTCAAAAATTATTGAAAAAATAGAAATAATTAGAAAATCTAAAGTCAGAAGGGCTAAATTATATTATCTTAGAGAATTAAAAGGTAAAGCAGCCCGGCTTAAGGAAAAGAAATAAAAATTGTTAGCTCATTTTGAAATTGAATATGAATTAATAAAATTAGGTTATCGAAAGATAACCGGATTAGATGAAGTGGGGAGAGGAGCACTTTTTGGTCCAGTAGTCGCAGCAGCTGTTATTTTAAATCCCAAAAAATTAATAGAAGGAGTGAAAGATTCAAAATCGATTTCCCCCAAAAAAAGAAAAGAATTAGCCGAGATTATTTTTGGTCAAGCGATGGCTGTGGGTATTGGTTTGTCTTCAAATTTTGAAATAGATGAATACAATATTTATCGGGCAACAATGAAAGCTATGATAAGAGCAATAGACAATTTAAATCTTGAACCAGATTTTCTATTAATTGATGGTTATCCTATTAAAAATATTCCTTATCCTCAAATGAATATAATTGGCGGAGATGAAAAAAGCATGTCAGTTGCTGCTGCTTCTATTGTGGCTAAAGTAATCAGAGACGAAATGATGAATATTTATAATCAGGTTATTCCAGGATATTTACTTGACAAGAACAAAGGATATGGTACAAAAGAACATTTCCTTGCCTTACAGAAAAAGGGGCCCTCCTTTTTTCACCGTTTTTCATTTAATTTAAAAACCAATGGCAATAGATAGAAATAAAATATTTAAGACTGCGGAAAAATACATTAAAAGCGGCAAGATGAAAGCTGCCATTGATGAATATTATAAGTTACTTGAGGAAAATCCGGAAGATTGGTCAATTATAAATACTATCGGTGATTTATATGTCAGACTGGGGAAAAAAGATGAAGCAATAAAAGAATTTACCAAAATAGCTGATTACTATTATAACGAGGGATTTTATCCTAAAGCAATTGCTATTTTAAAAAAAATTTACCGATTAGATTCCACCAGAGGGGATATAATCTTAAAGTTAGCTGAATGCTATTCTTTGCAAGGTTTACCAGCTGAAGCTCGGTCATTATACTTTGATTTAGCAGAGAGTTATGTAGCCCAGAAAAAACTAAAAGAAGCAATTGAAATTTATGAAAAAATAGCTGATTTGGATAAGAGCAATTTGAAATTAAGACAAACTTTAGCCATGCTTTACCAGAAGGAAAAGATGAATGACAAGGCCTTGGAAGAATTTAACTGGGTAGCTGAATCTTATTTAAACTCGGGGAAATTAAAAGAAGCAGAAGAAGTACTAAACCAGGCAAAAGAAATTAAATCTAATCATCTTCGAACGATAAATAATTTATTAACTATTTATAAAAAAACTGGAGAAAGCCGCAAAGCTCTTCCCTTGGTAAAAGAAGCTTTAAGTCTGGACAAGGATAATATACATTTACTAAAATTAGTAGGAAGTTTATATTACCAAGAAGGAAAATTCTCAGAAGCAGAAGAACTATTTAACAAAATATTAGAAAAAAATCCTACAGAACCAGATGTGATCATTAAATTGGGCAAGCTCTACATAAGCCGGCGGGAAACGGATAAAGCTTATGAATTGTATGAACCTTTAGTCAACAGATTAATTAATCACGGTAAAGAAGATAAAGCTGTTTCTCTTTTAGGGTTAATAATCTCTTCTGAGAAAGCTCATCTTCCCTCGCTCGAAAAACTTGCTGAGATCTATCAAATGAAAGGTCAAACAGAGGATTTGTTTATAATTTATCAGGCTCTATTTGAAGAGTATAAGAAGCGGGAAATGAAAGATAAGCTTTCCTTTTTGATAAATGAGATCGCTAAATTGGAGCCAAGAGATATGGAATTATTGGAGAAGTATCCAGCCTTTAAAGAAGAGGTAGAGAAAGTTATAGATTTAGGAGAAAGAGAAATAGTGGTTGAAACAAAGGAATTTGAAATTCTACCAGAAGAGAAGGTTGATTTGGATGAAAAATTGAAAGAAATAGATTTTTATATTGATCAAGGTTTTTATAAAAATGCTCGGGATTTATTAGATGCTCTTAAGCAACATTTTCCGGAAGAAACTAAAATAGAACAGAGGTATTTATATTTATCTGAGTTTGAAGAAGAAAGAGAGGTTAAACCTGTTCAAGAAAAGAAAGAGGAAACCTTAGACGAAATGACGATTGAGGATATATTTAGAGGAATTGATATTTTTCCAACGGAAGAGAAAAAAGAAGAAAAGATTAAATTTTATGAGTTAACAGAAAAAGCTAAAACAGAAATAAAAGATATTGAGGATCTGATAAAAAAAGAAAGAGACTATCGAGCCGTTTCTTTTGATCGCAAAATAGAAGATATATTAAAACAATTTAAAGAAGGAATAGAAAAAGAAGTACCAAAGGAAGATTATGAAACAAGGTATAATTTAGGTATTGCTTACAAGGAATTAGGCCTATTAGAGGAAGCAATAAGAGAATTCGAATTAGCTGCTAGAGACCCTCAGAGAACTCTGGAATGTAGCATTCTTATTGCTGAATGCTTTAAAGAAAAAGGGATGATTAAAGAAGCAATTACTTGGTTACAAAAAGCAATGGAAGGGTTAACTGAACGAGATGAAGAATGGCTAAGTTTAAAATACGATCTAGCTCTTCTTTACCAACAAACAGAAGACTTAAAAAAAGCTTTGACTCTCTTTAAAGAAATATCCTCTCAAAATAATATGTATCGTGATGTCTTAGAAAAAATAAAGCAGATAGAAGGGAGTATCAGTTAAGTTTAAGGTATTTGTTTGGTATTTGGGATTTTGCCGAACGAAGTGAGGCATATTTAAGGTGTCTTTTCTCCCTCGCACTCAATATGAATTACTCCAGAAAATTGATGAATGTAAAGTCTCCTCTCTCTATCAGGCTTATGATTATTTACACAATCAAGAACTGTTGATTAAAATATTTCCTCCTGGTTCTCATATCTCTTGGAAGTGTTTAACCAAATTTCCTTTTTTGCTTCATCCTAATATTCTTCCCATAACTGATACAGGTTACCTGTTTAAAAATAAATTTTTCACAGCCAGTCCAAAAATTGAAGGATTACCCCTTTCTTCCTCTCTTTCTCAAGCCAAAGAGGATTTTATTTCCATAGCTTTTCAATTAGCTAATGCCCTTTCTTTTTTGCATCAGCAAGAAATTATCCATCGGGATATTTCTCTCAATAATATTATCTTGACCCCAGAAGGAAGGATATATCTCGCTGATTTAGATTTTTGTTGGTCTATTTCTTCCCGTCAATCTAAGAGAATAGTAGTTGGAACTTTTCCCTATCTTAAGCCAGAAATAATTCAAAGGAAGGAATATTATACTTATCAATCAGACCTTTATGCTTTGGGTATTGTTTTATTAGAATCATACTTAGGGGAGAAATTTGTTCAAAAGACCCCTGATTTTCGGATTAACCAGGAGATTGATTTAGTTGAAGAGACAGGAATTCAAAGGCTAATTGAAAAACTTCTCGGAATGGAAAGGAAAAAATATGAAAAAGGAAAGGATTTTTTATTAGATTTGTTAATCTATATTCAGAAGAATAAAATTTCACTCGAAAAAATTCCTCTAGAGTATTTAATTGGATTTACCTTTCTGGAAGAGAGGAGAGAAGAAAAGATACTTAAAGGAATATTAGCTCAAGTAGAAGATTCCCATTCCCGGATAGCAGTATTAATTGGTGAAAAGGAATGTGGAAAAACTTCCCTTCTTAATAATTTTTGGTTAAGGAATAAATCTTCATCTTCTCTAGGTGTATTTTTGAAAGGAGAGAAATTTTTTAGCTTTCTTAACTCATTAAGCCAACAGTTAAAATTTTTAATCTCTGAGGAAAACCTTTTTTCGATTAATGATTTTTTTCGGCTTAGAGAGAATCAAAACTTAGATTCATTGACTTTTTCTCAATCAGCTAAATTTTCTTTTTTTGAAGAGATGCTCTCCTGTTTAAAGCAGATTATTGCTAAAACCAAATGCTCAAGTTTTATCTTCATTGTCGATGATATTGATCAGAGCGATTCTTTGCTTAAAGAATGCTTAGACTATTTGACTAAAAATTCCCAGAAACTTCCCATTTTGTATATTTTTTCCGTATCTAATCAGAACTCATTTCTCAGTTCTGATTTTTCTGAGATTAGAATTAAACAATTATCCTTGGAACAATATGAAAGAACAGTTTATTTCCCTTTTTCTACTAAGAAGGGTTTTTTTAAATATTTATACTTAAAAAGTTCGGGTCATCCCTTTTATTTTGTGGAAATATTGAGAGAATTTTTAAAAACGAAAGAAAAATGCTTGGATTTTTTGCTTTCAGAGGAACAAAGCTATGACTTTTCTTTTGTTAAGTCTCCTGTGATTAGAGACTTATATCAAAAGAAAGTATCTCGACTTAACCCCATTGAAAAAGAACTATTAGAATTTTGTTCATTTTTTCCTGATAAATTTGAGATTGACCAAATTTCCTATCAAAAGCCATATCCTAATATTCAAAAATCTTTATCTCGGTTAGTCGAATTTGGTTTTATAAAAAGAGTAGATGAGGATAAGTATTGTTTTCTTCAGCCTTGGAAGGATTTGATTTATAGTCAGATTTCCAAAGAGAAACGAAAGGAAATTCATGCTAATTTAGCCCATCAGGCAGTAAAAGAAGGATTATCTAAATCAACCATAGCTTTTCACTTCCTTCACAGTCAGGATTGCTCGAAAGGAATAAAATTTGCCTTAGAAGCAGCCATAGAAGGAAAGGAGAAGTTAATACATGAGGATGGATTGAATATTTTAGAGCAATATCTTACGGTGGTTGACTCAATCCAAGACAATTGTCTTAAATCAAAATATTTTTTTCTTAAGGGCGAGTTAAACTTGTTAGCGGGCAATTTTTACAAGTCTCAGGAGGACTTGGAGAAAGCTCTTCAGTTTTCTATTCCAGGGGAGATTGAACAAGGAGAGATTAGACTGAACTTAGCTCGAGCCCTCTATGGTAGTCAGAAGTATGAGTTGGCTCTAAAAGTGCTAATGGAAAATAAAAATTATTTAGATGAATTAACTTTTTCTTCCGAAATAGAATCCCTTCGTATCAAAAATAACTATTTATTAGCTAAAAATTTATGGTTGACTGGGCAAACCCAAAAAGCAATTAATGAATTACAAAATTCATATCATCAGGCTTTAAATTTTGATGAACTTTTGGCTGCAAAAGGAAGACTTGACCTGGGGTATTTTTTAATAATGAGAGGAGAAAAAGAAGAAGCGGAAAAGCATTTGAACGAATGTCTGAAAATTTTCGAGCAATATGAAAAAATAGATGAAACTGGCTTTTGCCAGCTGTACTTGGCTTATTTAGAGAGAGAAAAACGTCACTGGAAAGAGTCACTTATTCTTTTGGAAAAAGCTCATAAAAGTTTCTCTATGGCACGGGATTTATTTTCATTGGCTAAGGTGAGCTCGGATCTCGGCCGGCATTATCTCACCATGGAAAACTGGGAAGAGGCGAAGAATTGGTTTGAGAAAAGCGAAGAATTATTTTCACAAATCAACAATCCCCGAGGGATTACTCTAGCAAAGTTTAACTTAGGAGAAGTGGCGTTACATGAAGGTGAATGGCACCAGGCAGAGGAGATTTTTAGAGAAAGTTTAAATTTAGATAGAAAATCAGGCAATCAATGGTCAGTAGCGTATGATTTGAATAGTCTCGGTTATTTATATTATCTAAAAGGACAATTTAATTCAGCTGAAGAATGTTTGAAAGAAGGTGTTAAGATATTCCAATCCCTTGAGGGCTTTCAGGAAGAAGCTGATTGTTGGTCTAAATTAGCTGAACTCTATATTGAAAAAAAGGAATACCAAATAGCTCGGGATTGTATTAGCCAAGGAAGTAAAATTGTCCAGAATATTAATTCAGCTGAGTTAAAATTAAAGTTCGGATTTCTCAGTGGAATGCTGGCTTTTTATCAGAATGATTTAATCGCAGAGAAGATAGTCTCAGATATTCTAACTGAGGCTCAGGAGATGGGAATAAAGTCCTTAGTTGGCCGAGCCTGGCTATTAAAAGGAAAAGTTCTTAAAGATAAACATCCCCGAGAGGCAAAAGCTGCTTTTTTAGAAGGAATAAGAATATTTAAAAAGCTTAAAGATCCATATTGGCAGGCCGAAGCTTTTATTGACTACTATCAGGTCTTTCCAGATTTGCTCAGTCAATCCTCAGCCAGAGCTAATCTTCTCTGGGCAAAGGATACCTTAAAGAAATTGGCTTCTTTTAAAGCAAACTCGGCAGAGGAGTTAATTTCTCATTATCTTCCTCAAGAGGCAATAACTTACCAGATAAAGGAGGAAGCAACCGAGTGGGTGGGGCGGTCACTCCCTGCTCTCCAGCAACTTCAGCCACCCTCTGGTATTCTCAACCAGCTTTTAGACTTGATTCTTCAGGAAATTCCAGCCGAAAGGGCAGCAGCTTTTTTGCTCGATGATCAAGGAGAAATTGTTTATAGAAAGTCGCGAAATAAAAATATAGATGAACAGGATATCAGTATTAGCTTAATTAAAAGATCATTTAGAGAAAAGAGAGCGTTAATATTAAATAATCTAAAAACAGATCCTCAATTTAAAGATAATGAGAGCGTCATTATTCATGACTTGGATAGTGTCGTTTGTCTTCCTTTGACTATTGAAGGTAAGACAGCTGGGGTAATTTACTTAGATCGAAAAATAGGTTTTAGGCCATTTTCCCATCGGGATGTGGAGTTTTTAATTGCTATTTCAACACCAATTAGCTTGGTCTTGAAAAATTCTCTCGAATTTCAGACCCTGAGAGAGAAACTGGATGCTAAATATAAATTTCCCATAATTGGGCAGTCTCGGCAGATGGAAAGGGTCTTTTCCATTATGGATAGAGTTAAAGATTTAGATGTTCCGGTTTTAATTTCAGGAGAAAGTGGAACAGGAAAGGAACTCATTGCTCGAGCAATCCATTACCAAGGAGCAAGAAAAAATAAAGAATTTGTGGCTGTTAACTGCAGTGCTTTGCCGGAGAATTTGCTGGAAGCAGAATTATTTGGCTATATTAAAGGAGCTTTCACGGGAGCAAACCGTGATAGAAAAGGGTTGATTGAGGAAGCTGAGGGTGGGACTTTTTTTCTGGATGAAATAGGGGACTTATCTCTTAGCCTTCAATCTAAATTACTTCGAGTTCTTCAGGAAAAAGAAATAAGAAGGATAGGTGAGAACAAAACCCGTAAGATTAATGTTCGATTTATCAGTGCGACCAATAAAAATTTAGACAGGGAAATAGAAAAAGGTAATTTCAGGGAGGATCTTTACTATCGTATTAAGGTAATTCCCATTGAAGTGCCCCCACTTAGAAAAAGAAGAGAAGATATACCTTTATTGGCTGATCACTTTTTGAAAAAATATAGCCAGCAAATGGGAAAAGAAAGAGTTTATTTTTCTCCAGAAGCAATAGAAATGTTAATCAATTATTCTTGGCCAGGAAATATCAGAGAATTGGAAAATGAGATTCAGCGAATATTAGTGTTTTTAGGAGAGGAAACTTTAATTAAAAAAGAGCATCTTTCTTTTAAAATAATTCCTGAAGAGGAAAGAGAAATTACCTTTGATTCATATCCCAATCTTAGTCAGGCGAGAGAACAATTCGAGAAAAATTTTGTACTTCAGGCTTTAGTCAGAAACAACTACAATCAGTCTAAGACTGCACGAAATATTGGTCTTTCCCGTCAAGGTCTTCTTAAGGCAATGAAAAAATATAACATAGCATTAAAGAGAGACTTAATGAAAAACGAACAAGAAGAATAATCACCCCTTTTTGTTTTAATAGGCAGGATAAAGTGAGCCGATTTTTATTAAGAAGATTTACTACCACTCTAATTGTCCTCTGGGGAGTAGGAACGCTGGTTTTTTTGTTAATTCATTTTATTCCCGGAGACCCTATTGAGGCAATGTTAGGAGAGACTGCTCAACAGACTGATATTGAGGATCTGAGAGAAAGATTAGGCTTAAATCAACCATTATTAATTCAATATAAAAACTATTTTTTGGGATTAATTCAGGGGGATTTGGGAATTTCCATTGCTTCTGGTAGAAAAGTCACTCAGGAAATTTGGCATCATTTTCCTGCTACAGCAGAATTAGCCCTGGCAAGCATTGTGGTTGCTCTTTTAGTCTCTTTTCCTCTGGGCATTTTGGCTGCGGTGAAAAAGGATTCTCCCTGGGATATAACAGCCACGGTAGTTTCTACCTTAGGATTAGCTATCCCTAATTTCTGGCTTGGACCTTTACTAATTATTTTATTTTCAATAAAATTTGGTATCTTTCCGGTTTCAGGTCGAGGAAGTATCGCTCACCTCATTTTACCCGCAATTACATTAGGCACTGCTTTAGCAGCACTTTTAACCAGAATTATTAAAACAAGCGTTGTTGAGGAATTAAGAGAAGATTATGTCCGAACTGCTCTGGCCAAAGGATTAAGCAAGAGAAAAGTATTAATGAAACATGTTCTTAGAAATGCCTTGATTCCTATTGTGACCATTATGGGATTACAGATTGGTAGTTTATTGACGGGAGCAATTATTACTGAGACTATATTTTCCTGGCCAGGAATAGGAAGATTAATTATTCGGGCCATAAATCAGAGAGATTATCCCTTGGTTCAAGGAGTAATTATTTTTATTGCTTTTATTTATATTAGTGTCAATTTCATAACTGATATAGTTTATGCCATTATTGACCCAAGAATAAGGTATGAGGCTTCACCAAGATGAAAATTAGAGAGAATTTATCATTATCGCTCGGATTTTTTTTATTAATTCTAATCTCTCTTTTTGCGGTATTGATTCCTATCTTCCACAAGGGTTCGATTACTGAAATTGACTTAGAGCATCGTCTTTCCCCTCCATCTAAATCTTATCCTCTAGGGAGAGATGAATTAGGAAGGGATGAACTGGCCAGGATTGCTTATGGAGCCAGAATTTCTTTGTTTGTTGGCTTCTCAGTTGTTTTTATTTCAGCTTTTGTAGGTCTAATTATGGGGCTCATTTCTGGGTTTGTCGGAGGAATGATGGATGAGATAATTATGCGTCTGGTAGACATTTTGCTTTCTTTTCCCGGGATATTATTAGCTATTGCTATGGTTGCTTTTTTTGGGCCGAGCCTTCCCAATTTGATTTTTGCTTTGGTAATAACTGGATGGGTGGGCTATTCCCGCCTGGCAAGAGGTCAAGTTTTAAAACTCAAAGAGATGGATTTCATTTTGGCTGCCCGGGCAATCGGTGCTTCTTCTTGGAGAATAATATTTCATCATTTAATGCCAAATGTTTTGCCTCTCTTGGTTGTTCAAGCCTCTCTTGGGATTGCGGCTGCTATTTTGGCTGAATCAGGACTTAGCTTTTTGGGTCTTGGAGTTCAACCTCCTACCCCTTCCTGGGG
Source organism: Candidatus Aminicenantia bacterium (assembly GCA_046760445.1). Taxonomy (GTDB): domain Bacteria; phylum Acidobacteriota; class Aminicenantia; order JdFR-78; family JdFR-78; genus JBHIEE01. Next base: position 49,327 of record JBHIEE010000001.1, read on the forward strand.
AGCAATGATAGATCAGGGGAGAAATCATCTTTTTGAAGCTTCCTGGTTAACTATATTTCCTGGAGTAGCTTTGCTAATTACTATTCTAGGATTTAATTTATTAGGTGAAGGCTTAAGGAAAATATTAACTCCTAAAGAAATAAGGTGATTTTTCAGATTAAATTTCAATAAAAAAATAAATTCATTTTTGAACTGCCGATCTGGGTCTCATCACCCCGGATTTTGGATGCCATAGTAAAGCCAGTAAAACCATAAATAGTTAAAATGATAACAGAGGCATAGTTCATTATTGCCTAAGGAAGATACTTAAGGTTGGAACACTAATTGTTCCAGTGATATAAACCCCAGCCATACTCCAAGGTATAATAGGAACGATGATTGCACCTGACTCTTCAATAATTCGTGGCTTTGTTATTTGACATTTTATGTATTTCCTCTGTGTTCTCTATGATTTTCATAATTCTTTCATGTTATTCTTGATACTACCGATATATGAAATTTCTTTTTCTAAAATACTTGAGCAAGGACATTTTCTTATAGCCAATTAAATATTATCTAACTTGTTTCGATTCAAGAGATTTTCAGAAATTATTATTTATCCATGATTATCGCAGGATGTCATTTTTCTTAATCCAGATTTCAAGCGTTCTCAAGGCCCTTTGAGCTAAAATAAATCTCCTTTTTCTTTTTCCTCTCACAGGGGGAGAAAGAGAAGGGAGTAGTCCAAAAGTAAATTTTACAGGCTGGAAGTTTTCTGAATTAGCTTTAGATATATAATTTCCAAGGGTTCCAAGAGCTGCTTCCTGAGGAAAGGGAAGGAGCTTTTTGCCTTGAACCAATCTTGAGACATTAATTCCTGCTATCAGTCCTGAAGCAATTGATTCAACATATCCTTCTACTCCTGACAACTGGCCAATAATGAATAAGCTTTTTCTTTTTTTTGTCTGGAAAAAATTATTAAGAATTGAAGAAGCATTAATATAGGTATTCCGATGCATCACTCCAAATCGGACAAATTCTGCCTTTTCCAATCCAGGAATCATTCGGAAAATTCTCTCTTGTTCTTTCCATTTGAGTCGTGTCTGAAATCCAACGAGCTGATAATGTTCAACTGCTAAATCATCTTGTCGGAGCTGGACAACGGCATAGGGTCTTTTTCCTGTTTGAGGATTAATTATTCCGACAGGTCTTAATGGCCCAAAAAGAAGAGTATTCTTTCCTCGACGAGCCATTTCCTCGATAGGGAGACAACTTTCAAAAAAATTATTTTTTTCGAAAGGATGAAGTTCTACTACTTCTGCTTTGATTAAAGCCTGATAAAAATTTTCATATTTTTCTTCACTCAGCGAAGCATTCAAATAATCAGGGCTTCCTTTGTTATATCTTGATGCTCGGAAAACCTTGGTGTAATCAATTGACTCGGCCAAAACAATGGGAGAGGTGGCGTCATAAAAATAAAGATTTTCCTTCCCTGTAAATTTCATTAAATTTTGGAGAAGGTTATCTGAAGTAAGAGGGCCAGAGGCAATAATTACTATTTCAGATGAAGGTATTTCCTTTACTTCTTTCCTTTTAATCTCAATGTTTTTATTTAATCCAATCTGGTAGGTTACCCATTCAGCAAATTTTTTACGGTCAACACAGAGAGTCTGACCTCCGGGGACCCTGAATTTTTCTGCCCCTTTTATTAGTAATGAGTCAATTCTTTTTAATTCTTCCTTTAAAAGCCCACTTGGCGTACCAAAGTTCATTGAGCCAAGTGAATTAGAGCAAACCAGCTCAGCAAAATAGGAAGAATTATGAGCTGGGGTAAATTTCTCTGGTCTCATCTCATAAAGTAAGACTTTTATTCCCCTTTTAGCTATTTGATATGCTGCTTCTGAACCAGCAAGTCCAGCACCAATAATAATTATTTGATTCTTCATTTTATTAGTATTAAATTATAGCCATAAATTATTTTTAATTTAAGAGGTTATTATAGTATATTAATAAAGAAAAAATGAAAATTATTCATACGGCTGATATTCATCTTGGAGGAAGAAGGACAGAAGATATTTTTGCTCAGCTAAAAAAAATAATAGATTTAATTCAAAAAGAAAAAGTGGAAGTTTTGATTATTGCCGGTGATTTGTTTGACCGGGAAATGAGCGCTACCTCTACCATTCGGGACAGAGTGAAAAATCTATTTTCTCAAATTCCTCAAACTGAAATATTTATCCTTCCCGGAAATCATGATCAGGAAGAGCCTTATCGGGATGAGTTTTATTATGGTCCTAATGTAGAAGTATTGAAGAAGAGACCAATGGAAGTAAAAAAAATAGGCAATGTAGAAATATATTTTTTTCCTTTTTATGATCAAGGCTCAAGTCAGGAAATGGTGAAGTCTGCAATTGCTAATCCCTCGCAGGCTGAATTCAAAATTGGGGTTGTTCATGGTACCTATATGGAAAACAAGGAAATAAGAGACCATCTTCTTTTTCAAAATGAAGGTTATTATCCCATCTTTTCTTCTGATTTAAGAGAAATGAATTTAGATTATTTAGCTTTGGGACATTTTCATTATCACCGTTTGTGGCAGGATGGAGAAACCTGGTGCGGTTATCCAGGAACAATTGAAATCCTTTCCTTTAAAGAACTTGATGAGCGAAAAGTAATAATGCTTGAAATTAAGGATAAAGTAAGTCCTTACCCTATCAATATTGGAATGCAGAAAAAAGTTGGCTCAGTTACTCTCGATATCCAGGAGATAGATAAATTAAAAGAAATAAGAAAAAATTATGATATTTTGAAAGTGACTGTTAAAGGAATAGTTAAAAATGAAAAAGAAACAGCTAAGAAACTCATTCAATTGGAAAAAGAATATAGTTTTTATCAACTGGAAAACCAGACCAAATCATTTGCTTCAATTGAAGAAACTAAATTAGGGCAGATGATCAAAGAGAGGATTGAAGAGAAAATAAAGCTTGAACCAGAAAAAAAAGAATTCTGGAAAGATGTTTTAATGGCTGGTTTTGAAATCTTAGAATCTGGAATGAGTCGTAAATGAGACTAAAAGAACTAATCATTAATGAATTTGGTAAATTTAAAAATAAAACTCTGGATTTAAGTTTTCCCATTACCCTTCTTTATGGTCCCAATGAAAGCGGAAAAACGACTATTTTAGAAGCTTTGGAATATGCTTTAATTCCTAAAGCCTCTTTAAGCCGAGATTATCCATGTAAAGAAGCAAGGCTCAGGTTGGTGAAAAATAATCAAATTTTTGAGCTGGAAAAAGGAAAATTGAAGTCAGGAGGGAAGTCTCCTTTTATTGATTTCATTACCTCGATGAAACCAAGATTTTTTCGAAATATATTTTATATTAGAACAGGAGAACTCGAAATCTCAAAAGAAATTGAAAGCGGAGTTGATTTTGCTTCTCATCTTAAAGAAAAAATTCTTGAACTCGAGAATTTCTATCAGGTGAAAAATAGGCTTGAGGAAGAGCTCGGTTATTTAGTCCATCCTTCCAAAAGAAAATCAAAAATAGAGGAAGAAATTAAAAGCTCAAAAGAAAAAAGGGATGAAATGGAAAGAAAAAGAAAAGATTGGCAGGATGTTAGAAATTTAGAGATAAGGAAGGAACAAAAGAACAGAGAAAAAATGAGCTTCGAGAAAGAACTTAAAGAAAAAGAGAAAAGACTGGAGAAAATGGAACAGGCAAGGAAAATAGATGAATATGAAAAGGAATTAAAAAACAGACAGAGTTTAAAGCGGTGTTATGAAGATTTAGACCTTTATGATTCTTTTTCCAAAGAGGATTTAGAATCAATAGAAAACGTAGAAAAAAAAGAAATAGAGATAAATAATCAAATTAAAATTTTAAAAGAAAGAGAATCAAGTTTCAGTCAGAGGATAAATGAGATTAGTCAGGAAATAGAGCGATTGACGAAAGATATAGAAAAGCTTTCTCTGGAAATAGGGAAAGAGGTTTCGAAAAGTAAGATAAAATGGATCTTAATTTTATCTGCCTTATTAATCGTCAATCTTTTCCTCAAAATTTTAATTCCTTTACCCTGGTGGAGCTTAATCACTACGGGCATTTTATTCCTAACTATTTTAATCCTAATTTTCTCTTGGGTAATTAGAAGAAAAATAACCTGGGGTCAGGCATTAAGAATTGACGAGAAAAAGAAAGCCAAGGATGAGGAAGAAAACAAACTTAAAGAAGAAAAAAGAAAGATAGAGGGAATTATTCAGCAAATCAAGGATCATCAAGATAAGTTAAATGAAATAAAGAATAAAAAGCAAAAAATTTTACAGAAATCAGGGGTGAATTCCCTTGGAGAATACAGGAAAAAATGGGAAAAAAAGTCCCATCTCATGAATGAAATTGAAAATATAAAGAAAAACTTGGAGGATAAAGATGCTTCAAAAGAAGAAAACAGAGACAGAATAGACTGGTTAAGTGGAGAACTAAGTATATTAAGACACAAGCCGTCCGAAAAATATATTGAAAAAGAATATTTAAAATTAAAGAATGAAACTCAATCTCTTAGAGAAGAATTTACTCAGCTCAGCGAGGAAATAGCTCATCTCGAAGGAGAAATAAGTGTTCTCAGGGTAAATTTAGATGAAGATGAAAGCCAGATTATAAAGCAAATTGATCAACTTGAAGAAGAAATAGAAAAAAAAGAAAATAATAAAAATTTATTAAAAAATTTTTATGATATTCTGAAAGAAATTGAAGAAGAAACAGAAAAATTTTTAAAAGATGTAATTGAGAAAGATGGAAGCAGCTGGTTTTCAAAGATTACTCACAATAGATATAAAAAAGTTGAAATTTCAAAATGGAAGGATTTTTATGTTATTTTGGGTAATAATGAGAAAAAGGAGTTTTCCTGGCTGAGTAGAGGCACACAGGATCAACTTTATTTTTCTTTAAGATTGGCTTTAGCTCAAAGAGTTGCCGGAGAAGGAGCTAACTTCTTTTTAATTTTGGATGACCCTTTTATTACTTTTGACCACCAAAGAATAAAACAAGCAATAAATATCTTGCAAGAAATTTCCAAAGAACATCAAATAATATTAGCCACTAAAGATGAGTTTACCAAAGAGTTAGCTCAAAAGATTGGGGGGAAGATAATAGAAGTAGAAAAATTGTAAAAATAAGGGAGTTAGGAGTAAATCTCCATCTTGAGCTTCAAAACGAGTGGCAAGAAAAAATATTCAAAAAATTTTCCTTAATTCAATTTTTAAAATTTTGTGTATGATTAAAGATACAAAATTGCATTAAAAATAAACTTAAAAGTTCCATGTGCCTGGGCCCGATGGATTGGTTTAAAGCCAAACATTATTACTTTTCCTTTTCCAAGAGGACATTCCACTGCAGATGCTTTTCCTTGTAATTTTTCTCCATTCTCGATAATTCCACTTAATAAGGGATTGTAATCAGGATAGCGAGCAATAATTTCCCCTTTTTCCACTTCAAAGACAGGGCTATTGCGGAAGAAGATGGCTCCGCTGCTGGATAATCCATATCCTACAGGATGTGAATTATCTGTTTTTACTTTAAGAATTGAACCAGGACAGTAAATTCTTTCTTTCTCTTCATCGCCTCTTTCAGACTGTTTTCGGTGATCTCTCCAGGGTAATAAATTTTTAACCGCAACATCCAGATACTGTATAGCCAAGTCTGAAGAATGACCAATAGTAATTAGCTTTCCTCCCTGAGTAACAAAATTTTCCAAGCTGGTTATCCCTTTCTGTCCCAGTCCACCGCTATACTGAGGAGGAACTTCTCCTTTTCTTTGGCCTTCTATTAGAGTCTTTAAATTCATATTGGGCAGGATAATTGTTTGGTATCTCTTAATCAAATCTCCTGCTTTCATTTCATCGTTATGAATCGTTCGAAAAGGAAATTCAAATTTTTCAAGCACCCATCTTAGCCAGCCCTCATCCATATTAGGCACCCAGGACTGGTAAATACCCAGTTGGGGAGGATTGATTCGAGATTTTTTGACTTTTATTTCCTGATTAGTAGAATAAACGCTTACTCCCAGTTCTTTGAGAGAAGCAAGGACAATTTTTCGGCTGGTTTTATTGACAGGAATAGCAATGCAGCCTGGGGAAAATGATTTTCCTTTGATGGTAAAAGATTGGGATAAGATATAAGGTTGAATATTTTGCTGGAGTAATCGATTAATTATTTTTACTTCATCGTTAGTTTGGTTGGATAAAAGGTAATATCTGTTTCCTTTACCCGAAATTTTCTCTTCCGGCATGGTAATTTGATTAACTGGTATTAAATCAGCCTGAAAAGGATTGGTTACTTCTATTACTTTAACTCCCATTTGTAGAGGAAGAGTCCAGCTTGCTTCGTCATATGGCCTTTCAAGAATTCCCTTTTGTATTTCTCGGAGGGGATAAACTTTGTATTCCAACAAGTCTTTAATAAATGCCCGGTAAGGCTGAGCAAGAGGAATAACCCAAGTTCCTGATGGATAGATTACCTTATCTGCTTCAAAAGAATTTTTTGACTGCCGTATTTCAGCTCCACCCCAGTGGAGCACTTTAATTAATTTTAAGGCAGTTGGATAGTCTCTCTGGTCTAAAGGAACTAGATAAGCAAAAGGTGGTTCGTTTTTCCCTTTTTCAATTTGCCTCTGCCCGAATAAATAATAATTAAACAAAAATTCTTTTTTTCGGGTAGCTACTGTTTGGAGAAGAGAAAAACTGATGATTTCTTCATAATCTATGATATCTCTGATTCTCCACCATCCTCCAGGCCAAGGCTCAAGATAGCTGGATTGTATATCAGAGCCGAAAAATCCTCTTCCTGTAAGTTTAAGCTCCTTTTTTCGGAGAAAAATAGGTGAGGCGATATTAACACTGGCTGCTTCGGATAAGATGCCAATGACATTGTGTCGTAAAGGAGAGGCTCGATTAGCCATATTATACCAGGCATCAAAAATAGCATGAGTAGCCACCCCCTTTTTTCCTCGTTGGGTCAGATCCCAAGCCATCTGAGCAGTTATTAAATGGAGTTCTCTTAAAAGAAGAGGATCGATATTAGGATTAATTGGGTCATAGTAAGGAGGAATGAATAATCGTGCACCATTTTTCCCCATTTGATGCACATCATAAACGATAATAGGAAACCATTCATGGTAAAGAACATTAGTCAAAAGTTGAGTTTCTTTCTGGCTGACCATAAACCAGTCTCGGTTATTGTCATGTCCGACATAATAATGATATAACCAAGGCATTGGGCAGGCTTCATAAGGGGTATCTAAATATTTATTGTACCAGTCGTAAACCAAATCAATTCCATCTGGATTGACTGAAGGAATAAGAAGGAGAACCACCTCATTTAAGATTTTAAGTGATTGAGGATCATCGGCCGTAGCAAGTTGATAAACCAGTTCCATAGACATTAAAGAAGAGGCGATTTCAGTTGAGTGGATGGAACAGGAAATAAGGACAACTGCTTTTCCTTGTTCTGATAGTTTTTTTGCTTCTTTCTCAGATATCTTTCTCGGCTCTTGAAGTTTTCGCTGAATAGCTTTAATTTCCTCCAGTCGAGATAAATTCTCTGGTGAAGAGATAGCCGCCATAATGAATTTACGACCCAGAGTGGATTGCCCAAGATTAAATACTTTTACCCGGGAAGAAGTTTTGTCCAGTTGAGTAAAATAATCCACTATCTGAGCCCAATTGGCCAACTTGAAGTCTTCACCAATTTTAAAGCCCAGTATTTCTTCTGGAGGAGGGATTTTTTCCTCTAAAGAAAATAAAAAGGATGTTAAAATGAAATACAAGAAGAAAGGAATAATCGATTTTTTCAGTTTCATCTTATCACTTTATTTAAATTAAGAACTTACCATCTTTAGCAATATAGGTTTCACCTATCTGGATAGTAACTTTTTCTACCAAAGCATCATAGTGGTGTTTGCTCGTGTTTTTTCCCAATCCATAAGAATCGCCCAGCGCAAAATGGACCGTTCCAAAGGCTTTTTCTGCTTCTAACATATTAGGACAAATTCGGGCATTTTTGTTTGTGCCAATACCAAATTCACCAATAATCAAACCAGTTTCATCTGAGCCAATATTTTTCACTATTTCTTCAATTCCTTTTCCCTTGAAATTAACTAATTTCCCATTTTTAAATTCCATTTCTCCGTAACCTAATTTGTCATCAATCAGACTGATGATTATTTTGCCATTGAAAGTTTCTTCTACTGGTGCAGTGTAGCATTCTCCAGCTGGAAGATTACCATGTTTTCCTTTGGTGCTTATATCACCATTATCGTTTTCCCATTTTCTTCCTTTGACGCTGAATTCAATTTTTGTTCCTTTCTTATTCTCGATTACCACTTGATTGGCATCTTGCAGAGCCTCGATAACTCGTCTGGTAAAATTATTCATTTCGGTAAAATCAATATTGACCAATCTTTCCATCATATGCCTGGTAATACCAGGCATCATACATATTCGGCCGTAAGACGAGCCCATTTTGACCATAAAACCTCGGAAAGGTTTTTCTTCAATTCTTGAGTCAAGCATATAAACAGTTACAGTTGCTCTTTTAATCATTTCTTCAAAAATTTTAGTTGGTTGGACAATTGGCCTCAGAGTTTCAATCATTAAATAGGTAGTTGTTTCTGCTTCAACTTGCTTTGCCCAGTAAGCCAGAGCTTCAGCTATTTCCATTTTTTGTTTGTCTGTTACCAAAAGAAAACTTTCCCCTTTTTGAATTTTAAGAGAGTGTTTGACTGCCTTTTCTCCTGCGGATAATAATTTTGTCTTTTTCATTTTTTTCTCCTTTAAGTTTATAGAGTATTGTCAAGCTTAATCACAGAAGTCTCCTATTATATTAAATCACAAATATATCAATGCTTCGCATGCTACAGGGCAAGCAAATTCTAATGACCCCTTCGGCCCGAGCTCAGAACGAGGGCAAATGACCAAAACGATTATCATGATTTCTCTATTATAGAAGAGAAATTTTTCCTTAATTCTAAAAAGTTACTTTTTTTAGCAAACTGATAAGTTCGCTCTTCTAAGTCGTAATTACTTGTTTTTTTGTTTCGGTCATTGGGATTTTGGTCATTGGAACTTATTTGCTTCGCACCGAGGCTCAGTACGAGGTGTAATTTGTGATTTGGAATTTGGAATTTTTTATCATTTGTGTTCTCTGTGGTTTCTTTCATAATGTTTTACACCTCTTGCTTTTCATATATGAATTAACTCTTTCTGGGGATGGGAGAGAAACTCTGTTCCATTTTCAGTAATCAAAATTATTTCTTCAACTGAAACTACACCATAATCTATAAGATTTATTCTTGGCTCTAAAGTGAAAACCTGGCCTTTTTCTAATTTTTCAAAAGGTCTCTGACCATACCTTTCCCATCGAGGAGCTAACAACGCTGAGCCATCATGAGCTGTTCTGCCCACTTGATGACCTAAGGCATGTGGATATTCTTCAAAACCTTGTGATAGGATATAGTTTCGAGCAAGTTTATCTATTTCCCATCCTTGCTTTCCAGGTTTGATTGCCTGGCCAGAAATTTGAATTGCCTCTCGAACTGTTTGGAATGCTTTTTCTACTTCTTCAGGTGCTTCCTTTTCTCCTTTTCGCCGAAAATACCAAACTCTCTGTAAATCCGAGACATAATTTTCCTTTTTTACACCAAAATCAATATTGAGAATATGACCTGGTTCAATTTTTCTTTTGGTTGGTCCTGAATGAGCGCCGCCTTCTTGAGGTCCGGTATAGACTGAAGGACAATAAGCTTCATTCCAAGCAAAGCCCAAGTTTAGTTTTAATGTTTCTTTTTTAATGAAGCGGGCAATCTCTATTTCAGTTAATTCAGGTTTAAAAAACTTAGTCAATTGGTTAAATATTTTTTCAGTCGCAGCAATTGCTTCTTTTATTCTTTTTATTTCCTCTTGAGATTTTCTTCCTCTTAAAGCAGAGATAATTTCTTCTGCAGAGATTAATTTTTTCTGATAGGGAGTGTTGGTTAAATAATCAATAAGAGATAGATACATTCCGTATGTCAGTCCATCAGCAACTTCACTATCTTTGGAATAATTAATCGCTATTTTCTGGGGTTTGATTCTATCCAAAACTTTGATTAACTCTTCTCGAATAGAACCAATGTAATCTATTACCTCATCATAAATTTCCTGATTTTTTATATTTTCCACATCTAAACTACCGACAATAGCAATTTTTTTCCCAGTGTTGGTTAGAATAAAAGCTGATTGCCAGACACAAGTGGTTCCCAAAATAAAATCCAAGATAGGATCAGCCATTACATCTGTTTCCCTGACAAAAGTTAACCACAAATCAATATTTTTTTCTTTTAAAATTTCTATTGCCTGAGCAATTTTTTCTCTAGTCATGTCGCAGGTCTCATGTCAGCTTGTGGCTTGTGGCTTTATTATTTTGCTGCTCGTTTTGAGTCCCAATAGACATAGTAACAAAGAGCAATAAAGGCTATAAGGCTGATAATCTCTCCATAGTTGGTGTACCATGTAGCAGGTGTTCCTTCAACCCATTTGCCAGCTTCTTGAATCATAGGAACCCCAAAGCTGATAAATCTATCTACTTTCGCAACTTTTAAAACAGCAAGCAAAATTCCCATTAAAGCACCTCCAGCAATAAAACCAGAGGCAATTAATGTACCTCTTTCTTTTCTTTTGTTTCCAATTTTTTCATCTTTACTGGATTTTTTTACAAAGTGAGAGACAAGCCCACCAATTAAAAGAGGAGTTGTTAATGCCAAAGGAAGATACATGCCTAAGGCAAAAGCTAAAGTTGGAACAACTGACATTTCAACCACCAGAGCTACCAAAGCCCCTATTCCAAAAAGAAGCCAGGTGACTGGTTCGCGAGACATAAGAGATTGAATAATAGTTGCCATCAAATTTGCTTGGGGGGCAGGAAGGACACCACTTTTAAATGAAAAGGCTTTATCTAAGAGAAATATGGCTACACCAATAGCTAAAGCAGCAACTAACACACCTGAAAATTTAAATCTCTCCTGATTTCGAGGAGTGGCACCTAACCAGTAACCGATTTTTAGATCAGTGATAAATGATCCAGACAAGGATAAAGCAGTACAAACGACAGCTCCAATTAATAAAGCAACTGCCATTCCTTCTTTACCAGAAAGACCAGCGCCTATTAGAATAACACTACTGATAATCAAAGTGATTAGAGTCATTCCGGAAACCGGATTTGTGCCAACAATAGCAATTGCATAAGCAGCCACAGTGGTGAAAAGAAATGCTAAAACAAAACAAAGCAGTACCCCCAAAATAGCAATTTTAACATTATTAGAAATCCAAAAGAAATAGATGAACAAACAAAGGGTTGTTATTAAGGTTCCAATAATAATGGTTGACATTTTCAAGTCTGTATCTGTTCTCACTGGATTAGTCAGTGTTCCTTTTTTTCCTTTAAAAATCTCTCTAAATCCAATAGAAAAAGATTTAATCATAACAGGCATAGATTTGACTATGCCCAAAAATCCAGCCATAGCAATGGCTCCGATTCCTATTTTTTGGACATAGGTTCTAAAAATATCTACTTCAGTCATCTGAGCAATAGGAACTGTGCCAGGATAAATAGGATTGGGAAGATGCTGACCTAAAAACCAAATTAAAGGAATAAATGCAAAATGAGAGAGAAAACCACCTGCAACTATGACTGCATTGTAGCGAAGGCCAATAATATAACCTAAACCAAGAAAAGCAGATAAGGCATCTATTTTAAGAATCATTCGTGCTTTTTCACCTATTTTTTGAGCAAAACCTATCCATTGAAAGGTTAACATCTCATTCCATAATTTGACAGCAATAGCTATGAAGTCGTAAATTCCACCAATAATCATACTTAAGATTAAAACTTTAGCCTGCTCCCCTCCTGTTTCACCGGTGACTAAAATTTCAGTTGTAGCTGTGGCCTCAGGAAAAGGGAGTTTTCCGTGTTGCTCAGCACAAAAGTATCTCCGCAAAGGTATAAGGAAGAAGATACCTAAGCATCCACCTAAGAAAGCAGACAAAAATATCATCAAGAAATTTACAGGTAAATCCAGGATAAAAAGAGCTGGAAGAGTAAATATTGCACCAGCAACAATCACTCCAGAAGCTGCTCCAATTGACTGAATAATAACATTTTCCAGAATGGTGTTTTTTCGGCTGTACCAAGTACCAATTCCAACAGCCAAAATAGCGATGGGAATAGCTGCTTCAAAGACAGTTCCTACTTTTAGGCCCAGGTAAGCAGCAGCAAAAGTAAATAAAAGGGTCATAAAGAGACCCCAAGAAACTGAACGAAAAGTAATTTCAGCTACTTTGGATTCAGAAGGAACGTAAGGAGTGTATTTTTCCCCTGGTTTTAGTTCCCGATAAGCTTCTGGAGGTAAGGTTTTTTTAGTTGGTTGTGTCATCTTATTCTCCTTGTCGTTTTAGCTGTTAGGCTTTAACTATTAGTTAGAAACTACCTGCCTTCGGCAGTCTAATTCGCTGAAGGCGGATAAGAAACTAAAAGCAAAAGATAATCCTTAGGATTCGGGATTGTTTCTTACCCGTAGACTTTTTCGATTCATTATTCAAATCGGGATAAAATATCATTATTAACTTCTTCGAAAGCTTTGGAATTAATTTTTATACCAAGTTGTTCCATTAATTTAGAAAGATAAGAATTTAAAAATTGATTTCTTTTAATAGTTCGTAATTTTTCTCTTTCTTTTTCTTTGTTTTTCCTAAATTCATCTAAATTGATTTCTTTCCTTTCTAACACCTTTATCAGAATATATCCTTTGTCAAAACCTAAAGGTCCGCTCACTTTATTTACCTCAATAGAAAATATCTCTTTTTCTATTTCTGGATTGATGCCTACTTCAGTTAAGAATCGTCCTCTTTGAAATTTATCTTCTTTTTGGTAATTAACATTAAACTCTTCACTGACCTTTCTCATCTCTTTTTTGTTCAATTCTCGTTTTATCTGGTTAGCCAATTTTAGAGCTTGTTCTTTCTTCATTTTCTCTTTCAAATCATTTTTTACTTTATCTTTGACTTCCTCAAATTTAGCTTGGCGAGAAGGCTGGATTTTTTCAAGTTCAACCAGTCCTATTCCCTGATAAGTATAAATTGGTAAGCTTATTTCTTTTTCTTTTATCTTAAACAGATTTTGACTGATTGCTCCTGAAGGGTCGATATCTTTAATTGCTTCTCCTTTGGTTAAAAACTCCGTAAACTCAACTTTAAAGTTCATTTTTTCAGCAGCTTTCTTCAGACTTTTTTCCTTCTTTGCTTCTTTTTCTAATTCTTTAATCTTATTTTCAGCCAATTCGCCTGCTTTTTCAAAAAGAATTGTGTCTTTAATCATTTCTTTTACTTCTTGAAGTGGTCTTATATAGGAAGGTTCTTTTTCGGTGATTTTAATAATTGATAATCCATCTTTTAATTCAATTAAATCAGAAGTTTCTCCTTGAGGTAAATCTTGGATACTTTTTTGTTCTTCGGCGGATAATCTTCGCCATTCGTATAATCCCCAGTCTCCTCCCTGGTCTTTTTTTTCATCCTGAGAATATACTTTTGCCAAGAGAGCAAAGTCTTCACCTTCTTTAATCTTTTCTAAGATATTTCTTGCTTTTTCCTTAAGTTTTTCTTTATCTTGTTCTTCGTAAGGGAGGTATATTCTGCTTACTTTAATTTTTTCTGGAATTTCAAAGCGAGAAATATTTTCCTGGTAATATTTTTCAATATCTTGGTCAGTAACTTTAAATTCAGATTTTAAGTCATCTATCTTGAAAAAAACAAGGATTCCTTTTCTTTTTTCAGGGATTTTATATTTTTTTGGGTTAAGGGCGAAGTACTGTTTGAGTTGGTTATCATCGGGTTCTCTTTCTAACTCAATTCTTTCGGTGCTAATAGTTAAATATTCTAATCTTGCTGATTCGTTTTCTCTTTTATAATTTTCCAGAACTTCTTGGTCAGTTACTGGAAGTCCAGCCGTAAGAAGTTGGATAACTTTGTTAATGATAATTTCTTTTCTTAAACCTCGTTCAAATTCCTCAACTGAAATTCTATTCCAGCTTAAGATTTTTTTATATTCCTCAAATCCGATGAATTTCCCATTTCTTTGAAAAGCCTCATAACTTAAAATTTTGTCTCTAATTTCCTGATCAGTTACTCCTAAGCCCATTTCTTTAGCTAAATGAAGGACTAATCTTTCTTGAATCATTTGACTTAATATCTGTTGAGGAAGGTTGAGCTGTTCAATTATTTTCCGGTTCAATTCTTTTTTTGATTGATTTCTTAGCATTTGGAGACGTTGAATTAAGGTGTTACGGTAAATCTCAACCGGAATTTTTTCTTTTCCTATATGAGCAATATATTTAGCTGCCCTTCCTCCGCCTAATCTTCCTGCTCCACCCCAGACAGCGAAAATAGTGATAATAAAAGCAGCAATGACCAGCCAGAGAGTAGGAGCTAAGGCTTTAATGTTTTTTCTCATTGCTTTGAGCATCTTTTTGCCTCATAGAGCATATAGCCTTTAGCTCCTAGCTAATGGCTAAGAGCTAACGACTAATGGCTTATTTTAAAAGATTTCTTGCAATTATTAATCTTTGAATTTCAGAAGTGCCTTCATATATAGGTAATGCTCGAGCATCGCGATAGAGTTTTTCAATAATAAATTCTTTCGAGTATCCATAAGCCCCATGGATTTGTAGTGCTTGATAGACTATTTTATTAGCTGCTTCAGAGGCAAACAGTTTGGCCATTGATGCTTCTTTAGTGAAAGGTTTTCCTTTATCTTTTAAGTCAGCTGCTCGATAAGTTAATAGCCGAGCTGCCTCTATTAATGTTGCCATGTCAGCAATCATAAATTGGATCGCTTGGAATTCAGCTAATGGCTTATTGAAAGCATATCTCTGCTTGGCATATTTTACCGCTTCTTCCAAAGCTCCCTGAGCTAAGCCAACTGATTGGGCTCCAATTCCAATTCGAGAAACATCAAGAGAATGAAGAGCAATTTTAATTCCCATTCCTTCTTCACCAAGTAAATTTCCAGCTGGCACTCGACATTCTTCTAAAACTATTTCTGCTGTTTTAGATGAACTTAAACCCATTTTTTCTTCTATTTTAGAAACTTTTAGTCCGGGTGAAGAGGTATTAACAATAAAAGCACTAATTCCTTTATGTCCTGCTTTGGGATTTGTAACAGCAATTATTATCAAGGCTTGAGCCACACTACCATTAGTTATCCAAGATTTGGTTCCATTTAGAATGTAGTAATTACCATCCCTTATTGCTTTCGTTTTCTGGTTAGTGGCATCTGAACCCGCTTGAGGTTCGGTTAGACAAAGACCACCGATAATCTCTCCTTTGGCTGCTAAAGGTAAATATTTGCTTTTTTGATCTTCGTTTCCAAATTTTGAAATAGGATAACAAAAGACCGAATTATGAACAATCACTGCTAAAGAGGTGGCAGGGCAGATTCGAGCTAATTCTTCCATAACTATTGACTGGGAGACCTTAGGTAATTCGCTTCCTCCATATTGGGAGGGAATTTCCATTCCCATTATTCCCAGTTCAGCTAATTTTCCTATTATCTTTGCTGGAAATTCCTGTTTAATTTCTAATTCTTTTACCTGAGGGGCAATTTCTTTTTCAGTAAATTCCCGAATCATATCCTGGAGTAAAATTTGTTCTTCACTAAATTCGAAATTCATCTTATTCCTTAGGACTCAAGGATTCGAGGGGTCGAGGATTCAAGTGAAATTTCCACTTGATCCCTTGGATCCTTGAATCCTTGCCCCCTTTATTTTTTCGAATAAGGGTAAAAGGCGACGATAAGTTGTTTTTAGGTCTTCAAGAACTACTTTTGTTTTCCCAAAAAGCGGCATAAAATTAGTGTCTCCTTCCCATCTCGGAACAATGTGGAGATGATAGTGATCTATTACTCCTGCTCCAGCGCTTCGACCTAAATTCATTCCAATATTGAAACCGTTAGGTCGGTAAGCGTCCTTTAGAACTTTTAAGCAAAGATTGATAATCTCCGGTATTTCTTGTAAAACATCACTCGGCGAATCTTCAGGAGAAGAAAGATGGGAATAAGGAGCAATCATTAAGTGGCCACAATTATAAGGAAAGGCATTCATAATTACAAAATTATATTTTCCTCGGGAGAGAATTAATGCCTGTTCGTCGTTTTTTGCTTCTAAAGCCTGACAGAAAATACATTCATTCATTAGATGAACTTGCTTGACATATTTTTCCCGCCAGGGAGCCCAGATATACTCCATTTTATTGGTTAATATATTCCTTCAGTAATTTGCTCGGTTTGAAATAGAGAACTTTTTTGGTGGGGACTTGAACTTTTTCTCCTGTTCGAGGATTTCTTCCTATTCGTGGTTTTCTTTCTCTGAATCGAAAGCTACCAAATCCTCTCAATTCAATTTCTTCTTCATTTAGAATCGCTTCTTTTATTGATTTGAAAAAGAGATTGACTGCTACTTCTGCTTGTTGCTTTGAAATATTTAGTTCTTCTGCAAGTATATTGACTAAGTCTGCCTTAACCATTTTTGTTCCTCCTTTTTTTACTTATTTTATTTCCTGTTTCTTGGGGAGTTATTTTTTTGAACTGATCCTTTAATATATCTCCTAAAGTAGCTGTTTTTCTTATCGTTTGTTGATATTTTTGGTATTCTCTCTTTTGAATTTCTGTCTGAGCTTGTTTAAAACTCAACCCGATTTTCTTTTCCTTAGGGTTCATTTTGATAATCATTGCTGGCTTTATTTCACCAAGAGTAAAATATTCAGAAGGCTTGTCTATCCTTTTTTCACTCAATTCCGAGAGAAAAACAAGTCCTTCCACCCCTCGACAGATTTCCGCAAATACACCAAAATCAGTTAATCTGGTTATTTTTACATCAATGACATCTCCAATTTTGTATTTTTTGAAGACTTCTTCCCACATATCACCTTCCAACTGCTTTATTCCCAGAGACAGTTTTTGTTTTTCAGGGTCCATTTTTAAAATCACAGCTTCAATCTCTTGTCCAGAACGAAGAACTTCAGAAGGGTGACTTATTTTTTCCCAAGAAATATCAGAAATGTGGATTAACCCTTCAACTCCTTCTTGAACTTCGAGAAATGCTCCAAAATCAGTTAGATTAGTTACCTTACCACGGACAATAGAACCCTCTTTGTGTTTTTCAGCAAAGATTTTCCAGGGATGAGGTTCTGTCTGTTTTAAACCGAGAGAGATTCTTCGAGCAGAGCGATTGACATCAAGAATTACTACCTCCACCTTATCACCACAGGATAATATTTTTTTAGGATGAATTGTTTTTCGGGACCAAGTGAGATCAGAAACATGAATTAGGCCCTCTACTCCTTCTTCCAGTTCAATAAAGGCACCAAAATCAGTTAGGCTGACTACAGTGCCTCTTACTCTTTGTCCAACCTTATATTTTTGATCTACACTCTCCCAAGGGGTAGGTGTTTTTTGTTTAAATCCAAGAGATATTTTTTCTTCTTGTTCGTTGTAACTAAGAACGATTACTTCAACTTCTTGTCCTACTTTAAACATTTCCGAAGGATGATTCATTCTTCCCCAAGACATATCATTAATATGAAGTAGGCCATCCACACCCCCCAAGTCAATGAATGCTCCAAAATTAGTTAAAGAAGATACTTTACCTTTAATTAATTTCCCTGCGCTGAGATTATCAAAAACTCTTCTTTTGGCTTTTTCTCGTTCATCTTTGAGAAAAAGCCTTCTCGAAAGAATGGCACTTTCGTTTTTTCGATCAAGTTTTAAAACTTTAAACTTATACTCATTACCAATGATATTATCTGAACCTTTACCTTTTTTAATGTCTACTTGGGACTCAGGGAGAAAAGCATTTATCCCTAAATTGACAATATATCCGTTTCTTACTTTGTGAATTACTCTTCCACGTACCCAAGAATTATGGTTATATGCTTTTTTTAATTCATTCCAAGCTCTTATTTCATCTGCTTTTCTTTTAGAAAGAAGAAGATAACCATCTTTATAGTTTGTTTTTTCAATAATAACATTAATTTTATCTCCTTCTTCAACTGATGCTTTTCCCTGCCAATCGAGAAAGTCTTCTATCGGGACGATCCCTTCTGCTTTATATCCAATATCAACGAGCACATCATTTGAGCTGATTTTAATTACTTTTCCTTGAACTATTTTTCCCTCAGAAATATCTTTTATATTAAATTGATATTTTTCTAAAAGATGGCGATAATCCTCGGCAGAAATATCTTCTTGAGCAGGTGTTTTTTTATTCAATTCATCCATTGGATTAAATTCTCCTCAATTTGTTGGTTGGATTTTGATTTTTTAATTTCCTTTATTCTTTCTACAACTTCCATAATTAGTTCATGAGGAGTGGAAGCGCCAGCTGACACTCCAATCTCTTCAGCGAAGGCAATCATTTTAGGAGTGAGATTATCTGTTTTTTCAATGAAATAGGTATTTTCCTGAATCCTCTTTGCCAGATTATATAATTTATTTGTATTTGAACTTTTTCTATCTCCAATGATTAACATTATATCCACTTGGGCAGCCAGTTGAGCAGTTGCTTTTTGCCTTATTTGAGTCGAGTCACAGATTGTATTAAATACTTTTAGTTCTCTGGTTTTTTCAATAAGTTTAGAAACAATTTTTTGATAGAGAGTGATATCTTGAGTTGATTGAGCGATAACCCCTCTTTTGTTTTTTTTGGGCAATAAATCAACTTCTTCTTCGCTTTTAATTACTACTTCTTTTCCCTGAGAAAAACCAATTAAACCTTTAATTTCTGGATGTGGTTTATTTCCAACAATAATAATTTCGTAGTCCTCGTCAGCCAATTTCTTGACCAGTTTTTGACTTTTTTTGACAAAAGGACAGGTAGCATCAATTACTTCTATTCCCTTGTCAACCAATTGTTGAAAAATGTGAGGAGAAATCCCGTGGGATCTAATGATTATTGTTCCTCCCTTTATTTGGCTAATATCATCAATTGATTCTATCCCTTCTTTTCTCAAATTTTCTACCACTTGTTGATTATGAATTAAATCACCAAAGGTAAAAACTTTTCCTTTTTTCTCCCTCCGAATTTGTCGGGCAATGTTTATTGCTCTTTTTACCCCGAAGCAAAAACCCGATTTGGTGACCACTCTAATCTTCATGGAACTAACAATGGTAATTATACTATCTTAATTATATAAGTTTTGTCAATACCAAAAGAAGATGTTAAGACATCTGATTTAGAACTTCTTTTATTTTTTCTAAGAAAAAAAGGTTCTCCTTAGGAGTACCAACAGTAACTCGAAATGCCTCTGGAACTTCAAAGGCTTCTAATGGTCGAATAATTACTCCTTTTTTAATTAACTCCGAATATGTCTTTTTAACTGGATAAGGAGTTTTAAACATAATAAAATTAGCCACTGAAGGAATTACCTCTAATCCAAGTTTTGTTAATTCTTTCTGTAAAAATTCTCTTTGTTTAAAGTTTAACTCCCGACTTTTCCTGACGTGCTGTTTATCTTCTAGGGCGGATAAAGCTCCCTGTTGAGAAGAACGAGGAACATTAAAAGGAGTTTTAGTTCTCCTTAAGACATTAATAATTTCCTTTTGAGATATTCCATAACCTACTCGAAGACCAGCTAATCCATAAATTTTAGAAAATGTTCTTAGGACAATTACTTTTTTCCCCTGTCTGATATATTTTGTTCCGTCTGGATAATCGGGTCGAGTTATATATTCTTTATATGCCTCATCAAAAATAACAATTATTTCTTCTGGTACCTTAGCTAAAAAATTATCTACTTCTTCTTCAGTAACCATGGTTCCAGTTGGATTGTTTGGGTTAGCAATAAAAATTAGTTTAACTTTAGGATTGAGATGTTCAATGAAACCTTCTAAATCATAGGTATAATTATTTTTCAAAGGGACTTTGATAATAGCTTCTTTTCCATTTACTTCACAGATTGCTAAGCGATACATAAGGAAGGTTTTTTCTGAGATTATTGCTTTATTTTGGCGATCAAGAAATGCATGGGAAATCATTTTTATTAAATCAGTTGACCCACCACCTAAGATTATTTGATCCATTGGAAAGTCTAATTTTCCAGATAAAGCCCGCTTTAAATAAAAGCCATCATCGTACGGATATCGATGAGAGGAGTTTAATTCTTTTTTTATTGCTTCAATCGCTTTGGGTGAAGGACCCAAAGGATTTTCATTTGAAGCTAATTTAACTATTTTTTTTAGCCCTAATTCTCGCTGAATTTCCTCTATTGGTTTCCCCGGAACATAGGGTTGGATTTGAAGAATGTGAGGTGGAATTAAATTTTTCATTATTAGACCTCTCTCTTTAATATTGAATTTTTTAAGTTTAAAAACTTAATACTAGCAAGGTTTTTAAAGGCTATTTTTTGACTTCACCTCTCTATAAAAATTAAAAATCAAATATCAAAAATCAAAATGACAAATTAAAACTCAAAACTAATACTAATACTAATAGTTCTGCGGTGCTGCCGTTCTGCAGAACTAATGTAAAAGACATTTTTGCATTTTGATTTATTCCAAGATTATTTGCTTTTTTTGTTTGAGTCATTGGGATTTTGGTCATTGGAACTTATTTGTAATTTGGGGTTTTTATATAAACCTTTAACATCTTTAACTCATCTTCTTTCTGTTATGATTATTTGAGAACCCTTATATTCTGTTTTATTAATTAAATTATTATATGTCAATCTTCTCTGGAAAAGAAGCATTTTCTTCCTCAATAATGTCTTTTAATTCCTCTATAGATGGTAAATCTTCCAGACTGTTTAGACCAAAATAAGTTAGGAATTCTTTAGTAGTTCGGTAAATAAGAGGTCGTCCTGAAGTCTTCTTTCGTCCCACAATTTTGATAAATTTTAGTTTAAGTAAAGTTCGAAGAGTATATGAAGAATCAACTCCCCGAAGGGCAGAAATTTCAGGTAGGGTAACTGGTTGATGATAAGCAATCGCTGCAAGAGTCTCCAGGGCAGCAGGAGAAAGTTTGGATTGTTTTTTAATGTTGAGCAGTCTTTTAATCCAAGAATCGTATTTTGGCTTAGTGGTGAATAAATAGCCACCGCCTGCTTTAATAATGTGTATTCCATGATGGCTGTTTTTATAAGATTTAGCTAACTCTTCCAGGGCTTGAGTAATTTTTTCCTTGGGCACATCTTTAAGGATTTCAGCTATCTTATCTACAGTTAAAGGTTCGTTAGATATAAAGATTAAAGCTTCAATTATTGAGGCCTCAAGACCTTGAGCTCCTAAGACTTTAAGACCTTTTTTATTAAGTCTGGGAGTCTTGGTGACCTCGGGTCTTGATGTCTTAGGCTTCCTTCTCAATTCTCTCCCCTTAATTCTTTCCTCAGATAATGTCTTCTCAGCCAAACCTTAATAGTCTGAAAAAGATTTTCTTGAATAGCTACTACATTTCGGCTTTTAATTAATTCTAATAAGCCGAAAAAAGAAATTATTGCTTCTTGTAAAGAAGTCTGAGAATTAAAGTAGTCTAAAAAATCTAAGTTTTTGTTTTTTCTAAGAAAAAACAAAATTTCTTCCATTTTTTCTTCAACTGAAAATTTCCGACCCTCAATCGTCTGTATTTCTTCTCTTTCTTTTCTTTTTAATATCTTGTAAAATGCCTCAGCTAAATCAAAGACTGAAGCTTCCTTCAAGATGATTTCTTCTTTCAAATTCAAGTTAGAATGAAATCGTTTCCATTGAACTAATTGTTCAGATTCCTTTTGAGAAAGAATAAAAGAAATATTCTTAATTTTTTGATACTCGAGTAATTGATCAACTAATGACTGACGCGGGTCTTCTTCAAACTCAATTTCTTTTTCACGAGGAAGAAGCATTTGAGATTTAATATAAATCAATGTTGCCGCAACTAAAAGAAAATCTCCCTCCCTATCTAAGTTGATTTTATCCTTTCTATTCAAATAATCGAGGTATTCATGGGTTATTTTGGCCATAGGAATGTCGTAGATGTCAATTTTGTTTTTTCTGATTAAAAAGAGGAGAAGTTCTAAGGGGCCTTCAAATATTTCAAGTTTAACTTGGTAACCGGCTGTCTTCATCAGCTAAAATCCTATTGCCTGTCGCACTTCTTCCATGGTTTGCTGAGCTTTTTTCCGAGCCTTCTTATTCCCTTCAGCTAATATTTCCCAGACAGTTTGAGGTTTCTTTAAAAACTCTTTTTTCCGCTCTCGAAAGGGAGCAAATCTTTCTGTTAATTCATCGATGATTACCTGCTTGCATTCTAAACAACCAATCGAAGCTGTTCGACAGGCTTGGGCTAACTCTACTTTTTTTTTCGATGGAGTAAAGGCTTTGTGTAGAGTAAAGACTGGGCAGTCCTCTGGTTCACCGGGATCAGTTCTTCTTTTCCTTTGAGTATCAGTCATCATTGGTTTAATTTTTTGTTCAATAATCCGGGGAGAATCTCCAAGGTAAATAGCATTGTTATATGATTTACTCATTTTCCGACCATCAGTGCCAGCCAATTTTGGTACTTCAGTTAATAGAACTTGTGGTTCAGGAAAAACTTCTCCGAAAAATCGATTAAATCGGCGGACAATTTCCCTAGCCAGTTCAATGTGATACACTTGATCTTCTCCCACTGGAACATAATGAGCTTTGTAAATGATAATATCAGCTGTTTGAAGAAGCGGATAGCCTAAGAATCCATATGTATTAAGATCTTTATCAGGCAATTGTTGCTGGAGTTCTTTAAAAGTAGGAACCCTTTCCAGCCAGGGAAGGGGAGTTATCATTGACAGTAAAAGATGGAGCTCAGCATGTTCTTTAATTTCAGACTGGAGAAAAATGACACTTTTTTCTGGATCAAGACCTACACTTAGCCAGTCGACAGCCAGTTCAAATATATAGTCTTTTATAATTCTTGAGTTTTGATATTCTGAGCTTAAAGCATGCCAAGAAACAATTGAAAAGTAACACTGATATTCGTCTTGCAATTCAATCCAGTTTCTTAAGGCACCAGCCATATGCCCTAAATGAAGAGCACCCGTTGGCCGCATCCCACTTAATACTGTTTTCTTTTTGCTTTTCTTAGTGTGGATATTCATCTCATCAATCTTAATAGTTTAACTATTTGAAAAGGCTTTAATTAAATTCAAAAATCAAAATGACAAACCAAAATGTAAAGCAATATTCATTAAATTGTAAATTTTTGACTTTTAATCTGTCATTTCTATCTTTGATTTTTAAATTTTGATTTAACATTTGGTAGCTTAATTGTTATTTTCCTTCTTGCTTCCTGCTTCATGCTTCTATAAAAATATTATTGTATAAATCACTATCAATATTGGTCTTATTATCAGGGATAGAAGACCAAGATAGATAAGGGCTAAAATTATAATAAACCCAAAGGGACGAATTCGGTCATATTTCTCAGCTGCCTCATCGGATAACAGCCCCATAAGTACTCCACTTCCATCCAGAGGAGGGACAGGAATGAGATTGAATACAGCTAAATAGGTGTTAATTAAAGTTCCATAAAAAAGAATTAAGGACAAACCCTCTAAAGGATGAAATCCAGGACTAAAGACTAAATGTCCTGTTAGAAGGCTCTTTAAAAAATAGCCTACCCTTGGGGTTATTCCTTTAAAAAAAACAATAGCCATAAGACAAAAGAAAGCTACCATTATATTGGACAATGGCCCAGCCGCTGAGATCCAGAGATTGTCTCTTTTGGGATTTCTTAAATTATATGGATTAACCATAACTGGTTTCGCCCAACCAAAAGCTGGTGCACCCAAAAGAATAAGAAAGAGAGGAAGAATAACTGTTCCAAAAGGATCAATATGAGCCAAAGGATTAAGGGTTACTCTTCCCTGAAGATAAGCTGTTGGATCACCTAATTTATGGGCTGTCCATCCATGGGAAGCTTCATGTATAGTTATTGCAAAAAGAAGTACAAAGATTTGAATAATGCCTAAAGCAATACTCATTTCCTTTCCTTTATAACATAATAAACATTCCTGAGCAAGATTAAGGCTTAATTACTTGCTATTTTTTAGAAAAAATATTAATAGAACAGGTGGAGGGAAGAAAAGATGAATTCATTAGAACAATTAAAAAATCAAGAGGAGGTACATTATGATTTCAAAAATCTTAAAAGTAACAATTTTAATCATCATTTTCCTTTTATTTAACATTAGTTACTTATCTTCGAGTCAAAAACTTAAGGTTTACATCTCAGTGGATATGGAAGGAATTACTGGAGTAGTGAATCGAGACCAAGTATCATCAGAGGGTAAAGATTACAATTTAGCCCGAAAATGGATGATGGAGGAAACAAACGCTGCTATTCAGGGTGCTCTTGATGCAGGAGCAACTAAAATTATGGTTAATGATTCTCACGGGAATATGAGAAATATAATAATTAGCGAGCTCAATCCAACGGCCTATCTCATCACTGGTTCTCCAAAGTCTCTCAGTATGATGCAGGGAATTGATAACACTTTTGATGTCGTAATATTTATTGGGTATCATGCTAAGGCTGGAACGAAAGATGGAGTCTTAGACCATACTTATTCCAGTGCTTCAGTCTATTCCATAAAAATTAATGGAATCGAAATGCCAGAAGTTGGAATAAATGCTGCAGTAGCAGGTTATTTTGATGTGCCAGTAGTCTTAATTGCTGGAGACTCAGCCGTTTGTCAGCAAGCAAAAAATCTTTTAGGAAAAGAAATTGAAACAGTGGCGGTCAAGGAAGGTATTGGAAGATATGCTGCAAAATGTTTACCATTTGAAAAAGCTCTTCAATTAATAAGAGAAAAAACAAAAATAGCTCTTGAAAAAAGAAAAGAAATAAAGCCTTTCAATCTTGATCCTCCTTACAAATTTGAATTAGAGTTTCTTTATAGCTATCAAACTGATTATGCTGAGCTTATTCCTGGAGTAAAAAGAATAGGTGGGAGAACAGTTGTTTTCACCACGAATGACCTGATTGAAGGCTTCAAGCTTATGCGGGCGCTTATTGCTTTAGCTCGAACTCTATAAACATGAAATCTGATATCCACAAAATTCACCTGTTCGCAATTTGAAATTTTTGCTCGACTTTATTTTCTTGAGCTTGGAATCACAAATAGAGTCTTTGAAATTAAGACCGAGATTAATTCAAAAAAATTTTAAAAAATTTCAAGTTTTTTGCTTTTCAAAAGACTAAATTATATGGAGAGAAAAAGTTATGGATTTAAGAATTAAGGAGGCTCTCAAATTCATAGATGACCCTTCTGACATGACAGATAAGTCAACATTTGGGTTTTTGTTTTGATCTATTACTTTATTTTTCGAGTGAAATTTAAAAATTTTTTACAGATGTAATTTTTTTTTACACTCAGATTTCATCTTTTAATTTAAATTATGTCCAGATAATAGAGAAATTCCTCTCTTGAATTGGCACAAATATTGCATAAGAAAAAGGGGAGGGAGAAACGAATGGAATATTTAGAGTATTCAGCTTTCCGGAAACAAATTGAGGCTGCTATGAAAAGAGCAAAGTGTAAAAAAGTGCTGTATTTTTATGATAATTTAGGTTATAAGAGGTTGTTAGGGGTTTTTAATAAAAAAACAGCTTATCAAATCAGGAGATATCTTCGAACAAAAAAATTAGTTGATCGGATGACCGAATTTGATATAAAAACAACTGAGCCACCTAAAAGTTTCCTTGAAGCAATTGATTTAATAACAGAGTATTCATCAAGCAGAAAATCTGGCTCACATAGTAATTTTCATTTTGAGAAGCAGCTCATAAATTATCGATAAATCAGGCTTTTCAATAAACTCATAATAACCACTCTTGACTTGCTGCTTCAGAATTTGGGATTTTGCCGCACGAAGTGAGGTATATCTTATATGTGTAATTCGATAATATCTTCTTCCTGAAGGATGTAGTCTTTAGTCACTTTTTGCCCATCATATTTGTTCGAGCCCCAGATACGAGCATATTTCAGCTTATAGGCAAAATCTTTATGAATTCTTTCTGCCATATCCATTACAGTGGCTCCTTTTTTAAAAATAAACGGTTCATTCAAATCAGGTTTTTTGCCTGGAATTTTACTGTACACACGAATGATATCCAGTATGTTATAAATTCGATCTTTTAAATTATCCAAATTAACTTTTTCTTTGGCTGAGATAGAAATCACTGGAAATTTTTGTGCATAGAATTCCTTAAGGAACTCAAGATTTTCTGTTGCTCCGGACAGATCATTTTTATTTCCAATAATTAGAGCTCTTTTTAAAAAAGGTTTTTTCTCAGACTCTATTACCATTTTTGGTTCAACAAGAGTTATTTTTTTATCTTCCAATCTCTTGAAAATTACTTCTATCTGGTCTAAGCAATTATCGTCATTTAAATCAACAACTAATAAGACAGCATCAGCTACTTTAATTATTTCTGGAAGCCAGGGTTCAAGATATTCTTCCGTAATAGGAGGGGTATCAATTAACTGAATCTGAATATTTTTATAAGGCATCATACCAGGAACAGGTTTTTGAGTAGTAAAAGGATAATCAGCCACTTCAGCCGGAGCATTAGTTAAACTGTTCAAGATCTGAGATTTTCCAGCATTTGGAGGACCAATTAATATCACTTGACCGGCGCCAAGCTTTTCAATATAAAAAACTGGTCCATGCCTTGCAGTAGCTTGCTTTTTTTGAAGTTGATCCTTAAGTTTGGAAATTTTAGTTTTAAGAAGAGCCTGGAGTTTTTCTGTTCCCTTATGTTTTGGGACAATAGAAAGCATTTCCTCAAGGATTCCAATTTTATCAGGGATGTTTTTAGCTGTTTTTAATTTTCTTTCTGCTTCAAAATATTGAGGTGGTAAGTTAGCTGGCATTTTGTAGCCTCTTTTCTCATTCTATTATAAAAGAAGATGAGTGATTTTGAAAGATGGGAAGAAAATATTCTGAGAAAATTTTTATTTTGCAAATTTATCCCAGTGGCTATCAACAGCATTTTTCACTTCATCCAAGGTGATTTTCTCCATACACTTAAAATCCTTACATTTCAAAAACTCTTTCTTATGAACAGTTTGAGGAACATAACAAGGACTGCACTCAATTTTTTTCCAGATGAATATATGTTTTTGTCCTCGGGGTGCAACCAATCTGGGATCAGACGGACCGAAAAGTCCAATCGTGGGAGTTCCAACTGCAGCTGCTAAATACAAAAGACCTGAATCTCCACCAATGAATAAATGACTTTTTTCTATGGCAGCTGCTGACTCTCGGAAAGTGAGTTTTCCGGCAAGATTTATTGGTTGGGTTTTCATTTGAGAAATAATTTCCTGGATAATTTTTTTATCACTTTCTCCACCAAGAAAAATAATTTTGGCTTTATATTTCTCTGAGATCCAATCGCTTAAACGAGCAAATCTTTCAGGAATCCATTTTTTACTTAACATCACTGTTTTTGGATTTTTTCCTCCTCCTGGGAAGACAGAAATTAATTTATTTTCAGAAAGATTTAATTTTTTTAATAATTCTTCAGCAAATTCTCTTTCTTCTTTCTTCAATCCTATTTCCAGGTAGTTGTCTTGAGGAGTTAAATTTAATCCACGAGCAATATCTAAATATCTTTCCACTTCATACTTAGTGTAGTCAAAAGGAATTTTTTTGGCTAAGGCAAAGCCTTGATGGTGCCAATTAAATCCCACTCGATACCGAATACCAGATAGAAAAAGGAAAAGACTACTACTTAAAGAACGATGACAGTTAATAGCTAAATCAAATTTTTCTTTCCTGATTTTGAGAATAAATCTTAAAGTTTTTATTATTTTAATCAGCCAATTAGATTTTTCAAAAGGAACATTATAGATAATAGTCTGGTTCAAATGAGGATTGGTTTCTATTACCTGCTTTGACCATTCCCCAACCAGATAGGTGAGATTAGCTTCAGGGAAACCTTTTCTTAATGTCCTGAGCAAGGGAGTGGTAAACATCACATCACCAATGCAGCATAATTTGACAATAAGGATTTTCCTCACTTGGGATAATTTCATTATTTCTTTTCTGTAACTACTTGAAGAATTTTCAAATAAATCTCTGAAGCAATTTTTGCTTTTCCAAAGAAAGGGAAAATTTTACTAAGCAAGAAAAGTAATCCAAATTTAATGACTAAATAGAATTTCAAAAGATTAAATTCTATCTTCGCGCAGTGCTTTTGATAAAAGTAAAGTTGACTTTTTCTATATTCCAGTGCATGTTTTTGAGGGACAACATCTCGGCTCTTTCCTAAATAGTGAAAGATTTTCGCCTTGGGGAAGTAAAAAATCTTTTTCCCTAATTTTTTGATTTGAGTGCATAAATCAGGATCATCAAAGTATAAAAAGAATCTCTCATCTAAAAGGTTCACTTTGTCCAAAATATCTCTTGTAGTTAAAAAACAAGCTCCACTGACCCAGTCAACCTCTTTTTCCCAGTTATCTCCTTTTTTCTTTATTATTGATTTAAAGAATAGGTTAGCGAAGTATTTCTGCCAGAATTCATTTTTAAGATTGGGGCGCAACCCATAGGATAATTGATAAGAGTAATCTTCATTCAATAAAGCCGGAGCAATCACCCCTATCTCAGGACGTTTTTTTATTTCATGTAATAAAATATCTAAAGAATGGGCCAAAATTCGAGTATCATTATTCAAAAAAAGAATAAATTTACCTTGACTCAATTGTATTCCTTTGTTATTTGCTCGGGTAAAACCCAAATTTTCCTTATTACAAATCAATTTTACTTCCGGGAAACTTTTTCTGACCATTTTTTGACTGCTGTCATTCGAATTATTATCCACTACAATGATTTCAAATTTTTGACTCGGGGGAAATTGATAAATTGATTTTAAACATCGAGAGAGGTAATTTTTGCCATTATAGTTTACGATAATTATGGAAAGTTCAACCGTCCGATTTCTACTTTCAACCATTTTCTTTAAATAAATTTATTATTTGGACAATTGTTTTTTCAAGGATAAATTAATTTTAACCGTACTCTATATTTTTTTACTTCCCGCATTAAGGGTATTTCCATAGACTCTTTAAAAAACTTCATTAAAAAGAGACATCTTCAGGGAATGTTTTTTCCTCTAATTGTTCAAATATAAAACACCTTTTAGAATCTTCTTTTCTTTCAAATCTTTAAGTGCAAATTCTAATTCATTTACATTATAGATCTTACTAATAAAACCTTTTAAAATTTCTGAAAATTTATCAATTATTTCAATTGAAATCTTGAAATCTTCTCTGTCGTAACCTTTACTTCCTATTAAGATATATTCATTAGAATAAATTTTATTTAAATCTAAATTATAAAGTCTTCCCTTTAATTCTCCAATAAACACTAAATTTCCACCTGGATATAAAAATCTATTCAAATTATTTATTATCTCTTTTTCTTCCACTGTAAAAACAATATTGTCGAATTTATTTAACTTTGAAATAGTATTTTTGATATTAAAAACATAATCAACACCTATTCTTTTGGCTATTTTAAGTCTATCATTATGGTGTCCAGCTAAAGTAACAGATTTGTTCCTTATTACTTTTCCTACAAAACTTGCTAACATACCCATAATTCCGTCTCCGATAACCAAAAAAGAATTTTCTTTCCTAAGTTTAATTTTCTTGAAACCATGAATGATGCAAGCTAATGGTTCGGCTAATGTTCCAACTACTAAATCTGAATTTGGTGAGACTTTAAAGACATTCTCTTGGGAAGCAAGAATATATTGAGAAAATCCATTTGAAGCTTCTGAATTTAGACATCTGCTTTCTAACCCTTTCAAGCAATTAATGCATTTTCCACACTTTATTTTTACATCTACGATAACTTTGTCTCCCTCTTTAAAATTTTCCACTTCTGATCCAGTTTCTTCTACTATACCTGAAGGCTCGTGACCTAAAATTACAGGATAATTTGTATCTTTTAATCCTAAATACCTTTTTAAATCATATGTGCAAATTCCACAGTATTCTATTTTGACCAATACTTTATCGTTTTTTATCTCTGGAATTTTAGCTTCCTCAATTGTAATTTTCTTAGGAGCTTTGCAAACTAAGACCTTCATTAATTACAAAAATTAAAAGATTTTTCCTGTGATTTTAATTATTTCATCAGCTTTTTCTAATGTTCTCATCCAGTTGATGTTATAATAAATTGGGTCTTCAAAATTTAAATAATTATATTCTTTGATTCTCTCTGCCATATCTACTACAGAATCTTCTACAGAAATAGAAGGACTGAAACCTAATTTATTTTTTATCTTTTCTCCTGAGACCCTATAACTTCTGACTCCTCTATACTTATAATCAGGTTTTATGTCAATGTTTATATCTATTGATTTTAAAGCATTCCTGACCCTTAAAGCGAGCTCAGATATTCTGAAATTCCTATAGACCAAATTAAAAATTTCTCCTTTTACATTCTCTTCATCTGCTTCAATACAAGTTATGTAAGCTTTTGCCGTATCTCGTATATCAACTAAAGGTCTCCACATTTCTCCACCATAAAATGGAGTTATATATCCTTTTGTTAAGGCATCTCTTAAAAATGTATTGACTACCAAATCATATCTCATTCTGTAAGAAAAGCCATAAATTGTTCCTTTTCTCAATATTACAGGAGAGAAATTTTTATCTTGCATTGAAAGAAGAATTTTTTCAGCTTCATATTTAGATGAAGAATAAGCAGCTTTGGGAGATACCTTTGTGTTTTCGTCAAAAATGACATCCTTTTCTTCATCCTTAGCTCCAATATCATATATGGAACATGAAGAAGCAAAAATATATCTTTTTATACCAACTTTCTTACAAAGTTCAGCTGATAATTTTGTGGCTAAAGTGTTCATTTCATAATTTGCCTTAGGATTATACTCTGCAGTTGGATCGTTTGATAAGCCGCCTATGTTTATTACTACTCCCACTTCCTCTAAAACATCCGGCTCTAAATTCCTCATATCTTCCATTATTATTTCCACTCTATCTTTAAATTTTTCAATACCCATGTCTCCATAATAAAATCTATCAAATATTTTTATACTGTAACCTCTTTCTAATAATTCCTCTGTCAATACTGAGCCTACATACCCTGCTCCTCCAATTAATAATACTTTCATTCTATTCTCCTTAATTATTTTTAATTTTTATTACCTTCCTTTAACTGTCCATACATCTCCAAACGAATCTGGAGGAATCCTTACTTCATCGGGATTTTCTCTATTATAAACTTCACTTGCTGTGCTTATCATTTGAGTATCATCTTCCAAAGACATCCAGCCATGATATACTCCAGGTGGGACTACAATTAAACTCGGATTACGAGAACTAACTACAAAAATATTTTGTTCTTTGTAAGTTGGACTATCTTTTCTATCATCGACTAAAATAAATTTTGCTGAACCATGAGAAATAAAAAACCAATCCCATAATATTTTGTGCTTATGAAAAGCCCGTATTGTCCCTTTAGCAAAGTTACCTACAAGATATACTTGTCCAAATTTAGTAAAATGTGGATCTGTGGCTCTGATGATTTCAATTAAATATCCTCTATCGTCGACATGAGCCACTAAATCAATTTTTACTGCATCTCTAATCAATTTAAACCTCCCTTAATTTATATTTTTCTTCTCCTAAATAAGCCTTTAAAGCTTCTTTCCAGTGTCTCAATAGCTTTATTTTTCTACTGATTAAAGGAGTATAAATAGGTCTTTTTATCCCTTCCATCTCTTCTTTTTCAATTTTCTTTTCTACTTTAGTTGTTGCTTCTATTTGTTTAAATATTTCCAAAGCAAATTCATACCAACTACAGTATCCGCTGTTAGTGACATGATAAATACCGGATGGAAAATCATCCTCCAAAATTTCTTTAATTTTTAAAGCTGCATCAAAAGTATAAGTAGGACTACAAATTATATTTGAGGTAACTTGAATATTATCTTTACTTTTAGCTAAATTTAGCATTGTTTTAACAAAATTTCTACCTCCTTTAGCTCTGCAACCACTAACTCCAAACAAACTTGCTACTCGAATAATATAATGTTTTTCTACTTTTTTAACAAAAAATTCTCCAGCCAATTTAGAAATACCATAAACGTTTAAAGGGTTAGGAACATCTTCCTCTGTATATGGAGTATTTTTTCTACCATCAAATACATAGTCTGTACTTAAATGAACTAGTTTCATTTGATTATCTCGACATATATCTGCCAAATTTTTCACACCTATACTATTTACTAAGAATGCCTTTTCAGGATTTCTTTCGCATTCTGGGACATTATGGTAAGCAGCAGTGTTTATAATGATTTCCGGTTGATGTTTATCAATTATTTTTTTTATTTGTTCATAGTCTGTTATCTCAATTTCTTTATGAGATAGAGGAATTAATTCGTTCTCTTCAAAAACTTTTAAAATATCTGTTCCTAATTGACCATTCGCTCCAATAAGCAATATTTTCATTCTTTTCTTATTGATTTTTAATTTATATCAAAATTTCATAATTAAGGTCAAATAAAAGTGAGATTTCCTCACAGTAAAGCTGTAGGGCATTTTATAATCTCATAAGTTTTTCCCTGTATTAATATCTCATTAAGGCTTTTGTGTTAATCTTATTTAAGATATCTTTCTTTAATTTGAATAACCGTTTTTTTAAGGGAGATAGAATTCCTCTCGTTTTGCTTTCGTCTAATGTGCCAATATATTTACCCAAAAAATCTGCTGTTAAAAGCTTAATATTATATACAATCCAATATATTTTTTTCCCCAGAGATATATCTAATTTAAAAAGTGCAATGTAAGAGCGATAAAGTGCTCTTATTACTATTGCTTTTACAACACCTATCAATCTTGACACATAATAAAGCCCAAACTCCTTTATACTTAAATGTTGATCTATACACATTCTCTTTAAGACATAACTGAACGAAGAGTTATGCCAATGATAGAATTTAGCTTTTTTAGCTAAGGCGACTCTACAATTATTTAATATAAGTCTCTTGGCAAAGCACATATCTTCTCCATAAGGCACATCTGGCAATTTGAACTTCAGAAGAGTATCTTTATTTATACAAGAAGCGCAATTATCAAAATTACATATTTTTCTTCTAATTTCTGGTTTCATTCTATGCCAATCATTCATCGAGATTGGCTCAGAAATATCTTCATATTCAAGATACCACTTATTATGCAAAAATGCATCAATGGGATCATACAATTTATTCCCACCTACCTGATGAACCCCATAAGAAGCTTCAGCTTTACCCTCAAGAACTGGCTTGGTTAAATTTTCTAAAAAATAACTACCTGTCGGTAAAATGTCATCTGTAAGAAAAATCACGAATTTCCCTTTGGCTAATTTTGCCGCTCTCATACGAGTACGACTGTGATGAAACTCTCTTTCTGGAATTTGGATAAGCCTCATATTATTACTTTTAAGATATTCAACAGTGCCATCTTTTGAACCTGAATCTACGCAAATTATCTCATAGTTATGATTAACCTTCTGAGTCTTTAAACTTTCTACCAGATCTTTAATTGTGCTTATTGAATTTTTTGTGAAGATAATAACTGAAAAAGTTACTTCCATTTTACTTTCATTTGCATTCTTTTATCAGGCAGAAATATCTTGCTTACAAAATTTATACTTTTAGCTTTTATCATGAGTTCTTTATCATCTTCTTGAGAAGTTCATACCATTCCAAAGAAACAATAATTTTTAAATATTTCCTGGAAAAAAATCTTAACTTCTTTTTCAAAAACCCTCTTGCTAAAAATTTCACCGCGCTTGTAAGCGTTTTGACTAAGCCAACTAAATAAATCTTGATCATCGATAACCTTAGTTGTTAATTCAATTAAATCTTCTAAAGAATCAAAACGAAATCCTGATACTCCGTTTCCCACAATTTCTTTTTGGCCTCCACCATTAAATACAATAGGCACACAGCCATTTTGCATAGCCTCCACTGTAGTCATTCCGAAATGTTCAATCAGTTGTGGTTCAATCTGAGTTAATCCACAGAAGTGCCAAAATATTTTGGCTCTTCTATAAAGAGATTTAAGTTCATCTAAAGGAATATTCACCTTCAATTCAATAGGATATTGAGATATATTCAGCTTTTTTTTAATTTTCTCGAGATAAGGATTATTTTTTATACTCCCTCCTACCAATATTAGCCGCCAATTTCGTGAGCGTTTCGGATATTTTTGGCATAAATTCTCAAAAGCTTCAATCATTTGGACTTGTTGTTTGCTTCCCCCCACTTCAAAACGGGCAACAGAGAGGATTATGTTTTCTTTGTTATTAGAAGTATCAGAATTCACCATATCAGCTGGAGGATAAATATGCTTTGTAGGAACAATTTTCCATTTCTTTTTCACCCATTCGGCAGTATATTTACTATTAAAAATCAAATGTGTATATCGATCAACATAGAAATACTTTGATCTTTGTCTCTCAGGAAAATGACAGATGAATAATGAGATATTAGATAAAGGATAGACCATTTCTAACATACTATTGTTAATAAAAATATCATAGTTCCCACTCTCCTTACTTATAATGTGAAAGGGGTTTTCCATTTCAGAGGTAATCATGCTAGGGTCAATTTCGTTTCGTCCTTTTTCTTCATAAAAAGGAATTTTAATAACTTTTATCTTACATTTAGAGAGATCTAAATTATACCATTCTTTTAAATCCTTATGAGAAACCTCTTTATTACTGATAAGGGTGATATCAAAATTGTCTTGCAAAACTTCGGCTATAGTGCACCCATATTTCTGTCCTCCCCCAATAAGATGCAGGGCATGGTCATAAATCCCAATACGAGGTTTGCGATAACCCAAGGAAACTTCTAATCTGGCCAATAGGTTATCTACTGGTTGTATACCAAATATATTTTTCAGAGTATTTGATAATTTAGGCAAAACTCTGCAAATAGTATTCATATTATTATTTTTTATCAATTTTCCTGCTACCAAAGGTATAATTCCATAAAGTTGATCAATCTTATTTATATAAAAATGAGATTTTTTGATTAGTATAGGCAGTTTCTTAGGAAAGTGTTTAGCAATATAAATTAGACGATTTCGATCATAATATTTATTATTGATGATTTTACGATTTTCATTTGATTCTCGATACGCAATACTATAAGGAGTAAAAACCAAATTCCATCCTTTCCTGTAACACCTTGTGCTCATATCTACATCCTCTAAACCCATAATATAGTCTTCGTCAAATGATCCCACATCTTCCAAGCACTCTCTTCTGTAAAGAACAGAACTACCGCAAATATTTTCTACCTCCGTTATTTTATCGTATTGGTGATGATCTTTTTCTTTGAAACCTTTGTATTCAAAATGAAAATGGCGTACTTTCTTGATTCCGATGCTATTTATTTTTCCATCCTTGAAGAGGATCTTTCCTCCCACACATCCTATCTTGTTATCTCTATTTAAGATTTTGACTAATTCAATAAGCCACTTTTTATCTACTACCATATCGTAATCTAAAAACCCAATATAATTGCCTGAGCTCTCTCTTATTCCTAAATTCAAGGCGCGAGCAAAATTATTTCTATTATTTGCCAAAATCTTTATTTGAGGAAAAAACTTTTTTATATACTCTACAGATCCATCAGTGGATCCATTATCTATCATAATTAACTCAAGCAATTTAGGGGCATAATCCATATTAAGCAAAGAATTAAAACAACTTTTTAAAAACTCCTTTCCATTCATATTAACGACTATAATGGTAGAGGGTTTCAGATAAGATTCAAATTCCATTGTTCTTTTTTAATTTTTCCCCTATGGATAAAAAACTCTTATATACTTGCAAAAATTACTTCCCTGAGAGACTTTTGCAAATCTATTTATCATTGCTTTTGACTTTTTCTTTAAGGAATTGAGATGTAAGGGCTTTTATTTTTTCTTTAAGAATTTCTTCCTTTTTCTCTAGTTCTATGTTTTTGTGTTCAAGATTAATAAGCCTATTTTCTATGAACTGTAGTCTTAAAAGACAACGCCTTAGAAAGGTAACTAAATCCTGATTGAACTGATTTTGCCTTTCCAAAAGAATAGCAGAATAAGGTTTAGTAAGCCTTCGTAAGATTTTCTTTATCAAAATAATAATGACTCCAACAATTTTCCTGTGGGATTTAATCTTTCCCCTAGGAGTACAATCCCACCGCTCAATTAAAGACGATAAACGAATATTCATTTCCTCATTTAGCTCATCAGGATTGTTTGGATCCCATAAATTCATAAAGTCGTTTTCCTCAATATTTTTGTTAATCAATTTCTCTATATTTTTTATTTTTTGTTTCTTACAAAAGAATTCTTCTCTCAATTTGGAAATTTTTCGTTTTAATTGTTCACTCTGGTTAATTATTTTCATGGATTAAATTTAAAAAGAAATAGACAAAAAGTCAAGTTGTTGACTAAGTAAACTTATCTCTTTTTTATCTTTATTTTTTAAAGTTTTACCTTTAAGAAAAAATTACCTGAAAAATTAAAAGCTAATTAAAATCTGATGCTAAAATAGATCTTTTGTTTTATTCTTTAATTAAATCTTCAATCGTTTTTTTAAGAGCCTCTCCTCTGAGGTTAACTTTTCTTAGAATTCCTTTTTTATCTATGAGATAGGTGGCTGGGATGGCTTTTATCCTATAAAGTTGGGCAATTTTATTGTTAAATCCTCTTTCTAACCAGATTTGACTCCATGAGAGTTTTTCTCTTTTGAGAAATTCTTTAAGATTTTCGAGTCTTTGGTCAAGACTTAAGCCAATAAAAACGAAGTTTTCATCTTTAAACTGGTTATAAATGCGTTTCATTTGAGGCATTTCTTGAATGCAAGGTCGGCACCAAGTGGCCCAGAAGTCCAGAAGAACTACTTTCCCTCTTAATTTTTCTAAATTTATTTCCTTGCCTTCTAAATCTTTGGCAACGAAAATCTCGGCTGGTTGATTGATTCCATATTTTTCTTGGAGCTTTCTTATTGCTTCCTTAAATCTTGGTTCATTTTTAATTGGATTGAATTCTTCCCGAGAAAATACTTCCTCGTCATAATATATAAAAGGTGAGGCAAGGGCTTTTTCAAAAGCATCGAGGGCTTTTTCCTTTTGATTGATTTGAGCATAGGCAATACTTAGAAGAGCATAGGCTGAATAGTCTATTTTCGACTGCTTAGAAATTAGAAGATTTAGATATTCTATTGCTTTTGAATAATTTTTTTCTTGAAAGTAAAGTTGAGTGAGTAATTCTATTGATTGTTTATTATTAGGATATTTTTTTAATCTTTCCTCAGTTAACTCGATAATCTTTTTTAAGTCATTCTTGATAAAATACTTATTTAAGTATTTCCGGAAGTAAAAATCATTTTCAGGGTCACAGATAAGTAGAAGTTGATACATTTTATTTGCCTTTTCGATTTCTCCTTGTTTTTCATAAATTTCTGCCAAATTCAAAAAAGCAGCTGGGTTAGAGTTATCAATCGCTATTGCTTGGTAAAATTGTTTGATTGCCTGTTGATAATCAGGTGGAACAATCAGTGAAGAATAGTAATATCCTAATCCGATATAACCCCAGTAAAAATTTTTATTTAACTCAATGGCTTTTTTAAAATACTCGAGAGCTGAAGAGTTATTTAATAGTCTTCCGTAAAGGTAATAATATATTGGATCATCTGGATTCTTTTGGATAAACTCTTTGTACTCTGAAAGCAACTCATTTTTATCTTTCTTTAGCCACTCAAAATAATCCTGATAGATTTGGTGAACAGAAATCGACTTAGAATGCTTAGTCCGAAATTCATTGAGGAGGTTTAATCTTTCCTCTTTCCCTTTAACTTTTTGCCATGATTTTTCTAATTCAATTAATTCCTTCGGATTCTGATATTTTCGAGCAGAAAGGCTTTTTTCTTCATTTTTGGGTTGAGCTTGAACAAAGAAGACGAGCATCAAAAAGATGCCAAAGAATAAATAAACTTTTTTCATTTTTCTCTCCTGATATTTTATTTAACTTTAACCATACATTAACTTTTAGCATCTTGTCAATTTAAAAAACCTCTTGCTTCTTAGAAACCCAGATGGTAATATGGATTGTATTAAAAATTATCTTAAGGAGAGATCAAATGAAAGAATTCGAAACCCTTAGTAAAAGGATTGAGGATTTGAGAGATGAAATGATCGATTGGCAAATTAGATTGACTGCTATTCCGGCTCTTTCTCCAGTTAGCGGAGGAGAGGGAGAAACAGAAAAAGCAGAACTTTTAAAAAAGCTTCTTAAAGAAATAGGAATTACTGAAATCCAAGAGGTTAAAGCTCCTGATATAGATGTTCCTTCTGGTTATCGGCCAAATATTTTGGCTTTTTATAAAGGTAAGAGCTCAAAAAAAACAATCTGGATTATGACTCATATAGATATTGTACCGCCCGGTGAACTTTCTCTCTGGAAAGGAGACCCTTATAAGGCTTGGGTTGAGGAAGGGAAGATATACGGCCGAGGAGTAGAAGATAACCAACAGGAAATGATTGCTTCTATTTTCGCGATTAAAGCTTTAAAACTGGAAGGAATTGAGCCTAATTATGATATTGGCCTGGCTTTAGTAGCAGATGAAGAAACTGGAAGTGAGAAAGGGATAGATTATGTTTTGAAAAACACAGATGTTTTCCGAAAGCAGGATTTAATTATTGTTCCTGATGCAGGGAATGAGGAAGGAACAATGGTTGAAGTAGCGGAAAAAGGTATTCTCTGGCTCAAATTCCATACATTGGGAAAACAAAGCCATGGTAGTATGCCTCAGAAAGGAATTAACAGTTTTCGAGCCGCTTCGTATTTAACTACTGAATTGGATAAACTTTATCAAATTTTTGACCACCGAGATTCTCTTTTTGAACCTCCTATTTCCACTTTTGAACCTACCAAGAAAGAACCTAATGTTCCTAATGTCAATACTATTCCAGGGGATGATATTTTCTATACGGACAACCGAATTATGCCCAAATATTCTTTGGAAGAGGTGGAAGCCAAAATTAGAGAAATGGCGAATCAAATTGAAGAGAAATTTAAAGTAAAAATTAATATGGAGTCAACTCAACGAGCTCCAGCTGCCCAGCCAACACCACCTGATGCTGAAGTAGTGGAATGCTTAAAAAAAGGAGTTAAAGCTGTTTATAATAAAGAAGCCAAACCAATGGGTATTGGAGGAGGAACAGTGGCTGCTTTTTTCAGGAGAGCGGGATTTTATGCCGCTGTCTGGGGAAAAATGGATGAGACTGCCCATCAGCCAAATGAGTATTGCATAATAGATAATATGGTAGGGGATGCAAAGGTTTATGCTCATATATTCTTGCAAGATTAAATCAGCAAATCGTCATTCCATAAAAATAGAGAAGGTAAAAAGCTTGAGTTTTTGATCTCTCTGAATTAACAAACCGAAAAATTTATAGATAAATC
This sequence comes from Candidatus Aminicenantia bacterium, assembly GCA_046760445.1. GTDB lineage: Bacteria > Acidobacteriota > Aminicenantia > JdFR-78 > JdFR-78 > JBHIEE01. Next base: position 88,864 of record JBHIEE010000001.1, read on the forward strand.
TGCGGAGAAAAGATTAAAATGAGTAAACATATTTTAGTCTTGACCACAATTTCCGATGAAGAGAAAGGGAAAGAAATTGCTTCTGAATTGGTCAGAGAAAGATTAGCTGCATGTGTTACTCTTACTGCTAAGTGTTTTTCATTTTATTGGTGGGAAGGGAAAATAACCCAAGAAGAAGAATACATTTTATTCATAAAAACTAAGAAAGAGATGTACAAAAGATTAGAAGAAAAATTAAGGCAAATTCATCCCTATCAGGTTCCAGAAATTATTGCCTTCCCAATTATAAAAGGATTTACCGAGTATTTAGCCTGGATAGAAAGAGAGACTTTTTAGGCCTAACTATATTTTTTATAAATTTTCCAGACAATATCAATTGTGTTGAGATGAATTTCCACTGTATCTTTGATGTCTTTAGCATATCCACCAGCTAAGACAATTGCTAATGGAATTTTAAGTTTCTGGGCATTTTCAATAATTATTTTGTCTCTTTCTTTTAATCCTTCTTTGGTTAATTTTAATCCCCCTAGTTGGTCTTCTTGATAAGGATCAGCCCCAGCTAAATACACGACCAATTCAGGCTTGAATTCCAGATACAGCTTAGGAAAATTTTCTTGAAGGGCTTGGAGATATTCAGGATCTCCATCTCCTGACCACAAGCCCAAATCAAGAGAGCTGACTTGTTTTTCAGCTGGGTAATTATCCATTTGATGAATTGAAAAAGTAAAAATATCTGGGTCTTTTGAGAAAATGTAAGCTGTTCCATTTCCTTGATGAACATCACAGTCCACTATCATTGCTTTTTTGATTAAATTTTCTTTTTTCATTTTTCTCAAAGCTATAGCTACATCATTAAGGAGACAAAATCCTTCTCCGTGATCAGGAAAAGCATGGTGAAATCCTCCTCCAAGATGAATAGCTAATCCATCTTTCAGTGCTTCCTGAAGAGTAATAATCGTGCCTCCAACAAAGAGCCAAGCAAAGTGAATTAATTCTTTTGAATAAGGAAGTTCTAAAGTCATTATTTCTTGAAAGGACAAGTTGCCTGTTTTCAACTTCTTGATATATTTCGGAGTGTGAACTAAAAGGATATCTTCATCTTTGGCAGGTTCAGGTTGAATGAAGTTTTCTTTTTTAATGCCTTTTTTAATTAGGTGTTCATAAATCAACCGATATTTCTTTACTGGAAAAACATGTTTTCCAATATCTATCCAGTAATCATTAGAATATATTATAGGAAATTTTCGGGCAAATCTTCTAAATCTTCTAAATAAAAATCTAAACATATCTAAAAATAGTAAAAGAAATATAATCTATTGATTTATCCTTGTCAAATAATGAGGATTATTTCAATTAAGGAGCAATCGATTATTTGACCCAAAATAAAAGATGTGATATTAAACTAAAAACAATAAGGAGTAGAAAAATGAATAGGAAAAATTTAAAAATAGTCACTATATTTGGCATCCCAGTAAAAATAAATCCAAGTTGGCTTTTAGTTTTTGTTTTGGTTGCCTGGACTTTAGCCATTGGCTATTTTCCCCATGATTATCCAGGGTTGGATAAACCCACTTACTGGTTGATGGGAATAATTGCCGCTCTTCTACTTTTTGCTTCCATTCTTATTCATGAACTCAGCCATTCTTATGTGGCTATTAGAAATAACATTCCTATCCGGGGAATAACTCTTTTTATTTTTGGTGGAGCAGCAGAAATGACAGAAGAACCTCCGAGTCCGAAAACAGAGTTTAGAATGGCTATTGCTGGTCTTTTAGCCAGCTTAGTTTTAGGAATCCTGTTTACTTTTGCTTTCTTCTTAGGTCGGAATTATGGATTAAACCAGGCCATTTTAGGCGTACTTAAATATTTAGCTATTATAAATTTTATCCTAATTGCTTTTAATACTATTCCCGGATTTCCTTTGGATGGAGGGAGAATTCTAAGAGCAATTTTATGGCATCTTAAAGGAGATCTCAAAGCAGCAACTCGAATTGCCAGTAATATTGGTTCTACTTTTGGGGGAATTCTTATTTTTCTTGGGTTCTTGTCTATTTTTCTGGGCAATTTTATCGGTGGTTTGTGGTTTGCTTTTATTGGATTCTTTTTAATGAGTGCTGCTAAAATGAGCTATCAGCAGTTAATTGCTCGCCAAGCTTTAGAAGGAATACCGGTTTCCCAGGTAATGTCTAAGGATGTAAAAACTGTTCCTCCTTCAATTACCATTGAGGAATTAGTTAATCAGCACTTTTTCAAATGTTTCTATTATGGATTTCCTGTAATAGAAGGGGATAAATTGGTTGGGATGATAACCATTCAAGATGTGAAGAAGATTCCCAAAGAGAAGTGGGCTGAGACCACGGTTTCTCAGATTATGAAGACTGATATTGGGAATTTAGCCATAGGACCAGAAGATGATGCCATTCGAGCCCTGTCCATTATGTCCAAATATAAAGTAGGCCGGATACCGGTTTTGGATAAAGGTAAATTAGTTGGAATTATTGCCCGGCGTGATTTTATGCAGTGCTTGGAAATAAAAGTTGAGTTGGATAAAGTATAATTTTCAAAT
>JBHIEE010000002.1:0-62058 GCA_046760445.1 Candidatus Aminicenantia bacterium
CTGTCCATTCACTCTCGCCTGAAAAAACATACTGATACAGCCAAATATTAAATTGTTCCCTTAAAAATTCCTTGGCATTTTTGTTTATAAAATAATCAACTTCACTTTGTTTTTCAAAAATCCTAAAAGCTCTTTCTAATATTTCCTCTGTTATTTTTACTCCGAGTTTTCTTAGTTCTCTTAAGATTTCATTAACTTTTGTTTTCTTGCCCTTTTCAGTATATAAAACATTAAAAACCAGAGCCCCATCTTCTTTCCTTTCTCTAAATTCATAAATTATTTCTCTCTTTTCAAAAGCTTTTTTATGCTCAAGAGCGGAAACATCAAAGAAGAATTTGAATCCATCTACTTCTACTTCGAGATTTTTGAATAATCTATCAGTTTTGACATAATAGAGCATGTGTGTTTTCCAAAATAAAATCACATCCTTATCGTCAGTATAGACCTTCTCATAAACATTCTGATGGACTGGAGTGTATCTAAAATAAATTGAACCACTTTCAGAAAAGTAACGTTTGAAAAATGTATATAATTTATCAAATAGTTCCTCTTTAAAATCAGGAAAAGGCTCTAAAGCCTTTTCAATATCTTCTTTTAATTTTGGAAAAACTCCTTTTTCATAATATCTCGATTTAATTTTCATTAAGTTGATATAGCCAGATTCCCCCTCTACTTTAGCTCCCACAAAGAAATCCCTTAATGCTTTATAGAATTTTTCTTCTTTAGTCATGTTTTTCACCCTTTTATAATTAAGCCCCGCATTTTATAAATTTTAAAATTCTATCTGATTTAATTCCTTTTATCTTCAAAACTAACCTCTAATTTGCTTTTAATATAACTTTAAACCACTCTTTTTTCAAGGAGAAGCTAAATGGGAATGCTTAAAAAAACTATAGAATTCCGTCCAATTGTAGTGACCTCATCATGTTTAGTGCAAGACTATTTCTATAGCGATCAAGAGGATATCGCATTTTCTGGATTTGCAAGGAGCCGGAGGCATCTGGGTGCGCAAAGCAAACCGCAAACATACTGGTATACGCTTTTTGAATTTGGTTAGTATCCACCTTCTAAAAAAGTAGAAAGGTCAATTGTGGAATATCCAATGCTGAATACAGGCTTTACCGGTGGAACTTGTTGAACTGATTTAACATGCTTCACTTGTTTGACAGATTTTACTGGTTCAACCTGGGTGACAGAAGGACAAGTCTGTGGAGTAAATCCAATCCGCATACCTTGTCTATCATACATTATTCCATTCTCAAACCACCCAAAATGGGTCCCATTAAAACCGTAAACATGCTCTCCATCTAGGTACGCAACCGGTTTTCCATTCCAAAGATAGATAGTACCATCATCGGTAATATATGCATGAGGTTTTCCAGCTTTATCATAGATCGTTAATTCCATTTTCCCCCTTTTCATAAGGCATATAACTCGTTCATATCCGAACCGAAGTTCGTATATTTTCCTATCTCAGGAATATGTACGAATAAAGGTCTTTCTTTCCTTAAAACTAACGCCTTATTTACCTTTAATATACCCTCCAAAATCACTTTTTTCAAACGAGATAGTTAACTCTTATTTACACTTTTAATTGAGGTTTCTTATTTCTTAATTACTATTTAACAGCTTCTTTCAGTTTTTTCCCAGGTGAAAATTTCACCACTCTTTTGCTTGGAATATGAATTGTTTCGCCTGTGCGTGGATTTCTTCCTTTTCGTTCTTTTCTTCTCATTACTGAGAAGCTGCCAAATCCAACAAAAGTTACCTTTTGTCCTTTGCTTAAAGCATCTTCAATTGCTGAAAACAATGAATTTAGAGCCTTAGCTGCCTGTCTGGCTGTAATCCCTGAATCCTTTGCCATTTTCGTAATAACTTTTTCTTTATTCATTAAAACCTCCTACCTTAAAAAAATTCCAAATTCCAAAAACCAAATCTCAAATAAATTACAATTCTCAATTTCCAAATAGGTACATGGTTCTGAACATTTGTCCCGAGTACTCGGGATGGAATTTATCAACATCTCTATATATATAGTCCTTTCTTGGGTAAATTTTATTGGGTTTTCTTCAAAAAAATTCATTTTTCCTCCATTAATTTAGTCTTTTGAAAAGGCGAAATTCTGAAAAATTTTTTTAATTTTTCAAATTTTTCTTGACAAAATCGAAAAATCACTTATAATTAAACTTTCAGTTTAAAAATTGAACTATGAGTTCAATTATAGAAGGGAAGCCTGATAATGAAAAAGGGTACAAGAAAAGAAAGGGAAACAGAAGAAAGAAAAAAATACATTATTGAGGCTGCCCGAGAAATGTTTGCCCGAAAAGGTTTCGCCTCCACTACTATGGATGAAATAGCTGAAAAAACAGAATTCTCTAAAGTAACCATTTATCATTATTTTAAAAGTAAAAAAGAGCTATTAAGTCAAATAATTTTTAATGCTTACAATGATCTGTTAATAATTACTCAAAAAATTCTCCACGAAAAAAGGGAGATACCTGAGAAAATAAAAGATTTGATTCATCTTCACCTTCAATTTGTCCAAAATAACAAAAATATCTTTAAAATTTTTATGGCTGAAAGAGGTCATGTCCATATAGATATGAAAAAGAATTTCAAGCGTTCTATCCTTAACAGCCGTGCTAAAATGTTTAATCTATTAACTCAAATTTTTGACCAAGGAATAAAAGTCAAGCAATTCAAGAATTTCAATCCCGAAGATATGGCTCTAACTTTGTTAGGCCTACTCCATTCTTTTTCTTTTGAATGGATATTAGGGGAGAAGAAGGAACCATTAGATGAAAAAGCAGAGATCATATATCAGATATTTCTAACAGGAATCCAAAAAGAGGAAACAGAAATTGGAAATTAGAAAATGGAAATTGGGGAGTGGAAATGGTTTTTTCTTCTTGCTTATTTTCAGGATTTTCCAATTTCAAATTTCCAGTTTCATTATTCTCCCAGGAGGAAAATATGAGCTTTATTAGAAAAATAGTCCTTTTATTAGCAATTTTTTCTTTGTTATCAAGCACTTCAGTGGCTCAGGAAAAGTTAAACTTAACCTTAGAGCAAAGTATTGACTTAGCTTTAAAACAGAATCCTTATTACTTAGCTTCTCGAGAAAGAGTCGAGGCAGCGAAAGCTGAGTTAACTGAAGCTCGCTCCGGGTTCTTTCCGAAATTGGAATTAAGAGGTGCCCATACAGTCAAAGAAAAGCTTTTTGAGCTGGAAATGCCTTCTTTTATTCCAGGGCAGCCGCCCCAAAAAGTAGCAATAGATTTTACCAAAGATTACCAGTTTTCCTTAAACTTTACTCAACCTCTTTTTACCAGTGGAAAATTACTTTTCGCCTATAAGCAAGCTAAATATAATCTACAGTTGAATCAAGAGGTTAGAAGACAGAGAGAACAGGAAACAATTTTTGAAGTAAAAAGAACTTTTTATGCCTCTCTTTTGGCACAAGAATTTATCAAGGTCTCACAAGAAGCAGTCACCTTAGCAGAAAAGCATCTTAACAATGTTAGGAATTTATATGAAGTCGGGATGGCTTCTAAATTTGATTTATTAAGAGCAGAAGTCCAATTAGCTAATTTAAAACCTCAGTTAATTAAAGCCAAAAATAATCTTAAATCAGCTGAATTAGGTTTCAAAATACTTTTGGGCCTTGAATTAACTCAAACAATAGAGCTTGAAGGGAAACTAATATACAAGCCTTTTGAACCTGATTTGGAAGAGTGCCTTAAAATTGCTCTAAGAAATAGACCTGAATTGGTTCAAATGGAATATCAAGAGAAAATAGGAGAACAGATGCTAAAATTAGCGAAGGTCTATAATCTTCCCAGTGTGGCTTTAACCGGTAATTATAATGTTTGGGGGGATGAACTTTCCTTTAATAGAGAAAAATGGCAAGATTATTACACCATCAATCTTGTCCTTACTATCCCGCTTTTCAGCGGTTTTCTTACTTCAGCCAAAATTGGCCAGTCAAAGGCAATGCTGAATGAAATTCAGTGGGGAAGAAAAGGATTGATCGAAAGAATCAAATTAGAAGTTCAACAGGCAATTCTAAATATTAAAGAAGCGAAAGAAACCTTAGAATCTCAAGAAAAAAATGTGGAACAAGCTCAGGAAAGTGTGCGAATTGCTGAATTGAATTATTCTGAAGGGCTGGCCACCAGTTTGGATGTCAGCGCTGCTCAAGTAGCTCTGACTCAAGCAAAGACAAATTATTCTCAAGCATTATTTGATTATGCCGTTGCTTTAGCTCAATTAGAGAAAGCAATTGGAACACGAATTCAGATGGCAGATATCAGATAGCAGATGCCAGTAGATACTTGTTTCTTATCAGATGGCAGATGAAATTAGAAATTGGAAAATGTGTAGCTAAAACTTGACGACTGGTTGCTATTTTGGACATTAGAATTTTGAATTTAGAGTTTGTTTGGGATTTGGAAATTGAAATTTGGGATTTTTAAAGATGGAGGATAAAGTGAATAAATTAATCAAAATTATTTTTATCAATTTCTTGGTGATAGTTTTGTTCCTCTTTCCTTCTTGCCGAAGACAAGAAGAAGCCGAAGATATACAGACTAGTATGACTCCAGTGGGAGTAATTGAAGTTAATTTGACAGAAATATCAAAAAAACTCACTTATACTGGAACCTTAGAAGCCTGGAAAAAAATTGATATCATTCCTGATATTGCAGGAAAAATAGCTCATATTTATGTTCAAGAAGGAGAGTCTGTCAAAAAAGGCCAACTGTTAGCTGAATTAGATACAAGATCAATTAGACTTCAATTAGAACAAGCTGAGGCAGCTTTAGCTGTAACCAAGGCAAATTACCTTGATGCTAAAAGAAATAAAGAAAGAATGGATAAACTATATCAACAAAAAGCAGTTTCTGAGCAGCAATATGAAAAGATCAAGTTAGCTTATGACGCAGCCAGAGCTCAACTCCTACAGGCTCAAGCTGCGGTAAATTTAGCCAAATATAATCTCGATATTTCCATTATGAAGGCTCCTTTTTCAGGAGTAATAGCTTCCAAGAATGCCGAAGTAGGAGATGTGATTAATCCTTTAATGGGTAGCTTCTCTCCAACAAGCGGTGTTCTAACTTTGATGGATTTCTCGAAAATAAAAATAAATCTTAATGTTCCCCAGAGTGAGATTAACCAAATTAAAATTGGTCAGGAAGCCATTTTAAGGATAAATACTCTTCCAGGAAAAAAGTTTGAGGGAAGAGTGAATATCGTTAATTTAGCTGCTGATCCAGTGAGTAAGACTTTCCAAGTCCAGGTAACTTTTGACAATCCTCACCTTCTATTGAAACCAGGAACTTTTGGGGAAGTTTCCATTTTAACTGAAATCCGTTCTCAAACAATTGTTCTTCCTGATAAAGCTATTATTGATGATAAATATGTCTTTGTTGTCGAAAATGGAAAAGCAGTTAAAAAGGAAGTAACAATAGGTATTAGAACAGGTCAGCAGGTAGAAATAAGCGGAGGAATTGAGCCAGGGGACTTGGTCATTGTTGAAGGAAATTATGGATTAGAAGATAAAACTACGATTAGGATTAAGGACTGAGAATTGAGAACTAAGAAAATTCTGAACTACTGTCTTAAACGCTGAGAACCGATCTCAATTCTAATTTTTTGACTGAATGGAGGAAAAAAATGCGTTTACCAGAATTTTCAGTCAACAGGAAAGTAACCACTATTATGATTGCCTGTATTCTGGTCGTCATTGGATTTATCAGCCTTTCTCGATTAGGACTTGATTTTTTTCCAGATATTGAATTTCCCACAGTGTCAGTTGTTACTATTTACAGTGGGGTTTCTTCTGAAGATATTGAAGCCACTATCACCAAACCCATTGAGTCAATTGTTAGTTCAGTTAATCGGGTAAAAAAAGTGAATTCTATTTCCCAAGAAGGAGTATCAGTGGTAATGATCGAATTTGAATGGGGAACAAACCTGGATTTTGCTGCGCAGGATGTGCGAGATCAAATTGGTCTTTACCAAAATTATCTTCCAGATGATGCCAGTGACCCATTAGTGGTGAAATTTAGTTTCTCTCAGTTTCCAATAATTTTCTATGGTATTACTTCCAACCGAAGTGTGATTGAACTGAGAGATATAATTGAGGATAATGTAGCGGACAGACTGGAAAGGTTAGATGGAGTGGCCTCAGCGCAGGTGTTTTCCCCTGAAATAAGAGAAATATTAGTCGATGTGGATAAATCAAGTCTTGAATCAAGAAATCTTACCCTTGACCAAATTATTCAGGCTCTTCAGATTGAAAACATAAATCTTCCCGCTGGGCATCTCATTCGTTCTCATTCCGACTATTTAGTGCGGACAGTTGGCGAGTTTCAAAGTATTGAAGATATTAAAAATTTGATTGTTGGCACTACACAAGAAGGGAAGCCTATTTATTTAAAAGAGGCAGCTGAAGTAAAAGATACTATCAAGGAAACAAGATTCACTAATCGAATCCAGCAGAAAAAAGGCGTATTTTTAATGGTCAATAAGCGCTCTGGAACAAATACAGTAACCACTGTGAAAGCAGTAAAAAAAGAGATTGAAAAAATAAAAAAATTGATTCCCCCGGATATTAAATTCTATCCTGCCATGGATCAGGCAGAGATGATTCAACAAGTGACCAACAGGACAGCTAATAATGCTCTCGTTGGTGGTTTATTAGCCATCTTTTTTATCTTTTTATTTTTAAGAAATTGGCGACCAACTATCACTATTGCTTTAGCTATCCCACTCTCAATAATAACTACCTTTATAACTTTTTATGCTGCTGGATACACGCTCAATCTCTTAACCTTAGGTGGACTGGCTCTGGGAATAGGAATGTTAGTTGATAATGCTGTTGTTGTTATAGAAAATATTTTCCGTCACCTAGAGGAAGGAAAAGATAGAGACTCAGCAGCAAAAATTGGCGCTTCAGAAGTGGGAATGGCTATTACTGCCTCTACGCTAACCACAATTGCTGTTTTCTTCCCAATGGTTTTTGCTTCTGGAATAACAGGAAAATTAGTGCGCGGATTAGCTCTTTCTGTATCTTTCGCCCTTCTTGCCTCACTTTTTGTCGCCTTAACTATTGTGCCTTTATTTGCCTCACTTTTATTTAAAGTAAAAACTTCAAAAGAAGAATATGAAAAGAGTTTTGGAGAGAAACAATTTTTCAGATTAAAAAATTGGTATCAAAAACTCTTAACAAAAGCTCTCCAGCTTCGGGGAAGAGTATTACTCATTGCCTTTTCTCTTTTTATTATCTCTCTGCTTTTAGTTCCTTTAATTGGAACAGAGTTTATGCCTACTATGGACCGGGGAATGATTATTTTAGATTTAAAAATGCCAGTGGGAACTCCATTGGAGGAAACATCCCGGATAGCTTCCCTCATTGAGGAAGTGTTTTTAAAAGAAAAAAGCGTTGATGTGCTCAGTTCTTCTATTGGAACTCCAGCTGAAGAAAATCCAATGGATTTAGCTGGGGGGTTTTCAGCTGCTGGTCCTCACGAGGGCTTTATCTGGGCTGGGTTAAAGAGAAAATCTTCGAGGAAACTTTCAGCCAATCAAATCTTAGAGAAAATTCGTAAACAGTTACCCCGAATTAAAGGCGCAAAATTTGAAGCAATTGATATGGGTCAGATGATGTTTGGCGGCAGCCGTACACCAATTGATTTGAAAATTTATGGGAAAGATTTAGAATTAATGAAGAGGATTGCTGAAAATATAATTAACCGAATAAAAGATATCGAAGGTTTGAGGGATTTAACTCACTCCTTAGCTGAAGGAACGCCGGAATATCAGATTAAAATTAACCGAGAACATGCTTCTCGCTTAGGTTTACTGGTCGGACAAATAGCCAATACTATTAAAGTAGCGACCCTGGGTAAAGTAGCTACCCGTTATCGGGTAGGGGGAGAAGAAATTGATGTCAGAGTGAGACTTCAAGAAAAAGACAGAAAAAGTGTAGAGGATCTGGAAAAGATAAAAATCAATACTCCTCTCGGTAAACCAATCTATCTCAGCCAATTGGCAACCATCACTCCAAGCCAAGGCCCAGTTCAAATTACCCGTGAAAACCAGGCCCGGAAAATTTCAATTACCGCTAACATTGCTCAGCGAGATTTAGGAAGTATTGTTCAGGAGATAAAGAAAAGAATAGATGGATTAAAGAGTAAACTCCCTTCTGGTTATTTCCTTGAGTTTGGTGGACAGTATGAGGAAATGCAAAATGCATTCATTATAATGGCTCAAGCATTTGCTCTGGCAGTATTATTAGTTTATATGGTTATGGCCTCCCAATTTGAATCTTTCAGTCATCCCTTTGTCATTATGTTCACTATTCCTTTAAGTTTTATCGGGGTAGTTTTAGCTCTTCTTATTACTGGTAAAACACTCAATCTTCCTGTCCTAATTGGTTTTGTTATACTAGCTGGTATTGCAGTTAATAATGGTATTGTTTTAATAGATTACATTAATCAACTTCGCCGCCGAGGAATAGAAGACCAGCAGGCAGTTATTCAGGCTTCAAGTGTAAGATTAAGACCAGTGTTAATTACTGCTTTTACCACTATGTTGGGAATGTTACCAATGGCTCTCAGCACTTCAGAAGGAGCCGAAATGCGAGCTCCCATGGCAGTTACCGTTATCGGTGGATTGTTTGCCACTACTTTTCTTACCTTGTTTGTTATTCCAGTCATTTATAGTTTAATAAATAAAATTTCTTTTAAAGTTGAAAAGAAAAAATAAATCTTCAAAACTTGTCTCTTCTTTTCTGCTTTCGTATAATATATTTATGAAAAAGCCGAAGTGGCGGAATTGGTAGACGCGCTAGATTCAGGATCTAGTTCCCGATTTCGGGAGTAGGGGTTCGACTCCCCTCTTCGGCATTATATCTTTTTTATTTTCTTAGAGTTAAAGAAAACCACTTAACCGGAATAAACTCTTTTTAAGTATCGTGAACAAAATCCTGACTTTTATCTTCCCTTTTCTCTCGACAATTACCTTCTAATGTGCAGCCTTATTTTTTTAGTCTTAAACGAACTTAAATCATGAAATAGTTGCTTTTATAATATATTCTATGTTATACGTAATTTTATAAATAAAGAGAGTTAGTATGGATAACGAATTTAGCTATACATCTCTCGGCAATTCCGGGCTAAAGGTTTTTCGTCTCGGTTTGTCAGCAACCTATCGCCCCGGCAAGAAGACCATCTATAAGGCTATCGATGAGGGAATTAATTTTTTCTTTTATTTTCATATAGATACCCAGATGGTCAAGGTGCTCCGGGATGTGCTTCAAAAAAAGAGAGATAATTATATTGTTTCGACCGGGGCTTACAACCTTGTGTTCGGTCATCTGAACCTGCGTAAAAGCCTTGAGAAAAGGCTACGACAACTGAAAGTTGATTATATAGATATTTTCTATTTCCTTGGGGTGCTCAAAGAGAAGGAGCTAACAGATCATATTCTGATGGAATTACAGCGATTCAAGGAGGAAGGTAAAATCCGTTTTTACGGCATTTCGACTCACAACCGAAAATTGGCGGGCAAGCTGGCATCCGATGGAGCGCTGGATGTCATCATGATGCGCTATAATGCGGCCCATCGCGGTGCCGAAAAGGAGATCTTTCCTTATCTTGAAGCTCACAAGCCTTTCATTGTCGGCTACACAGCCACTCGTTGGCGTTTCATGATGCGCCGCCCTAAAGGCTGGCCTAAGGATGAGCGTGTGCCCACCGCTGGTATGGCTTATCGGTTCGTCCTTTCTAATCCACATGTCAATGTTTGCCTGACCGCTCCGATGAATATGAAACAGCTTGAGGAGAATTTCGCTGCAGTCCGTAAAGGTTCCTTAAACGAGGAAGAAATGGAATTTATGCGTAAATTCGGAGATAAGGTGCATGAGACCGCAGGTAAAGGTTTGGCAGGATTGATTCCTTTTTCAAAAAGCTAAGAAAAAAATACGTCTTCTTTTTGAAACTTATAAACATTTCTTCTCCTGGTTTTATCATACTTAAACCATAGCTTAGGAAATACTATGAGTTGTCCAAATTCATTTGAAACGGAACAAAGTTGTTGTGAACTCAGGGGGGTCAAGGAGTAAGGGGGCATGTCCTCACATTTCACTTATTGATTTGCCGGTGAAATTCAAACATGAAGGGTGGTATGATTGATGGGGGATTTCCCTCATTTTTTCATTAGGAGGACCTATCACCAGGGAGAGATTTTATATAAAAGTTATTTAAGGAAGAAAAATTCGCCAAGTGATGGGGCAGAAAAGATGATTTAAAAGAACAAAATGAGATAAAAAATTTACTTAAGATTTGGCTAAGGAAATGATTAGGATAACTGATTTATTGTGGTTGATAGCTTTTTTGTGACCATTTTGTGACCATCTTAAACCAAAAAATATCAAAAAATATAAAATGAATTATAAAATTAAATGTAATCGAATCCCCTCTTCGGCACCATTTTTAAAAACTACATTTTATAATAGAAACAAATTTCTTGAGATAGCTCCTTCCAAACATCCGGATTTAAAGTTGCTCAGCAACTGCTTAATTATCTAAAGAAAAATAAGCAATAAAATTCTTTTCTAATGATTTTTTTGACAAAACCCTAAAAAATCATTAAAATATAAATTAACTATTTTTATCGGAAAAAGGGGATTTATAAAATGATTAAACTTTCTACTAAAGGCCGTTATGGCACAAGAGCAATAATGGATTTAGCCTTACATTTTAAAGATAAACCGATTTTATTGAAAGATATTGCTAAAAGAGAAGAAATTTCTATTAGGTACCTGGAACAGATTATCATTCCTCTAAAAATTGCTGGATTAGTAAAAAGTGTTAGAGGAGCAAAAGGGGGATACAAACTTGCTCGGCCACCTTCAGAAATAAAGTTAGGTGAAGTTATTCAAGCTCTAGAGGGTTCCTGGTCTTTCGTGGAATGCGTCGATGACCCTAGCTATTGTTCACGAATCAGTATTTGTCCAACCTATGAAATCTGGCGTAATGCGAAAAAAGTTCTGGATCAGGTTTTCCAGAATACGACTGTTCAAGATTTGGTAAATATAGCTCAAAAGAAAAGAAAAATTAAAGCCAGATAAATCGTGCTCTTTCCCCCAGAGGAAGCTGGGTAAAATTTTTTCCTGATAGGAAACTAAAAGAAATTTTCATCTAAAATTAAATTAATTCTATATGAAAAAAGGGAAAACCATCCTTCTCATAAATCCCTGGATTTTTGATTTTACGGCATATGATTTCTGGCTAAAACCATTGGGTTTCTTATATATCGCTGGAGTGATTAAAAAATATACTGATTACAGGATAAAATTTATTGACTGTCTTGATCGAACTCATCCTCTTTTACCAAAAAAATTAAAGAGCAAAGAAGACGGAAGAGGACCATTTTACAAAGAAGAGATCGAAAAACCAGAAGTATTGAAACCAGTCCCCAGAAAATATTCTCGATATGGAATACCAGTTGAAATCTTCCGGTCTGAGCTTAATGAAATTTCCTCGCCAGAGCTAATTTTAATCACTTGTGGGATGACTTACTGGTATCCTGGAGTTCAATTCACGGTCGAACTTGTGAGAAAAAAAATCGGTCATGTTCCAATCATTTTGGGGGGTATCTATCCTACTTTACTACCCGAGCATGCTAAGAGATATTCAGGAGTAGATTTTATTTTAGAAGGAGCAGGAGAAAGGAAAATTCTGGAATTAATCGAACAAATTACTGGAAATAAATTAGCCACCAAGCCAGAATTTGGTTCCTTAGATGAAATTCCTTTTCCTGCTTTTGAGTTTCTTCGAGATAAAAGATATCTCCCCCTTTTAACCTCTCGTGGCTGCCCTTATCGATGTACTTTTTGTGCTGCATATTTGCTGAATAAATCTTTCCAACAGCGCGAGTCTCACACAGTAATCCAAGAAATTGAATTTAACTTTAAAAAATTCAATCTCTCCCATTTAGCTTTCTATGATGATGCTCTTTTTATTGATAAAGAAAATCATATAATTCCTATTCTGAAAAAAATAATAGGCATGAAATTTCCAATTGCCTTTCATACACCGAATGGTCTCCAGGCAAAGGAAATTGATTATGAATTAGCCCTCCTTTTAAAAAAAGCAAATTTTAAGACTATTCGATTGAGTTTAGAATCCTCTAATCAAGAGTTGTTAAAGAAAGTATGCCCAAAAGTTACTTTGGAGGATTTTGAAAAAGCGTTAACTAATTTAGAAAAAGCAGGTTATAAAAGAAAAGAAATTGAGGTTTATTTAATTGTTGGATTACCTGATCAGAAAAAAGAAGAAATTGAAGAAAGCATCTATTATGTTTATCGCTTGGGAGCAAAATCTAGATTAGCTTATTTCTCTCCTATTCCAGGGACTTCGGAGTGGGAAAAATTGGTTGAAAAGGAACTAATTTCCCCTGAAGCAGACCCACTCCTTCATAACAAACTCGCCTTTTCCTATATAACTGGATCCATTTTACCTTCAGAATTTGAATATCTTAAAAATTTATCTTTCCAATTAAATTCAAAGATAGACAGAACATAATTTATTTTTCTATTTTCATGAGTTTTAGAAAATAAGTCCAGACATACATTGCTCAGCTTAAACTCATAGTTTTTCACTTGACTTAGGTTATCTCCTATGTTATCCGTTATCAAGGAATGATTAGGTAAAGAGAAATTAAGGGTTTTTAAATGATCCCAAAAGATATTTTTAAGGTATGGAAATTCAATATATGAATAAGGAGGAAGTAAAAATACTAAATACTAAATTCGAAATCCGAAACAATATCAAATCACCAAAATTCAAATGACCAAAACAAAAGTTGCTTTAATCCGTTTTGAATTTAGAACATTTGGATTTTGGATTTGTTTAGAAATTAGTGTTTAGTATTTAGGATTTCAATTTATGTGGAGGTGAGGCCAATCTCGAGTACTTGAGAAAAAACCCTTGTCAGTATTGGGATTCTAAAGATGAAAACGCTTAAATTAATGAGGAGGTTTTAAAATGAAAGGCTGGACAGGCAAAATTCTTAGAGTAAATTTAACCACTAAAGAAATTAAAAAGGAAACATTTAATGAAGAATTTGCCAAGAAATGGGTAGGAGGAAGAGGTTTTGCCATTAAAATTCTCTGGGATGAGCTAAAACCAGGTATTGATCCTTTAGGACCAGAAAATAAACTTATTGTTGCTTTGGGTCCCATTGCGGGTATTCCGGCTCCCAACACAGGTAAAACAGTCGTTGCTGCGAAATCACCTCTTACAGGAGGCTATGGTGATGGCAATTTAGGTTCTCGAGTAACAGACCAGCTTAGAAAAGCCGGTTATGATCTTCTAATTATTGAAGGAAAACCAAATACTCCTACTTATTTATATATTGAAGACGATAAAGTAGAATTCCTTCCTGCTAAAGAAATCTGGGGAAAAGGTTCCTATGAAACGATGAATTGGCTGCACGAGAAATACGGTCGAGCAATAGGTGTTCTCACTATAGGTCAGGCAGGTGAAAATAGAGTTTTGTATTCTATAATTCGCAGTATGGAAGGAAGGGCAGGCGGAAGACCTGGCATAGGAGCTGTTATGGGTTCCAAAAACCTAAAAGCAATTGTGGTTAAAGGAACTAAGGATATACCCGTGGCTGAGCCAGAATCGATGAAAGAACTTGGACTGGGTGATTTAAAAAAAGTAAGGGATATTGATAAGGAAACAGGATGGTCCAAACAGGGAACAACTGGAGTTTTAGCCTGGGTGAACGAAGTGGCTGCTTTGCCAGTAAGGAATATGAGAAAGACCTGGCATAAAGATGCCTGGAAGATAGATGGTGAAAGATTGGATGCTGTCAGGGTGGCAACCTATGGGTGCCCAAATTGCACTATGCGTTGCGGCATAACTATTCTGGATAAAGAAGGTCATAAAGCAGAAATGGATTATGAAAATATTGGAATGTTAGGAAGCAATCTTGAAATTTTTGATTTAGCTCAGGTTGGCTCTTTAAATTATCTATGTGATGATTATGGATTGGATACCATTTCAGCTGGAAGTGTCTTAGCTTTTTATGCAGATGCCATTGACCAGGGAGCTATTAAAGGAGACTTTAAATTTGGAGATGCTGAAAAAGCAAAGGAGCTTTTAAAGAAAATTGCTTATCGGGAGGCAGAAGGAGACCTTCTTGCACAGGGAACAATGAGAATGGCTGAAAAAACAGGCCAGGGCTCGGATGCTTATGCCATGCATGTTAAAGGCTTAGAAATATCAGCCTATAACTGCAAATTTATTCCTGGTATGGCTCTTGCTTTTGCTACAAGTTCGATTGGAGCTCATCATAAAGAGGCTTGGATTATTACTTATGAGATTAATGAAACTTTACGAGATTCTTATGGTAAAGAAAAGGCTGAAAAAGTAATTGAATTGCAGCGGATCCGCGGGGGTCTTTTTGAGTTTATCGTTGCATGTCGATTCCCCTGGATAGAATTAGGCTGGGAAGTTGATCATTATGTAGATTACTTTAATAAGACTACTGGATTAAATTGGTCCCTCGATGATTTCTGGAAAGTAGCAGATAGAATTTATGCCCTTATTAGAGCATTCTGGGTTCGAGAATTTCCCAACTGGGACAGAAAATGTGACTATCCTCCTAAAATCTGGTTTGATCCTTTAAACGCAGACCAAGAAGGTCTTATAGCCGGAAAAATTCTCGAATATGATAAATATGATCGATTGCTTGATCATTATTATGAATTGCGAGCTTGGGACAAAAGAGGCATTCCCAAGAAACAAACAATGAAAGACATGGATTTAGAAAAAGAGGCTACCGAACTTGAAAAATACACCCTCTTAGAATAATTTATATTATAATAAAAAAGGATAATATCATTTCTTACTTTAAATAATGAAAATTAAATTAAAAATAATTGGCTATTTAATCTATCATGCCGGATTTAGTGAAAAAGAGCTTGAACTTTCTCAATCGATCACTGTAGAGGAATTATTGTCCAAGATTAATCTAAATAGGCAATCTCCAATGCTTATCATCCGCAATGGAAAAGGCATTCGCCTCACTGATAAAATAGAAGACGGAGATAGAATTGTTATCACACCTTTTTTTTCTGGAGGCTAAGTTTATTTAAATCATTTAATCTTTTTCAACATTTCTTTGGCTTGTTCTTTAAACTCCTTGGTTTCAGGTATCCAGCGGGGATCTGGCTCCATATTTATCAGCTCTTCCAGTTCTTTCCGAGCCTTCTCTTTTTCTTTTAAAGCTAAATATGTATCTGCCAGATAAATTCGTGTTAAGGGATTAGTAGGGCACATTTCTTTAGACTTCAAAAGATGCTCCAGAGATTTCTTCTTACTTCCACCAGCAAAGCCAGGCACTTTATAATAAACTCGTCCCAAAGCTCTGTCTGCTCCTCCACCTTCTAATTCTGGATCAAGTTCTAAAACCTTATTAAATTCTTTTTTTATCGGCTTGACCAAAAACAAACTTTTTAATACTCCTCGTGCCTCACCATACTTTCCCCAGAGAGCACCTAACCAGAAATGACCTTCAGGTTTTTCGGGTTCAACTTGAACCGCTTTCTTAGCGTAGTAAACTCCCTGGGAAAAGATTGTTTTTTTCTCTTTCTTACTTGACTTATGAGAACCGACATAGTACATGGTTTTAGCTATCTTCCAGTAACATTCATAATTGTTTTCTCCCTTGTGTAAGGCTTCTCGGTATTTCTTAATCGCTTCTTCTGCCTTAGTAATATCCTCCCTTTGAGCAAAGAGTTCATCTCCCTGCTTTATTAATTCGCTTTGTTTTTGGGCAAAAATGAAAAGAAAAAAACAACCCAAGAATATGGTCACCAAAACCAACTTATTTTTCATTGATAATCCCTCCTTTTTGTTTTCTGATTTTATAACATAAATTTAAAATCTTGACAACAAAAAACAATTTTTATAACATACGCCACTTTAGTGTGAAATGTTTAAAAAATTATATTTTCCCTTCATCTTGATTATCTTCTTCACTTTTTTAAACGGACTAACAATTGCTGAAGAAACTTTTCCTCTAAAAGAAGAAGTAGTGGTCACTGGCTCACTGATTCCTACTGAGTTTTCAAAATTAGCTCGGAAAGTCACTATAATTAAGAAGGAAGAGATTGCTAAGGCGCCAGTAAATTCTATTTCTGATTTATTGAAATATGTCTTGAGCTTGGATTTAAGACAGCGAGGCCCTTTTGGAGTTCAAGCTGATATAAGTATTAGAGGATCAAATTTCAGCCAAGTTTTAATTCTCATCAATGGAATAAAAGTATATGATCCCCAAACAGCTCACCACAATTTAGACATTCCTGTTTCTTTATCAAATATTGAGCGAATTGAAATTTTAAATGGCCAAGGATCATCTATTTATGGAGAGAATGCTTTTGGAGGAGTGATTAATATTGTCACTAAAAAATCTCCACTAAAGAAAATTTCAGGGGGATTTTTGATTGGGGAGTATAAAACTCTTTTCGGAAATCTGTCTTTTTCACATTCAATTAATAAAATAAATCATACTATCGCCGTTGATTATCAGGGCTCAGATGGATTTGAGTTTGACCGAGATTTTAATATTTTTAATTTATTGTCTAATTCCCAAATAGATTTTTCCCAAGGTAAGATTAATCTCTTGATTGGTTTTAATAAAAAAAATTTTGGGGCCAATAATTTCTATGCTTCCTTTCCTTCTAAAGAATGGACTAAAACTAAATTTATTAGCCTCAACTCTGATATTAGAAAAACAAAAATAAAATTATATTATCGTCAGCATTATGATAAATTCATGTTGGATATTACTCAACCAGACTGGTATGTAAATGAACATACTACACAGAGTTATGGGACAGAAGTATATTCTTTCTTTGACTTAAATTCGCTTGGGAAAATTGTTTTTGGCGGAGAAGTAAGAGAGGACGAAATTAAAAGCAGCAATTTAGGAAGTCATTCTTATTATAAATTCAGCTTATTTTCGGAATATGAAACAATTTTATTAAATAAATTATACCTGGATGCAGGACTGAGAGGTGATTATTACTCAAACTATGGATTAGAATTTAGTCCAAATTTTTCTTTAAGTTATTTATTTTCTTCTCAATTGAAGATTCGCTCTTCATTTGGTCAGGCTTTCAGAATCCCCTCTTTTACTGAACTTTATTACCACAGTCCAGCCAATACAGGTAATCCTGATTTAAAACCAGAGAAAAATTTTTCTTTCGAGATGGGAATTGATTATTTCCCTCAAAATTTAGTCAAATGGGAGACAACTTTTTTTCTCCGAAAAGATAAGAATTTAATTGATTGGATAAAAGAAAAGAAAGAATTACCCTGGCGAGCAGAAAATATTCAAAGAATAAATTTTTACGGAATTGAAACTAAACTAAAATTTAAAGATGTCTTCTCTTTTGGGTATACTTATTTGAAATCCAGTCTAAAACAACCCATAAATTTTATATCTAAATATGTTTTAAATCATCCCGTTCACCAAATATCTTCTTCTTTAAATCTGGCCCTACCGCTAAAAATAAACTCAGGGGTGTATGGAGTTTATAAAAGAAGAAAAGGAGAAAAAGGTTATTTAATTTTAGATGTCAAAATTTCAAAAAGATTCAACCGATGGGAATTCTTTATTCAGGCAACAAATTTATTAAATACTCAATATCAAGAAATACTTGGAGTTTCTATGCCTAACAGATGGGTTATGACCGGAGTTAGATTTGGAATATGAAAAACAGATTTAATAGCCCTCACTTTTTTTTACCCTATTTTTTAAAGGTAATCCTTTAAGATAAAGATTCAAATTATCACATAATAATTGATAAACATTATCCCAGAAATGAGGACTCACGCCAGCTACGTGAGGAGTAATAATTACATTGGGCAAAGAATAGAGTTCACTTTCTTTGAGTAAAGGTTCATTTTCAAAAACGTCAAGGCCGGCACCTAAAATCAACTTTTCTTTTAAGGCTTTGACCAAATCTTTTTCCTTAATTATTTTTCCCCGGGAAACATTAATTAAAATCGCTTCCCTTTTCATTTTTTTGAGTCTTTCATAGTCAATTAATCCTTCTGTTTCCTTGGTTCGAGGTAAAGTCAGCACCACATAGTCAGAATTTCCGAGAAGAAAATCTAACCGGGATAAAGGAAGAATTAAATCAACTTCTGGTATTTTTACCTCTATATTTTTTCTAATGCCCATTACTTTCATTTCAAAAGCCTTTGCCCGCTCAGCTAATTTCTGACCAATTTCACCTAAGCCTATGATTCCTATTGTCCGGCCAGATAACTCTCTTGGAAGGGGTTTTTGATTCCAGATTATTTCCTGCGCCCATAATTTTTGACTCTGGTATTTCCAGCTTAAGTAAAGATATCGGGAAAATGCGAACATTAAACCAAATATATGTTCTACTACCGAAGGTGAGTTGACTCCTCGACTGTTGGTCAGAAGAACTCGGCTGTTGACCAATTCAGGAAAAAGAAAATTGCCAATTCCCGTAAAGGGAGAATGAATCCATTTTAGTTCTTTTGCTTTTCGAAAATCCTCAGAGTTTATTTTTCCCGTAACTAAAATTTGGCATTTTCCAATAAGCGATGGTTCAAGTTTTTGTTCATATCTAAGATGAATTTCTATCTCAGGAAATTTCTTTTTTAAATTTTCAGCTTTTTCTTCTGGAAATCGCCATATGGAGTGCTTGGCTGGAGTATGAATGACCAGTAAAATTTTTCCTCTCATTTAGTTTTTATTAAAATAACTGTCTGCTTTTTCATCCAGTCTTATCATTATTTCTTCTACTTTTTTTCGAAATTTTTCAAACTCTTCCTTGTCTAAATTCGGATTGACTTTTATTGGCTCACCATAGAGAACCACACATTTAGAAAAAGGAGGAAAAAGAAGAAAGCTGTCCCAGCTTTTAAGGGATATCTTTCGAGAGCTGGAATAGGAAATGGGGACCAAATAAGCTCCTGTTTTTTGAGCTAAATAAAGGCAGCCTGACTTTAAAACCCGATTAGGTCCTTTGGGACCATCTGGCACAATGGCCAACTCAGCATAGCTTTCTAATTCATTCTGCATTTCACGGAAGGCTTCCCTTCCTCCGTGGGAACTTGAGCCTCTTATAGGTCGGTAGCCCAATTGAGTGACGATTTGAGCGGCTATTTCTCCATCCTGACTGAGACTGATTAAAGGCTTAATACCTTGACGCCGATGAAGATAAACTGGCAGAAACATTCTTCCATGCCAGAGCAAGAAAATAAATGATTTTTTTTCTTCCCTTAATTTTTCATAGTTTTTTTGTCCAATAATTTTTATTCGAGCTGTTTTTCCCAGGAATATAAAAAATAAATAGCCCGCTATTCTAATGAAAAATTGATAAATTTTATTTGTTAAATTACCCAATTTTTAAATAGAGTTTTCAGAATCTAAATTTTCAATGCTGAATTCTTTTAATTTCTTGAGAAGGGTCTTGTAACTTATGCCTAATAGCTGAGCTGTTTTAGCTTTGTTACCTTTAGCTTGAAAGTAAGCTCTTTTAATTTTTTCCTTTTCCACCTGATGCCTGACTTTATCAATTGTCTCTTTTAAAGTGCCTGATAGATCAAATTCCGGTATTTTAGACCAACGAACTTCGTCTTCTGGAAGAACTATATGTTCAGGCAATATCTCCTTTCCTTCACAAAGAATAACAGCCCGCTCAATGCAATTTTGGAGTTCTCGAACATTTCCTGGCCAGGAATAGTTCATTAATTTTTTAATGGTTTGTTCTGAGAAATAAAGACCCTTTTTTCGGATTTCAATTGAAAATTTGTTAAGGAAATAACTTGCCAGGAGAGAAATATCGCCTTTTCTTTCTCGAAGGGGAGGAAGAACAAGTGGAAAGACACTGATTCTAAAATACAAATCTCCTCTGAATCTTTCTTCCTCAACTTCTTTTTTTAAATCTTTATTGGTCGCCAGAATAAATCGAACATCAACCTCAATGGTAGAAGTTCCGCCAATTCGTTCAAAGGATTTCTCTTCTATCACGCGAAGCAATTTAGCCTGAAGAGAAAAACTCAGGTCACCAATTTCATCAAGGAAAAAAGTTCCTCTATCAGCCAGCTCTAATTTCCCCAATTTTCGGGAAGAGGCGCCAGTATAAGCTCCTTTTTCATGCCCGAATAATTCATTCTCTATTAAAGTTTCGGGCACAGAAGCACAGTTAAAAGTAATGAAAGGACAGTCTCTTCTTGGACTCAGTTGATGGATAGCTCGAGCAAACAATTCTTTACCCGTGCCGCTTTCTCCAAGTAAAAGAACAGTAGAGCTAGTCTGAGCCACCTTTTGAGCTTTCTGAGAAGCATCTTTAAGGCAGGGTTCTACACCAATTATTTCTGGAAGACCATACTTTTGAGCAAATTCCTCTTTTAAAAGAATATTTTCCCGAAATATTCTCTCTTGATTCAAAGCACGGTTAATCAAGAGAACAAGATAATCAGGGTCAACTGGCTTGGACAAAAAATCATAAGCTCCTTCCTTCATTGCTTCCACTGCTTTTTCTATTGTTCCATAAGCAGTGAGCATAATAACCGGCAGATTGGGATCAATCTCCTTGGCTTTTTTTAAAAGCTCAATTCCATCCTTTCCCGGAAGAAAAAGATCACTTAATAAAAGAAGGTACTTCCTTTTTTCAATTTTTTTAATTGCCTCTTCTGCAGATTCCGATTCATCTGTTTCATAGCCAGCCTTATTTAAAGTTAAAGCCAGCATTTCTCTCATGCTTAGTTTGTCTTCAACAATTAGGATTTTCATTTCTTCTTTAAATCTTATTTTGAATAAGCATTATTGTCAAGATTTGACATTTTATGCTGATTTTAAAGATTGCTTTGCTTTTTCTATAGAGGGCTTCTTTTCAATTAGTAGTTCCTTTTTGAAACAATCTTCAATATTCACGGCAATCTACTTCCAGTTAATAAAATATAATTATTCACAATCTCCTGATAGAAAATCTTATTTTCTTTTTTTATTCTCTGCCACTTTGATAGATTAGAAACTTCCAAATTTACTTCTTTATTCATATATTTCTCTAAGGCTTCAATAAGATGGAGGAAATGCTCCTTTGGTTTCGAGGTAATTAATAACAAGTCAATATCACTCTTTTCATTAAATTCTCCTGTGACATAGCTTCCATAAATGACTAGAGAGACTAAATTTTCATCCTGATTTTTAAATTTTTCCACTATTTTCCATTTTTCTATCATAGCTAAGAAATAAGCAATTTTGAGAAATTTTACGAAAGGGAGTTCATTATTTAAGATGTAATAATGAGCTTTACCTTTTTCTTCCTTAAATAGGACCTCGGCTTTTGCTAATAATTTTAAAGCTCGATTTGTTCCTGAAGGGCTAATTTTAAGCTTCCTTGATAACTCCTTCACATAAATAGAGGTACTAGGATGGGATAAAAAATAAACCAATACTTTCCACAATATGGTTTCTTGAAATAACTCTAACATTTTACCGTTCTATGAAAAGTACCATCGTTCTTTTCAAAGCACTATCGTATAATATATAGAACGATAATAAAATGTCAAGTAAAGATTAAGTTCAGACTCTTGACACAAAATAAGAACCTCTTTATATTTTAAACAAATAAAAATGAGGCATGATTTAAGGTGACTAATATAATAAGAATTGAAAAGGGGGTAAAGGAATTAAAATAGGCTTTCAGGGAAAAAATAAAATGAAGGGGATAAACGAACCTTCAGCTCGCAAACAACTGGTTAGGCGACCTTTTGCTTGGCGAGAGCCACAAAAAAAGGAGGTAAATTAATATGAAAGTTAAGTCTATGGATGAACTGAAAAGGAGTTATAGACTTGCCACTATCATAGGCATAGCCATGATTGCAAGTCTTTTTGTTTATGTTGCAGTAATTGAATTCATAAAGAAAAACTCTGCTCCCCTCAATGGGTTCGCACCTTTCCCTGAAGTAGATATTCTTAGATATGTCCTTTTAGGAGTCGCAATAGCGTGTTTCTTTTTGATAAGATTTATCAAGAATCGTATCCTTTCGGGCAAGGCCACTATCCAAAAAGAAACTATAATGTATAACCTTTCAGCACCTATTCAGAGGTTACTTACAGCATCAATAATAACCTATGCCTTTTGTGAATCGGTGGCTATCATTGGTCTCGTCCTCTTTTTTATAGCAGGAAACTCCTTAGATTTTTACACTTTTATGGTAATATCCTTAATTCTTTTTAGTATATATTTCCCGAGGTATAACCAGTGGGAAGAATGGATTAAAAAACAAGGCATAAGAAGTGAAAACATAGAAGAAAGAAAAATATAGTGTGAGGGCTATATTTATTACTAACCTGTTGGTATAAGTAGCTTGCAATGGCAGATAACAAAGGAGTCTGTCGAAAAACTATTCTCTGGTCATTCTTCAATCCCTCAATGTCTTTATCTTTTCAGGTAATTGAGAAGTTCTTCTGGATTAACTTTTCTTTTTAACAGATGGCTGGATTGGTCTTTTTCTTGACAATCTTTAGATACTGAATATATTCTTTTTAAGAAAGGGGGAAAAATGGTTATTTTATATTTTATCATTTGTCTTTTTTTAATTACCATTGGGGCATTAACCAAAAATTTTAATTACGAGCAATTGTTTATCCTTCCTATTGGTGTCATTGCTATTCTATTTCAGAAATTTATTCACAGGGGAAAAATAAAAGATTTAGGCTTTAGAAAATGTAAACTAAAACAGATATTGGAAGCAATTATTTTCCCTTTAGTCATAATATTTCTAATCTTTCTCATAGATTTTATTTTCGGGTTTATAAAGATTCAATCTTTGAGCGAATTAAAAAATCCTTTTATTAAAGGACAAATTGGCATAGATATAGGAACTTTAATGCTCATTATATTAATTACTGCTCTCCTTACATTCATTGGCGCTTTAATTACCGAGGAACTGGCATTCAGAGGGTATTTAATTACCAGACTAAACAAATTAGGTGATCTGAGAGCTTTAATCTACTCCTCTCTCCTCTTTGGTATCTGGCATATTCCAGTTTCAGCTATTCTTTTAGGCACAGGAGCATGGAGAAGTGTTATTTATGCTTTCAATATCTTTTTACTGGGAATACTTTTTGGCAATCTGTTTCTTGAATCTAAAAGTTTAATACCTCCCAGTCTCTTTCATGGGGTATGGAATAGTCTAGAATATACTTTATTTGGATTTGGTAATGCCCAAGCAATATTTCTCGGAAGTTCAAGAATTATATTTGACCCAGAGGAAGGATTTGTAGGAACTATTATTTTAATTGCTTTTTCTCTCATTGCTCTCTGGAAAATAAGAATGAAGAAAGTTGATGTCGAGAGTTCTAAAGACTGAATTTGAAATTTTTTTAAAATAGCTTGATTCTGATTCCCAGACAAAGGGCAAATCCACTAAAATCAACAATTGCTTTTCTGATATTTTGGAAATTAGAACCAGCGGGTTCTTCTTCCCAGATGTCAACTCTTTTGTACCAGTTATCTGTTAAATAGGATCTCCATTCATAAAAATATAACTTTCCGTGCTCTTTTGAAGAATCTTCCCAAGTGTCAATTAATGTTCCATTAAGATACTCTTTTTCTTGAGTATGGAAAGAATAGTCACCTTCGAAATTTTTTATCTTGGCGTAGCGACCGATCCCCTCAAACACCAAGACTAAATTCTTAGAAATATTGTATTCTAATCCAAATCCTCCATGGAATCCAAAGCCATTGGAGCTCGCCTCTTGTGTTTCTTTCCAATTTCCTTCCCAAGTATATTGCTTCCAAGAACTGGTATAATTCCCTGTCTCAGTTGAAGTGAGAGAAGTAAGATAGTATCCTCCTCCTGCTTTCAGGAATAAACTTAACTCATTCTTGAGAGGGAGATTAAAATACAGACTGAGCAAAATAGGGATGGCGGTTGTTTTATAGGTAAAGGTTCTTTCAGTAGTATATTGGTAAAGTCCTTCATATATATTGCTCGTGTAACTATACTGAGGAGTGCTTTCTTTTTTACCTGAGAGATATCCTGTGCCTAAGGCAAGGGCAAATCGAGGAGATAGAGTTATTCTTACTTCTCCTTCGCCACCAGGAGCAAAGTTAAACTTTCTATATTCCTTCTCAAAAGAGAAGGAAGTATATATTGGCAGATTCGCTCGATCGTGATTATAGTTATTCAAATCAACGATAAAGGAATTAATATCTCCGAGAATAAGATAAGAAAAACTTCCTGAAATTTTTAAGCTTAATTCTGTCTGGTGAGCACTCATAATTCCAGAAAATAAGAGAAAAGACATCAGACAAAAAATAACTTTTCCCCTTTTCAATTTCTCCTCCTTTTTTTAATTTAGACTTTATTATATAAATATTTTTTGGTCAAGAATTCAAATTTTTAGGATTTGAAACTTTAATGAGAAAATCTTCGTATATGTAATTAGAGCAATGAGTAAGTCTATCTTATTTCCAGGTAGTGTCAAAAATAACATAAAAGAATATAAAAAACCACAGAGAACACAGATGAATAAAAAACTCCAAATTACAAATCCCAAATTACAAACAAATTCCAATGACCAAAATCCCAATGACCGAAACAAAAAATCAAGTAATTACGACTTAGAAGAGCGAATTTATCAGTTTGCTAAAAAAAGAAATCCTGGTAATTGTTTTGGTCATTGGTCATTAGAATTTGCCTGCCCTGTAGCATGCGAAGCATTGGTATAGGGGAATTTATTTGATATTTGGAGCTTGAGATTTGTGATTTAATATAATAGGTGACTTCTGTGGTTAAATTTGACAATATTTATTTCCAGGTAAGGAGGGAAGAATGAAAAGAAAAAGAATTAATCTGGGATTAATCCTTGTTTTTGGGATTCTCGTTCTTTTTTTCAGTAATACATTTATTGAAGCAGAAGAAGAACTTAACCAAGTGTGGGCAATTAAAGATTGTCGAATAGTTCCCATGAGCGGCTCAGTAATTGAGAAGGGAGTTGTGGTTATTCGTCAAGGACTCATTGATGCAGTGGGGACTAACATAGACATACCAGCTGATGCAGAAATAATTGATGGTGCAAAATTAACAGTTTATCCGGGTTTAATGGATAGTCTAGGGAAATCTTTCCTTAAGCTCCCGGAGCAGAAGTTTGACTCTTCCAAGTTCTATACAGGTAAGTTCACTGATCAGGATCGCGGCTTAACTCCAGAGCTCAAGGCATTCGATTATGTCGAGTTCGGTAAAACTGTCCTGGAAAAATTTCGTAAATTTGGTTTTACTAGTACTCAAGTAATGCCTGACCGAGGAATTCTCACTGGACAGGCATCTGTTTTTTCCTTAAGCGATTCTGATAAAAACAAAGCCCTCCTTCTAAAAGATTCAGCCTTGGGGATTGGCTTCTCAGCAGGTGTTTTCGGCACCTACCCAAGTTCTCTAATGGGTATTGTTGCTTACCTGAGACAGACATTTTCTGATACGGCCTATTTTAATATGCATTCTCAGCGCTGGAAGAAAGAAATGATTTGGCTTACCAGACCTGTCTATGACCCAAAGCTTGAAACCCTAACTGATTTTGTGGTCAGAAGAAAGCCGATTATTTTCCTCTGTCGGAACCAAAATGACATTAAGCGAGCAATAAACTTAGGACAAGAATTTAAACTAAACTATTTTATCTGTGATTTAGGGGGAGAAGCTTTTAGAGTGATTCCCAAGTTAAAACAGGCGAAAGCCCGCCTTCTTCTAACCGTAAGATTCAAAGCCCCAGCTACCAGTATTTATGCTCAAAAAGGTAGAGAAGAAAGAGAAAAGGCAGAAAAAGAACTATATCCTAAAAACCCAGCTAAAATGGCAGAAGCAGGTATTCCCTTTGCATTTTCTTCTCTGGGAATTGATGATCCAGAAAAGATGATTGAAGGAGTAATGAAAGCGATTGAGAATGGGATGTCTCATGAAAAAGCCCTTCAAGCTCTCACGATAATTCCTGCTTCTTTTTTAGGTTTTTCTAAAGCATTGGGAACAATTGAACCAGGGAAAATAGCCAATTTAGTTTTGACCGAGGGAGATATCTTAACTAAAGAAGCCAAGGTTCGTTATGTTTTCACGGATGGAAAGAAATTTGAAATAAAAGAAAAGAAAGTAGAAAAAGGGAAGGAACCTACCGTTAATGTTACTGGTAGGTGGGAACTTTCTGTTGAAACTGGTATGGGTGCAATGACTATGACTGTTGAGTTCTTTCAGGAAGGATCGTCTCTTTCTGGTAAAATGACCACCCAATTTGGCGTCTTTGAATTTACAGAAGGAACAGTTTCTGGAAATGAAATTTCTTTTGATATGGTTATTTCAGTTGCTGGTCAGGAAATTGATCTTTACTTCTCAGCCATGGTAGAGAACGATACTATGACTGGTACTGTCATTCAGGGAACAATGGGTTCGGCTGAGTTTACTGGTAAACGTATTCCTTAAGGAGGGGAGAAAATGAAATCCAAAATTTTATCTCTTGGTTTAACTTGTTTTTTAGTTTTAAGTCTTAACGCCTTAAATTTTGGGGCTCAGGATAGTCTTCTTCTTAAAAATGGCAACATTATCACTATTAGTGGAGAAAATATTGAAGGAGGAGACATTCTGATTAAAAAAGGAAAGATTGTCAAAATTGGTAAGAATATCCAGGTTAAACCAGATATCCAGGTTATTGACCTTCAGGGAAAATGGGTTATGCCAGGCATAATTGATTCTCACTCTCACATTGCCATAGAAGGTGGAGTTAACGAAATGGGCGATCTTATAAGTTCAGAGGTGGACATTATAGATGTTATTAATCCAGAAGATATTAATATCTGGTATGCTCTGACTGGTGGAGTAACTTCTGTTCATGCTATGCACGGTTCAGGTAATCCAATTGGAGGTCGAGGAATAGTGCTTAAATTGCGCTGGGGAAAGAATGCTGAAGAAATGATTTTCAAGGGAGTGCCCAGAACAATTAAATGGGCTCTGGGCGAAAACCCAAAGCAGACTAATTTTATGAGACCAGGTAAACCTCGCTATCCAAAAACAAGAATGGGAGTTGAGGCTTCAATTCGAAAAAAATTTGAAGCAGCCAAGGAGTATCTTAGAAAATGGGAAGAATATAACAAGTCGATTAAAGCCAAAAAAAGAAAAGGAATGGTTCCTCTTCCTCCCAGAAAAGATTACCGCTTGGAAGTAATTGCCGACATCCTGAAGGGAAAGCTCTGGGTCCGGTGTCATGCTTATCAATCAGAAGAAATGGTCTCTATTATGAAGCTCTGTCATGAATATGGAGTAAAGCTTGTTTGTTTTGAACATGGACTCGAAGGTTATCGAATAACTAATGAATTAGTGAAATATGGAGTAGCGGTCTCTACCTTTGTTGATTTTTGGGGCTATAAGTACGAAGCCTTCACTACTATGCCTCATAGTGTGGCTCTAATGGTTAAAAGAGGAGTATTGGTGGCTATTAATTCAGATGACCCTGAAAGAATGAGACGCTTATTTATTGATGCTGCTAAAGCAGTTCACTTCGGAGGTCTTTCTGAACTGGAGGCTCTCAAAACAATTACTATTAATCCAGCCAAAATCCTTGGTATTGACAAATGGGTAGGGACAATAGAAGTTGGTAAAGACGCTGATCTGGCTGTTTTTAATCGTCACCCATTAGACTCATATACCGTTTGTCAAATGACTTTGGTCGATGGACAGATTTACTTTGACCGAGCCAAATATCTTGAAGAAAGGAAAAAGAAGGAAGAAGAAAAGAAAAAACAAGCAAAACAGAAAGAGAAGAAAACAGAAAAAGTTTAACGAGGAGGTGGATTATGAAAAAAATATTGTTTATCGTATTAGCCATTTTAATCTTTTGTCTCCTTATTTTTGCGGAGAATTCAAATATCATTCTCATAAAAAATGTCACTATTATTCCCGTAACATCAGGAAAAATTGAGGGAGGCTCACTTTTAATAAAGAATGGAAAAATTGCTGGGCTCGGAAAAGAGATTGAAGAACCTCCCGGAGCTAAAGTAATAGATGCCTCTGGTATGTTCATTTATCCAGGATTTATTGATGGATTCACTCGACTCGGATTATCAGAAATCTATGCTATTCCCAGTACAGTTGATGTTCGAGAGCTGGGTCAGTACAATCCTGAACTCCAAGCTGCTTGGGCAATAAATCCTCACTCGGTTCATTTTGCTAATAGCAGGATAAACGGGACAACCGCAGCTCTGGTAGCCCCAAGTGGAGGAATTTTTCCTGGGCTCTCTGCTTTAGTTAAAATGGATGGATGGACTTTTCCTGAAATGGCAGTAAAAGAGGTTGCTACTTCTTTGATTAACTTTCCAATCACACCTAAGCCACCTCGAGGAGTAAGGCTAGCACCAAAGGAAAAAGCAAAAAAAGAGGTAACCTCAAAACTGGTTGAAAAAATTAAAAAATACCTTAAACAAGCCAGGCGATACTTTGAGTTAAAAAAAATAGCAGCCTCTAATCCTAAGATTTCTCCTCCAGAAACAAACCTAAAGTTTGAAGCATTGGAGCCAGTGTTAAATGGCACTTTACCAGTGATAATCTCTGTTGAAAAAGCAAAGGATATTGAATTAGCCATTAAGTTTGTCCAGGAAGAAAAATTGAAGGCTATTTTTAGAGGCTGTGCTCAAGGATACAAAGTAGCAGACAAAATCAAGGAATCAGGTATTCCTGTAATTCTTAATGACCTTTATGCTGATCCTGCAGAGCCAGAAGATGGCTACGATGCTCCTTTTCGCAATGTTGTGGAATTGGCAGAAACAGGAGTTCTTTTCTGTTTCTCTTCAGGTGGAAACCCAGCAATTGCAAAAGATTTACCTTATCATGCTGCTCGAGCAATTGCTTTTGGTCTGAGTCATAAGGAAGCTATTAAAGCCTTGACCATTAACCCAGCCAAAATTTTGGGGGTTGATGACCGTTTAGGAAGTTTGGAGGTTGGCAAAGATGCAGATCTTTTTATCTGCACAGGAGATCCTTTAGATTTAAGAAATGAGGTAACGCGCCTCTTCATTAATGGAAAAGAAGTTGACCTTTCTAACTGGTGGACTGAACTGGAAAAAAAGTGGGCTCAGAGACCCAAAAATTAATTTTCTTTTTTTATAGGTTATAAAAAAAGCTTGAAGATGGGATTTGAACCACTTTATTCTACTTAAGTTTTCAGAGGAAGAAATTTTCTAATAAGAAAACCGGACCTCATTCCAAGTATTAATCCCACCATATACCCCTGGAGAGAATCAGCATAAGATAACCTGGTCTTAGGGACGCGATACCAATTAAAGCATTTTTTTAGTTATTACATTTGACTATTTTCTCTTTAAATATTATTATTTTATCAAATAAACAAAAGGAAACAACAGATTATGAAATGCTCCAAATGTCATTTTGATAATCCCGCTGATACCCGCTTTTGCGGTAAGTGTGCAACCCCACTTCCTTCTCCAGATGAAATCTCTGTTTGCCATACTAAGACTCTCGAGACACCCATGAAAGACTTAACCACAGGAATAACTTTGGCTGGAAAGTACAAGCTCATTAAAAAACTGGGAGAAGGGGGCATGGGTGCCGTGTTTCTGGCCGAACAGACTGAGCCAGTCCGACGACGCGTTGCCCTTAAGATCATTAAACTAGGGATGGATACTAAACAGGTTGTGGCCCGCTTCGAGGCAGAGCGTCAGGCCCTCGCAGTAATGGACCACCCCAACATCGCCAAGGTCTACGATGGTGGAGCCACCCAGACAGGGCGTCCATACTTTGTGATGGAGCTTGTCCGTGGAATGCCTATTATTGAGTACTGCGACAAACATAAACTCTCCATGCGCGAGCGGCTGGAGCTGTTCATTCCGATATGCCATGCGATCCAACATGCCCACCAGAAGGGTTTGATTCACCGTGATCTTAAACCCTCCAACGTGTTGGTGACGGTTCAGGACAATAAGCCTATTCCAAAGATAATCGACTTTGGCATCGCCAAGGCAATAGATCATCGCCTAACCCAGCAGACACTCTACACAGAGCAGGGCCAGCTCATCGGGACACCTGAGTACATGAGTCCTGAACAAGCAGAGATGTCTGGTCTAGATGTGGATACGCGGACGGACATCTACTCCCTGGGAGTCATGCTCTATGAGCTATTGGTGGGAGTGCTGCCGTTTGACCCAAAAACACTCCGATCAGCTGGATTTGGCGAGATTCAGCGAATCATTCGTGAAACTTATCCACCAAAGGCCAGCACTCGTCTAAGCAGCCTAGGCGATACCCAAAGCGTAATTGCTGAACACAGGCGGACAGATCCGACTTCCCTTCATAGACAGCTTAAGGGCGACCTGGACTGGATTCTCATGAAGGCTATGGAAAAGGACCGTACACGCCGCTATGAAACCGCGAATGCTATGGCCCTGGATATCCAGCGGCATATTAGCAACGAACCCGTCTTGGCTCGCCCTCCCAGCACCATGTACCAGCTACAAAAGCTAGTAGCGCGACACAAGACTATATTTGCTTTTGTGGGATTACTGTTTGTGTTGCTTCTGGGATTCGCCATCACTATGACAGTGCAATCGGCCCGGATTGCCACCGAGCGTGATAGAGCCGATAGAGAAGCTACGAAGGCTATGGCTATCAACACGTTCCTAATGGAGACTTTAGGTTCAGCAAACCCGATTGAGGGAAGCAGCCGTGATATCACAGTAGTGGAGGCGCTGAAGACAGCAACTGAAAAAATCGCCGAGTCCTTTGTTGAACAACCAGAGGTAGAGGCAGAAGTCCGTCATACAATCGGGATTACATATCTAAGGCTCGGCCACTACGAGGACGCTGAGAAGTTGCTAAGGTCGGCATTAGAAATTTTTCAAAACACACTTGGTCGAGATCACCCGGATATAGCAGGACCGCTAACTAGTCTTGGTATATTAAGACATGAACTGGGTGATTATAATGAGGCTGAATCGCTTTATCGCGAGGCCCTGGCAATTAAACGCAAATTGCATGGAGACGAAAATGAGGAAGTATTGAATATCTTGAATAACTTGGCTTTGTTAATTCAGGATAAAGGCGACATTGAGGCAG
This sequence comes from Candidatus Aminicenantia bacterium, assembly GCA_046760445.1. Lineage (GTDB taxonomy): Bacteria > Acidobacteriota > Aminicenantia > JdFR-78 > JdFR-78 > JBHIEE01. The sequence goes on from JBHIEE010000002.1 coordinate 31,176, forward strand.
CCGAGCCACTATTCCGAAAGATCTTGGAAGTTGACCGTAAGCTATTGGGAAAGGAGCACCTTAATGTGGCAATTGACCTCAACAATCTTGGCAGGCTTCTTCAGAAAAAAGGGGATTATGAGTCAAGTGAGCTGCTGCTTCGGGAGGCAGTTACCATCCTCCGGAAGAAACAGCATCCATGGTTGTCCATAGGCTTAAGCAATCTGGGTGAGTTGCTGAATAAAAAGGGCGATTATAAGGCGGCCGAGCCGATTTTCGTCGAGGCTCTATCGATTGGGTTGAAGTATCTTGGTGATAAGAATCAGGATGTGGCTAAGCTTCGAAGCAGGTACGGTGCGTGTCTGATTAAGCTGAAACGTTTTGAAAATGCGGAAGAGCAACTCCTCGCTGCTCTCCCGGTCTTGCGCGATAGCCTGGGTGAACAGAATGAAAGGACTCAGCAGACGATCAGCTATCTTATCGAACTGTACGAAGCTTGGAGTAAAGAAGATAAGGCGGCTGAGTATCGAGCTCTTCTTGCCTCGCAAAGACAATAATGTAGATCCCTTTTTGGGTAGATTAGGGATTACCTTAAGAGATATCCTTACTCCCAAGTGGCAAAGATAAAGCCATAGAGCATTATCAGAAATTTCTCAATCTCTGGAAGGATGCTGACCCTGGTATTTCTGAATTAATCGATGCTAAAAAGCGACTAACTACCCTAAAAAGTCAGTAATTTTCTGTATTGGCTGATTAGTTGATCTTTCTGACACTACTTTGCTTTTTATTTTAAAGAGAAGAATAGTGCAGAATTAATTATGTGGTTGAATTAATCCTTTTTTTTTGATATGTAAGAAAGTGTTTGAAAAAGAAGAGATCAATTCAAAATGAAGACATTAAAAATTACAAGTGATCTTACAGAGTTAGACAAAATAAGAAGTTTTTTGAAAAAAAATCTCAAGGGATTGAATATTTCAGATAAAGATTACTATAAAATTGAGCTATCACTACTGGAAATATGTGTAAATATCATCAGATATGCCTATCCCAAGGAGAAAGGCGAGATCTCCTTTAAGACTTGGCATCGAGAGGGAAAGATATTTTTAGAAATAAGGGATAAGGGTATTCCTTTTGATCCAAGAAAAGCGAAGAAGCCTGATATAGGGGAAATCATCAGGAATGAGAAAAAAGGTGGATTAGGAATTCTCCTTTCCTCCAAGCTTATGGATGGATTTGATTATAAGCGAGAAAATAATCAGAATATTCTGACTATGTATAAGAAAATTAAAGAGGCTTGAGCCTCGGAATCAGTATAAGACTTTATCCTCGCCCTGCTTCTGGATAAGTTTGTCGATTTCCTTGAGTATCAGCTCCTTCCGAGTGAGGACAGCGTTAATTTCTTTATCTTTCAAATATTCCCCGACAATGTCTTTTATCAATTCAAAATTCAAGGCCTTTATTTTCTCGACAAAAGCCCGGGGAAGCTCTCTCATAAGCTTTGGTCCTTCTTTATGTTTCTCGGTAAAGATGAGTTCTTTAGTGAATTTTTTGGAAGATCTGAAGGAACGGGAGTGGTCGATGAGGATCATACGCCAATCCTTAGTAATGAGAATATTCCCCGCATGACGGTCTTCGTTGCCAATCAAGTTATCGAAGGCTCGTTGCAAGTAGATTGCCCTATTCCAATAGAAGACTTTGTAAGAGGGAATTTTAATTTTTCTCTCATTTTTCTCCCTAAGTTTCATTTCATATTCCACCCATAATTGACAGGAGCCTCGATCTCCCTGAAATCTTCTTTCCACAGTGGGTGAGACCATATTCAGACCTAAATACTTGTCTAATCGGTAGGCAGCGATTTCCCATTTCCAGCCTTCAATATACCCTTTCATCCGGCCCTCTGGGTTCTTCCACAACGCATCTCTAGTGATGCCGTCTTTTTCCAGAGTCAGCACCCAGGGTTCAGTGACTGCCTCTCGCCCTTTCTTCTGGTAAAAACTTGTAATTTCTGCTGTTTTGAGGAATTCTTCCCATTTGGCTCTTTCTGCCAGTTCTTCTGGAGTGAACTGAGCTATGGATTGAAAATGAAAACCCAGGAAAATTATAAAGAAGAAAAAGGTAATGATTCTTTTATTCATCTTTTCCCCTCCTTCATAATTGAGATTTTCTGATTAATTTATCTTAAATATGGCATAAAATAAGACATTAATACAAAACTTTATCTTCGCCTTTTTCTTTTATCATTTCATCGATCTCCTCTAAAAGAAGCTGTTTGCGGATGAGAATAGCTTTTATCTCTTTGTCCTTCAAATAGGGACCCACAGCTTTTTTGATGTTATCAAAGTTCAAGGTTTTAATCTTTTCCACGAAAGCCCGAGGAAGTTTTCTGAATGGTTGAGGGCGACCTTCGGCATTCTTTCCAAAAAGGAGTTTCTCAGTGAATTTCTTAGAGGAACGGAAAGAACGGGAATGGTCGATGAGAATCATACGCCAATCCTTGGTATAGCGGATATTTTGCTGGGTTCGGTCTTCGTTGGCGATCAAACTGTCAAAAGCTCTCATTAAATACTTCATTTTGCTCCAATGGTCGGACTTAGTAGGAGGAATCTGAATTTTTTGTTCCATTCTTTCAAGATCGCTGTATTCATGCTCAACCCAAAGCTGAAGAGACCCTCTCTTCCCCCTAAATCTTCTCTCGACTGTGGGCGGAACCATATTTAACCCCAAAAGTTTATCCATCTCGTAAGCAGCGATTTCATACTGCCATCCTTCAAGGTAGCCCTTCTGGATACCGCTGGGGTTCTTCCATACACCATTTCTTTCTACATCTCCCTTTTTTAAGTAGACCTCAATCGGCTTTGTAACACCTTCCCTTATATCTTTGTATTTTACTATCTCTGCAGTTTTGAGGAATTTTTCTATTTCTTCCCTTTGGGCAATCTCAGCAGGAGTGAACTGTCCGTTGGCCTTATAGCTTTGAGCTATGAGAAGAAATAGAGTGATAATAAGAAAAATTTTTCGTTTCATTTTTTTCTCCTTATTCGAAGCTTTCCCCAAAATATTTTGATAATAATATAACTCTATTTTTTTAGAAAATCAAATCAAAACATTGACATGAATTTTTTTAATGTTATAAATTTTCTTTTCGAGGTAAAGAAAAAGTGATTGCCTTAAAAATAAATAAATGATATTTGGCTTTTTTTAAATCTCTTGCTAATATAATTTATTTAAAGGAGAATAGAGAATGAAAATAAGGTTTTTCTTGTTGAGTGCCTTAATCCTATTAGCCAATTGTTTGCCGGCAAAATATTCCCCAACAATTCGATTTCCTTATACATGGCTTGGAAACATTGACCAGCAAAATTTTGTCGAGCCTTCTGGTATTTGTTTTCATCCCCTTAGGAAAACTCTTTTTGTAGTGAGTGATGAGGGAAAGATTGTTGAGATGGAGACTGATGGAACGCCTGTTTTTAATTTAAAGATTCCTGGAGATTTGGAAGGAGTAACAGTTAACCCTCAATCAGGGCTTCTATACCTAATAATAGAGGGAGAGGACATCATCCTTGAGTTTGACCCTGATAAGAAAGAAGTCACCCGAAAATTTCCCGTTAATAGAGAATTCCAAGGCGATCCCAACTTTCTCCAAAAGCAGGAGAAGGACTATGATAACGGCATTGAATCCATTGCTTTTATCTCGAATGAAAATCATCCTGAAGGAGGAACTTTCTATGTGGGTAATCAAGACGATCCTCCTTGTATAATGGAAATTCTGGTTCCTCTAAAATCAAGCCAAGCTGAGACTGCGGAAGCTCGGATTACCAGGGTTTTACCCTTCAAAATGGATGACCCTGCAGCTATGTATTATGATTCTAAAGCAGGACTCTTAAATGTTGTCAGCGATGCAGATAACATCTTGGTGGAGATAACCCTGGAAGGAAAATTAGCCAAAGAATATGCTTTTCTTGGGGACAATCAGGAAGGACTTGCCAGGGATGAGGAAGGCTATTTGTACATTGCCCAAGATTCAGGGGGAATAATTAAGGTAAAAGACCTGAGAAAATAAAAAAACAAAGCTCAAAATCCAAATGTCAAATGAATGATATTGAGATTTATTGAAACTCATTGAGATTCTTTGAGATTTGTTAAGATTTTTAATCTTCCTCCTTCCTAGTCTCCCAATCTCCTATTCTCATAGTCTCAGATTTTTCATTTGATATTTGAGTTTTGTCATTTGAAATTTTCATTGGATATTTTTCTTTTAGCTGATAATTCTTTGTGCTCTCGCATAATAAAAATGCAAAGGATTATCCAAATCACTACAATTGCAACATTGAATTGAGCAACTCTTGCTATATTTTCTATATTGAAAGCGAGATAAGTTGTACCCAGGAAAACGAGCAAAGCTGATAGTACATCACCTGCGCGCCAAAAAAAAGTGTCTATGGCTGCTTTGGCTTTATATTTGGCCTCTCTTGAAGTTATGAGGAAAAGGGCATGTCGGGTTGCATTCATAATAGAGTAATCAGTACTATTTTCAAAGGTTTTAACCCATCTTACTATTATCAAGGTTGCTCCAAAAGCAATAAAGAAATATCCCCCAAGGGCAACTAAGGGGAGGATGAACAGGGCTCCTCTAACTCCAAACCACTTAAAAATTCGAGACATCAGAAAGAGCTGAATAACCGCGGCAATAAGATTAACAATAAAATAGAAATCTGCATAGAGTTTGCCGATAAGTTCTGGCTTATCTAAACCTCCTGTTTCACCAATCAGGATGGCTTTGTCGGCATTGTGGATGATTACCTTCCCTAATATGTATTCGCCATTGGTGTTGACGAAATTAAGCAATAAAATAAGAAAAGCTATGTAAAGAAGGTATCGACTTTTAAAAACAAAACGAAACCCTCCTCCCTTTTTAAGGGGCTTCTCCTGAACTTTTTTTCTTGATTCATTCTCAGGACTGACTTTTGCTGCTTTATCCTCAGTTCTTTTTATCTCTCTTTTATGAATAATAAGGGTTAATAAAATGCAAATTCCCAGTATTCCTCCTGCAACCAGCATCAATTGATAGAGACCCAAGGACCCCACAAGCCAATTATGGATATTAGGCCCCCATAAAGCTCCAAAGTTTGCTCCGAACATAACTATAGGGAACAAACGTTTCCCTGCTTCATGGGTGTATAGATCGTTAGCAAAGCCCCAGAATTGAGCAATAACCATCAAGTTAAATATACCTATCCAAACAAAAAAGATTATTCCCATTGTTCCTAACGGAATTCCAATTAAATTTAAAACATAAAAGAGGACTAAGTTGGAAATGAAAAAGAGCGTTACCCAAGTGATTAATATTTGCCGGGGGACTTTAGAAGCAATATCACTGAATATTTTAATCACAGGAATAAACAAGATTGCGATAGCGCCACTAAGATAACTTCTAAGTTCAGCTCCCTTTCCAGCTAAAATTAAGGCTTCCCTTATTGGCTTTAAAATGTAATAAGCGGTAAGAAGGAGAAAAATGTTGAAAGTTAAGAGAAAAGCAGTAGGAGCTTCACCGGGGTAGACCACTGTAAAAATTCTAAGAATTCTATGAGCAAATCCAGGCGATTTTTCATAAGTTCTCTTCATCCCTTCATTGTTGTAAGCTTTCATTGAATCCCCCTTTCATACTTTCCCCAATGGATTTTTCATGAAAATTATTCTTGAATTAAATAAAACACCCTTTCCTATAAAAAGTCAAAATAAATTCTGCTATTTTTAAATATTATTGACCGAGAAAATTTTTAGGAGAAGAGGACGGATTCTTCTCCTTTTTCTTCTATTAATTGTTGAATCTTCTCTATGATAATATTTTTTCGTTCCAGTAATGCTTCAATTTCCTCGTCATTTAGATAGGGCTTTAGCTTGGCTCTAACGATTTTGCTGTCCAATTTCAGAAAGTTTTGATAAAGCTTCTTCGAACAACGGGTGATTTCGCAACCAGGGATTAATTCTGAGAATGGTGAAAAGGCCCCAGAAAAGTCAACCCTCCATACTTTCCAATCCTCCTTATGGATTAAAATATCATCCGTGTCTATGCGCTCGTTGTAAGTTAAATTCTCAAAAATATTTATATCTTCCAGGGTGTTTTCAAAACCCTTAGGGTCAGGTGGTTCAATATTTCTTCTTTTTCGGTCATTTTCTGTTATGCAGCCTCCGATGAATAGCTGAAGGGATCCTTTTATGCCCTTTATTTCTCTTTCCACAACAGGGGGAACTCTATTTAAATCAAGGAGTTTATCCAGCTCATAAGCAGCAATTTCATATTTATAACTATCAGGGAGAAACGATGGTCTACGACGATTGATATACTTGAAGTATCCTCGCCGTGCTATTTTCCCATCATCCAGCTTTATTACCCAAGCTGCCATTCTTCCTCCCCGTGGGTCTATTTCAACAGAAACAATCTTAGCGGTTCTTAAGTAATTCTCCAGGTCTTTTTGCTTCAAATCTTTTTGATTGGCCATTTGGGATTTACAATTACACCAATTGCCAAAAATGAAGCAGATAAAAAACATGATGGTCAAAGCTCTCTTATTTTTCATCATTAACCCCCCATACCGAGAATTTTCCATTCTCTATAATCAAAGCGCTTAGATTACCACCATAGGCATCTGAAATGCCAGTATCAATTATCCAAATCCTTCCTTGAAACCGTCTCATATCCTTCATTGAAACACCTTTGCCCCTTTTTGGTGTATGAGCTATTACCATATATTTGGCGTCGAGGTTGGATAAGATTCTACCAATTTCTTTTTTTAAAACATCTTCATCCTTCTGAGCTAACTCCCGATACCAGAGGGGTCCATTGCTGTCAAAAACAATTTCAGGTTTAAAAGGAATTTTAGGCGGCTGAGAGCGCCTTCCTGCTCTGCGCAGGAAATTTAGTTCCTTGCGCAAGAGATTATTTATATCCTCCAGCTTCCATTTAGAAAATTCTTCGCTTATTCCTCCATGGGCAAATACAATATCATTGATTTTAATTACGGCATTGTGTTTAAGAATCCATATTCCATATTTTTCATTAAAGGTGTTTATATACTTTCTTCGAGCTCCCCCGTCGTTTCTCATTATTTCTCTCCAAAACTCCTCTAAATTGATATTTAAAGAAATATCCGGATCCGTCTCTTTGAGGGCTTTCTGTCCTATTCTTTCTCTAAATTCTTTTTCTCTCTTCTCTCTATATTTATCAGGAAGAAAGGAAACAAATTGGTCTACAGTAACATAGCCAACATAGTCGAAGGCTATGCCTGTAATATTCATTTCCTCATGGTTACCGATCAACACATGAACTTTGCCCCCTGCCTCTTCAGCTTCTTTCTCCAATCTTATCAATAGGTCAAAAACTTTCTTTGCATCAGGTCCTCTATCCATGATATCGCCGGTTTGTACTAGATGAGTTTTCCCTCCTGTCCAATGAAGTTCCTCATTGATTAATTTTATTCCTTTTAAGATTTTTACAAAATTCTTATAATCGCCGTGTATATCTCCTATAGCGACAATTTTTTCAATGCCGGTCCATACACACTGTATGCTGGCGGCATAGAGATTGGTAAGAAAGGTGAAGATAAAGAAAGTGAAAATTAATTGAGTTTTAATTTTTCTCATTGGGTTTTTAATGGAGTTGTTCTTCATAGTCTTTTCCTATGTTTCCAAGCAATATCTTTTTATTCTTTCCTTCGACTTTAATACTGTTCACTAATATTTATAATAGAGTAATGATAAGGGATGTCAAGAATTAAAGACATAACTTATCTTGACAAGATGAGTTTTCTAATATATATTTTTGAAGGAAAATACAGAAAATACGCAAATCATGAGTTTTTTCGAAATTACAGTCTATCTCTCTTTTTTCAAAAATAAACTTATGCACTGGCTCTTAAATAAGATTTTTGAAGAAGAAAGATAAGCAGGATTTAGATCGAAAAAGACGGAAAAAAAAGAAAATTCCAGGTAATCGAAGAATCGGAAAAGGAGGAGAGGGGGATTATCCTATTGATTCAAACAAAACCAGAGAAGTAGCCAATAGTAAGATTCTAAAAGAGTAAGGGAAGAAATGGTAATAAATACAAGAGAAAAAAACGATATCGTTATTTTTGACATTGAGGGAGAAATCAAAAGATCGGAGATAACCGATGTAACTCTACACCAGATCGTTAAAGATCAATTAGATACCGGCAAAAGGAATATACTCTTAAATTTTGAGAAAGTTGAACTTATTGATAGCTTTGGAGTAGGAGAGATTTTAGCCAGCTACATTTCCACTCACAATTTAGGGGGAAAGCTGAAGCTCGCAAAAATATCAAAAAAACTTTACCTTGTCTTTCAAGTCACAATGCTTACTAATGTTTTTGAAATATTCGATGATGAGGAAGTGGCATTAAAAAGCTTTTTTAAAGAATAGTCCACGGTACTATCCTTCTTAAAGAGTCATTCTATGGTGAAAAATCGCTTTTATAAAATTTTGTCGCGGATTGTAGAGATCAAACCAGGCGAGGAAATCATATCTATCTTCCTCTTTTCTTATTTTTTTTTAATCACCGCTCCGTACAACATTATTAAATCCCTTAGGAATGCGAGTTATTTAGACACGCTGGGAGCAAAAGGGCTTCCCCTTGCTTATTTATTGACAGCCGCTCTAATAGGCTTTGTTGTTGCTTTTCATTCCAAGCTTCAAGTCAAAATTCCAAGACATCTTTTAATAATATCCAGCCTCATTTTTTTCATTCTCACTTGTTTCCTTTTCTGGTTGCTTTTCCCCTATGGGTGGAGTTGGTTGCCACTCGCTTATTGGATATGGGCGAATATTTTTATTGTAGTTCTAGTGACTCAATTCTGGGTTTCAGTTAACGATGCATTCAACCCGAGGGAGGCAAAAAGACTGATTGGCTTCTTTGGCAGTGGAGGAATATTAGGAGGTATAGTAGGAGGAGAGGTGACAGGTTTTTTAGCTAAGTCTAAGGTATCTTACGATCTTCTACTTGTAGCTTCTGGAATGCTCATCGCCTGTGTTTTTGTCGTAAATTATATATTTATTTGGCAGGCAAAAAGACAATCTATCACTGATAAAGCAGATAAAAAAGATAAAGAAAGAGGGGGAGAACTGCCTAAAGTAGGCTTTAAAGATTGCTTCGATACTGTAAGAAAACACTATTATTTAAAGCTCCTGGCAGCAGTAGTCACAACAACATTGATTGTTTCGACTCTTATTGATTTTCAGTTTAATAGTGTAGTCGAAAGCACGCTGTCTGTAAGGAATAATCTGACAGCTTTTTTTGGACATTTTAATGCAGGATTGATGGTTCTTCCTTTTTTTCTTCAACTTTTGATGACGAGCAGCCTTATCAAACGCTATGGCATTCGTTTTACCTTATTGCTTTACCCCATGGTATTGCTCCTTTGTTCTTCGGGAATTGCCGCTTTCCCGATTATTTATTTTGCTATACTCATTAAAGGCAGCGATAAAAGCCTCTCTTATTCCCTTAACCAGTCTGTCCGGGAGCTCCTTTATATTCCTATTTCACCAGAGCTTAAGTACAAAGCAAAGATATTCATCGATATGTTTCTCAATAGATTTGCCAAAGGCATCGGAGCAGTGATACTTATGATACTTTTATACTTTCATCTTGGAATCCAATATGTGAGCCTTGCTTCTGCTGTTTTTATTTTTGTGTGGGTTATTCTCAATCTAAAGGTAAGTAAGGAATACATCAATACTGTTAAGCAGAAATTAGAGGTGAAGTGGGAGCGGGCGGATAGATTAGTGGCTGAAAAAGTGGATGTTGATTATACAAAATTAGTCTTTGACACCTTAGAGAGCAAAAATCGAAGTTCAGTCTTGTATGCCATGCATCTCTTCGATTTGATAAAGCAAGATAAACTCACTCCTGAACTAAAAAAGATAATCTCATATAAATCTGATGAAATAAGAGCGAGTTCCATGGATTCGCTTCTAGAATTGGATGGAGAGGTTTTAATCCCTGAAATTGATGATGCTTTGGACGATGAAAGCCTTGATGTCCAGGTTAAGGAAATCATGTCTTTGGATGTTTACCAAGAACTGATGAAAGAGCACATCAATAAAATCGTAAGTGAGGAAAGCAAGGAGGCAGAGGTTTCCAGAATGGAAGCAGCTAAGGTTCTGGGAATGATGGAGCCAACTTCCCCCCTCATCCATAACCTTAGTAAACTCCTTAGGGATGAATCGCCCGAAGTGATTAGGTACGCTGTTGAGAGTGCCGGAAAGCTAAAAAGGAGGGAGTTCGTTCCTCTTATCATTCAGCAATTGAGTAAGCCCTCCACCCAGGAAGTCGCCAGTAAAGCTTTAGTAGAATATGGAGTTAAAATTATAGGGACACTAAAAGATTATTTGGGGGATCCGGAAGAAGATATTCGATTGCGAAAGGCCATCCCAGACATCTTAGCCCGAATAGGCACCCAAAGAGTAGGAGATTTATTAGCTTTAGAATTAAAAAAGGAAATAAGGGATGTGGAATCTGAAATCATCGAAGCTATGTATAAGATGAAATCGAAAAATCCTCAAATTCATTTTCAGGAAAAGATAGTATTGTCTGAAATAATTCTGAAAATAAAAGAAAGTTATTTGATTTTGATGGAAATGCATGATTTAAAAGCAGATAAGAAAAAAGCGTTTTCGGCTACAGACTTAGAGAATAATTTAGCTCAACCTCTCAAACATATTTTTGAACTGTTAAGTCTTATTTATCCCCAAGAAGATGTCATTAAAGCCTATCAAAATATTTGTACTGGAACAAAAAAGGCAATAGACTATTCTATCGAACTTCTTGACAATATGTTAAAGAAAGAGATAAAAGAGGTTCTCCTTCCCTTGATTGATGATATTCCTTTTAAAGATAAGGTTAGGAAATGCAGAAAATTGCTTAAGACTTTGGAAAAAGTTTAAAAAATATCCTTGAAATATAGTTCTCTTTCGATTAAAATTAAAAAAAATATAAATGTCGAAACTATTTGTTTATCCGAAAAAGGGGGAGGTATTTTGTTTTCCTCTCAAAAAAGAAAAAATATCTATCGGGCGTTCCGCTGACAATGACATCTCCACTCCTGATCCATTTTGTTCAGGGCATCATGCCTTCATTTATCCTTCGGAAGTGGGATATGTGGTTCGAGATAATAACAGCAAAAATGGAACCTTTGTTAATGGCAAAAAAATTCAATCCGAGACCGAACTCAAGAAAGGAGATGAAATCCTTATTGGCTCAACAAGGATTGTCTTTGATAAGGAACTTTCGACAAATATTGAAGTTGTGGAGATTCCATCCCCCTCTGCAAATGTAAATACCATAATTCATCTTAAAGAGATTCTGAAGAAGCCCGATATCGAGACAACTTTGAAAGCTAATGCAACACCTTTTGATTTGGAAAGGATCAAATCAGAACATAAAGCTTTTTCCGTGTTAAGTGAAGTCAGTAAAACTCTTATTTCCCATAGGCCCCCAGAAGAACTCTTAGACCATATCATGGATTTAATTTGCCAGAATCTCCCTATGGACAGAGGGATTCTGATGCTAAAAGAAGGAAATCCTGCTCAATTAATTCCAAAAGTTGTTCGTATCAATAACAAGAACCTTAAGAATCAGAAAATTCAGGTGAGTCAAAGCATAATCAATATGGCTGTTAATAAGCATTCGTCAGTCCTCACTTATGATGCCCAAGCTGATCCTCGTTTCAGGACTAAGGAGAGCGTTATTAAATCCAACATCCATTCGGCAATGTGTGTTCCTTTATGGAATAACAAGGAAATTATAGGAATAGTCTATTCAGACCGGATATATCTCCTTGACCGGTTTTCGGATGAAGATCTAAAACTGTTGACTCTCTTATCCAATTTGGCTGCGATCAAGATCGAAAATGCTAAGCTTATCGAGCAAGCCATCGAGAAAGAAAAGATTGAAAAAGAGCTTGCGTTGGCTGCCCAGATTCAAAAAGACTTTCTTCCTAAAGAAGATCCTGAGTGCGAAAATTTTAAAATCGCTGGCTCCAACATCTCTTGTTATCATGTTGGTGGGGATTATTATGATTTTATCACTATCGATCCTTGTCGCTTAGGGATTATTATTGCTGATGTTTCTGGGAAAGGAATTAGTGCTTCCCTTCTCATGGCTTCTTTAAGAGCAGCTCTTCATTCAGAGGTTCATCCTCAATACAAGTTAGAGGAAATGGCGGCTAAATTGAGCAATTTCGTTCACCGCAGTTCTGCCCAAAATCGTTTTATAAGTTTTTTCTTTTGCGAATTAAACAATAAAAGTGGCGAGCTAAGATATATCAATGCTGGACATAATCCTCCCCTTATCCTCGATAGAAAAGGGAAAATTCATCGTTTGAAAAGCTGCGGCTTGTGCTTGGGTATGTTTCCTTCTGTTACTTATGAAGCGAAAAAAGTCACTTTAAAAGCCGGTGATATGGCCCTTCTTTTTACAGATGGAATCACCGAAAGTCGGAATAAAGAAAAAGAAGAATTTAATGAGAAAAGACTCATAAACCTCCTTAAAAAGCATTCTAAATTACCTGCCCAGAAACTTCTGGAAAAAATTTTTGATGAAATCAATTTATTCACCTCTGGTGCTGACCAAATGGACGATATGACTCTCGTCATCATTAAAAGAATCTCTTAGCAATCCAAGCAGGAGATGTGCTCTATGATTGGCAAAACCATCTCCCATTGCAAACTCCTCGAAAAACTTGACAGAGGAGGGATGCTGGGTAAGATCTACCAAGAGAAAGGCAGGAGCTCATTTCAGGTATTAATCCCATCATATACCCCTGGAGAGAATCAGCATAAGATAAACTGGTCTTGGGGATGCGATACCAATTAAAGCATTTTTTTAGTTATTAAATTTGACTATTTTCTTATTAAATAATATTATATTGTCAAACAAGCAAAAGGAACAATGAATTATGAAATGCCCTAAATGTCATTTTGAAAATCCCGCTGATACCCGTTTTTGCAACAACTGTGCAACACCACTTCAACCCTCAGAGGAAATCTCTATTTCTCAGACGAAGACTCTCCAAATACCCATGAAAGAGATAACCATTGGAAGCACTTTTGCTGGAAGGTACCAAGTCATTGAAGAGCTTGGGAGAGGGGGCATGGGCGTGGTCTACAAAGCCAAGGACAATAAACTTAAACGCACCGTCGCATTGAAATTTCTCACACCCAAAGCCTTGGGAAGTGAGGAGGAAAAAACGCGTTTTGTGCATGAGGCGCAAGCTGCCGCAGCATTGGATCATCCTAACATTTGTACAGTCTACGAAATTGATGAAGCTGAAGAGCCTGCCCCGGTGGGCAGGCAAACCTTCATTGCGATGGCTTATATCAAAGGTCAAAGTCTAAAAGAGAAGATCGAATCAGGCCCCCTGAAACTGGATGAAGCGCTGGACATTGCCATACAGGTTGCAGAGGGCTTGCAGGAGGCACATGAGAAAAGGATCGTTCACCGAGACATCAAAAGTACCAACATTATGGTAACAGAGAAAGGTCAGGCAAAGATAATGGATTTTGGGTTAGCCAAGTTAGCTGAGGGAACGAAGCTTACCAAGGCGGCAACGATCATGGGTACGGTGGCATACATGTCGCCGGAGCAGGTGAGGGGGGAAACGGTCGATCACCGCACGGACATCTGGTCGCTGGGTGTTGTGTTGCATGAGATGGTCACCGGGCAATTGCCCTTCAAAGGGGAGTATGAGCAGGCGGTGATGTATTCGATTTTGAATGAAGGTTCAGAGCCGTTGACAAGCGTGCGAAGTGGCATACCATTGGAGTTTGAAAGAATCGTAAACAAGTGCTTGGAGAAGGACCCAACCGAGCGCTACCAGACTACCGCCGACTTGAAAGCAGACCTGAAGCGTTTGAAGCGCGACATAAGTTCAGGAAAGGCTGCTGTCCACATCGCAACGGCTGCCGTACCGCATCCTTTCCAGCGGCTTCTGCGTAAGACTGCTGTCCCCCTTACCGGGGTGATTATAGCAATGCTATTGTTATTGCTGCTGTCCTCAAACCGAAGAGCTGTAAAGAAGTGGTTGGGTTTTGAGGCGATACCTGCTGAGAAGCATCTTGCAGTGCTCCCCTTCACCATTGTAGGCGGTGACTCAGAAGACCAGGCTTTTTGTGACGGCCTGGTGGAAACTTTTACCAGTAAGCTCACCCAACTGGAGCGCTTCCAAGGGTCGCTATGGGTCGTGCCCGCGAGTGAGGTACGTGAACGGGGAATTACCAGCGTTAGCGAAGCCAGGAGGGCTTTTGGGGTCAATCTGGTTGTAACCGAAAGTATGCAACGCATAGATGACATGCTTCAGTTGACGTTGAACCTCGTTGATACGAAGACTCTGCGCCAACTGAGATCCGAAGTTATCAAAGGTGGTATTAACAATCTTTCTGATATGCATAACAATGCCGTCATCAAACTGGTCGGGATCCTAGACATAGAATTACAACCACAAACGAGTAGGGTATTAACCACTGGAGGCCCCACTGTACCGGACGTTTCCGAATTATATGTGAAAGCCCGCGGTTACATGCAACGCTACGAGAAGGAGGAAAATCTCGACACTGCAATTAGCTTGTTTAAGCGAGCGATTGATAAAGATTCTTCTTATGCCTTGGCCTATGCAGGATTGGGGGAAGCCTATTGGCGCAAGTACAAACTTACGAAAGACCCCAACTGGGTTAAAATAGCTCAATCATATTGTAACCGTGCAATTCAGCTCAGTGAAAGTTTGGCGCCAGTCCATGTCACGCTCGGAATCATTTATAGAGATACTGGTCGATATGAGGACGCCATTAAAGAATTTCAGCAGGCATTATTGCTTGATCCTGTAAACTCTGATGCTCACCGAGAATTAGCTTCGGCCTATGAGAAGCTCGGAAAACTAGAAAAAGCAGAAGCGACATATAAAAAAGCTATTGAATTGAGGCCAAGTTATTGGGCGGGTTACAGCTATCTAGGCGTTTTTTATTACTTCCAAGGCCGCTACACTGAGGCAGAAAAAATGTTCCTCAAGGTTACGGAATTAACGCCGGACAATATTCGTGGTTATAATCTTTTGGGGGCTGTCTACCTTCAAATGGGTCGAATTGATTTGGCAACGGCAATGTTAAAAAAATCCCTCGCCATCAAACCTGATGCGGTCACCTACTCCAATTTGGGTACTTTATACTTTTATCAACGCAGGTATGCCGACGCCACGGCTATGTATGAAGAGGCGATCAAGTTGGGAGAGAATAGATATACGATTTGGGGGAATCTGGCTGATACTTACCGATACATGCCTGGATATTCGGAAAAGGAACGGGAAGCTTATCAACGCGCCATTCAATTAGCTGAGAAAGAACTGGAAATTAATCCTAAAGATGCCCACCTTCATGGAAATTTAGCCTTCTATTACGCAATATTAGGAAACCATAAAAATGCACTGACTAAAATCTCCAAGGCTCGAAAATTGGCGCCAAATGATGTATGGGTTCTCCGCAAATGCGTCCAGGTCTTTGAACTCGCCAATCAACGCGACCAAGCACTTCAAGCTCTCGAAGAATTTATTAAACGAGGCGGCTCCATAGACGAAGTTCATAAAGACCCTGATCTTTCTGAACTCCGTAAAGATCCTCTTTACCAACAATTGGTCATGAAAGAAGAATCCACTGTATTTGATTCTCCCGATATAAACAAATGACAAAACAAAATATAGCTAACTATTTAAATTAACATAATTAAACTGACCTTTATCGTCAGACAACATTGGGATAAAGGAAGGGGAAGGAGGTAACATGTCAAATCATAATCATACCATTAAAATTTTTGTGGACGATGCTGGGAACATTTCTTACGACTTTCCCAGCCTTAGGTTAAAACGGGGGGATACCATTGAATGGGTTTGTACAAACGAATATACTTTTACTGTTCATATGGGTTGGGGTACACCTCTTGGTAAAGGGCGTAGCCAAACATCTCAAAAAGGTATAATCCGCGAGACAGTCCGAGAAAATGCACTGAATGGTCGCTATAAATATTTTGTTGCTGTTTATGATAAAAAAAGAGATAAAATCTGGACCGACGATCCTGAGCTTATCATCGAACCCTAAACAAGAGCAAACTGCAATAGCTAAGAGGATGCTGCCACCGTTGCACTAAGGATGACCTTTAGGTATTTGTTCACTGTGCACGACAGCTTTAACTCCTGTTTGCGGCGTATCTGTCGAGACTCCAGGGCACCCGTCTGGGCAATCGTGCCGCAGCCGTGCGATAAACCATGGATCTTGAGTAGCCGGGCAGCACGTCAGAGGCGAGCGCCCTGGACCGGTTACATTGCACGGAGCGTGCCCAGCGCAAGGAGCCCGGATACGTAGGCACTCGAGCAGTCCCAATAGCGACGTGGTAGAGAGAATCATTAATCACCTGAAATTGCATTTTATTGCTGAAAGACTTTCTCCACTTTCAGATTATCTTTTCTCAAAAGTAGCTGAAATCAGAAGTAATTATATCTGTTTAAAGAAATGTTTTAATAGAATGTAGCATAATTAATTATTTCACGCGTATGTTATTTCCTGCCCAGCGCCGGTCTTACAAACCGGGGGTCACTGGTTCAAATCCAGTACTGGCCACCAATCCTTGGTAACTGGTAAATAGTAATTGGTAACTGGGAATTGGAAAATGGGAATTGGGAATTAATGAAATTTTGTTTTTCTGCTTTTTGAAGTAAATCTTTGTTTTAGTTATATACAAAAGCATTAACTCTGCCAATTTTTTTAGAATACGTCAAGTTGACAAGCCATACTAAGATTTATATACTTTCACAAAATGAGAATAAAACTCATAGTAAATCCCAGTTCTGGAAAGACAAAGGTAAAGAGATACCTGCCGACTATAGAAAAGATGCTTTCAAAAGAGAATTGGGTAGAGAGAAATTTTACCTCTAAATCCAACGATGCCTTCAATTTTACCTATGGAATGAACCCTGATAATTTCGACCTTATAGTTATAGCAGGCGGGGATGGGACCTTGAATGGGGCGATAAACGGTATGCTTAAGGCAAATTATTCGCTTCCCATAGGATTTATCCCCCTTGGAACCAGTAATGTTTTTGCCCTCTGTAGTGGCATCCCTTTTGACCCTGTTGAAGCATGTAATACAATTTTAAAAAGAAGAACAAAAAGGGTCGACCTAGGTAAAATAAATTCTGAGGATGGGATTAAATATTTCACATTTGTTGCGGGGACTGGGTTTGATAGTCTTGTAGTTAAAGAATTCAACTGGAATCTGAAAAAGATTTTTGGAGGGGTGATGGCTCATGTATTTTCGGCCATTTATGAACTTGCAAAATTAGACTTGCCAGAATTGAACATAGAAGCTGACGGCACTTTATATAAAGGTTACCAGGTTATTATCTCAAATGGAAAATATTATGGGGTGTCTTCCGTCATGGCTCCAGAAGCAGATATGTTTGATGGATATCTCGATTTAGTAATATTCAAAAACAACAAGAAAAGAGATTTGATCAAGTACTTTTTGGCGCTTGGAATGGGTAAACATACAGACCTTGAAGATGTTAAATACTTCAAGGCAAAAAATATAAAGGTGGAAAGTAAGAAAACCTCATGGGTTCAAATCGATGGAGAAATTGGAGGCAAACTTCCTCAAAAATTTTCGGTGGTTTCAGGTGGATTGGAGGTGATACTTCCTTAAAATGAGATTTAAAGAGATTATAAAAGAGGGGAACTTTAAAGAAAAATTGATACTTTTAAGTATCCCTGTAATTTTGACAGTTTATATTTATCATGGCATGCCATCAAGTTTTGCCAACTTTTTCCCTTCATTTTCTGCTTCTACGCTATTTTCTGATTTTTACAGTCATATTTATCAGTTTATAAGTGTTTTTATTCTTCTCTTCCTCTTCCCCGCATTTATCGTGAAGTTTATATTTAAAGAAAGGTTGAAAAATTATGGATTTTCGCTCGGCGATAAAAAATATGGATTTAAATTTGTCCTATTTACGATTCCATTTGTCATCTTTCCAATCATATGGTTTGCATCGAACATGGCGAATATTCAAGCAGAATACCCAATGTCGAAAAGTATGCTCACCTCAACAGGCTATATCGCAATTTATGAATTTTTTTACATCTTTTACTACTTTGGATGGGAGTTTTTTTTCAGAGGATATATTTTATTTGGACTGAGAGAAAGATTTGGAAATTTTTACTCTATACTGATTCAAACTATCCCTTCAGTGCTTCTCCATATAGGAAAACCTGAAGGTGAAACTATAGGAGCTATCATCGTTGGAATTGGCTTTGGATATCTGGCTTTAAGAACAAAGTCAATTTTCTGGCCATTTTTGATTCATCTTTTTTGTGGAGTCGTCTTAGACATTTTTATCATTATTCAAACGATAATAACAGCTTAAAATGAAGGTTCTTGTTACAGGAGCAAATGGGTTCGTAGGTTCGAACCTCTGTGAAGGCCTTATTAAGAAAGGATATAATGTGAGAGGTCTGGTGAGAAATACGAGTGATCTTTCTCTCATCAGAAACTTAAATGTCGAACTCACCTATGGTGAGCTTGGAAATATAGAGAGCATTGAGGGTGCGATGAAAGGGATGGATATCGTTTATCATGTTGCAGCACTTTCCTCTGATTGGGGTCCACTTGAACTGTTTCTGAGAACGAATGTTGGTGGGACGAGAAATGTTCTGGGAGTCGCAAGAAAATCGAATTTGAAAAAATTTGTCTATATCTCTTCTGTAGTAGTTCATGGCTTTGAAAGTAAAGTCGATGTAGATGAAAATTCTTCATTTACGGATACTCCATTTCCTTATTGTATCAGTAAAAAGAAAGCAGAGGAACTCGTCTGGGAATATTACAATAAGTACAAACTTCCAATTACTATTATAAGACCAGGAAATGTTTTTGGGCCAAGGGATAGGGTCACTTTTTTAAAGATAGCAGAAGCAATAGATAAAGGATATATGCCATACGTTAAAGGCGGAAAAGCCATAACCTGCCTCACATATATTGAGAATCTTGTGGATGCCATAATTCTTGCAGGTGAGAGTGAAAAGGCGATTGGCCAGGCATATATAATCACAGATGGAACAAAGGTCACATGGAGGGAATTTGCCGAAGCAATAGCAAAAGAGATGAGAAGAAAGAAGCCATTTCTAAGTTTCTGGGGACCTTTTGCTTATTTCATCGCATGGATGGTGGAGGCGGGAAATAGGATTCTTAAGAGAGAGAAAAGACCGCTTATTACAAGATACCTGGTAACTCAAGTAAGATCCAATTTTCATTTTTCGATTGAAAAAGCAAAAAAAGAACTTGGTTATAATCCCAGAATTTCTTTTGAGGAAGCGATACGCCGTTCAGTGAAGTGGTACTTAAATCAAAAGGAAGGTAAACCCCCGTTAGATGTTCACTATCTAACGAGGTAAAGGAGTTTGAGGATATTTGTTTTTAGATCATAGCATGTTAGCTATTTTAAAAAATTTTGCCTATAGAATCTTTAGCCTTTTGCTGTTGGCCTTTAGCCCAAGACATGCCTAAATCAGTTTAAAGAACTTAGTTTAGAGTTTAGTAAAGTTATTCTCTCAACTCTAAACTCTCAACTTTTTGAGGCCAAAAGCTAAAAGCCAATGGCTAATAGCTTTTCTTTAGAATGACTTGCGTATTGCTTTAAAACTTTTTCTGGTAGACCCTATATTTTATAGCTTCCTCCCATCATCTCTGCTGCCCTCTGAGTTAAAATGTTATCTTCAAGAACCTAGGAAACCTCACACCATTTATCCCCAGCCTTTCTTGCTCCTTTTAATGATTCAAGGTAAAGAAAATACTTTCCTTTTAAATGAAATCATCTGGGTAGAAATGAAGTTGACCCAGAACAATACTTATTTAATAACTGAGCAATAAAAATGTCAATTGAGATTGAAAACCTAGCGGAGGTTAATCTTCCTTTTCAGATCCCATCATGGATAAGATCCGTAGTGAATGGTGATGTTTAAAAAATCACAATGATGCGCTACCCTATTTGAAGAAAATTATGGAAGAATGAATTAATTGATATATTAATTAAGTAGTTATATACAATATGTTGATACTAAATTACTTAAAATGCCGAAGAGGGGACTCGAACCCCTACTCCCGAAATCGGGAACTAGCCCCTCAAGCTAGCGTGTCTACCAATTCCACCACTTCGGCACTATGTAAAAATCATATAAAAATAAATGATTTCTCTCAATTTTAATTCTGACT
Organism: Candidatus Aminicenantia bacterium; assembly: GCA_046760445.1. GTDB lineage: Bacteria > Acidobacteriota > Aminicenantia > JdFR-78 > JdFR-78 > JBHIEE01. Next base: position 51,470 of record JBHIEE010000002.1, read on the forward strand.
TTTTTCCTTTGATCCAGCCGAAGACGATGCTTACTTTTGCTCCTCCTGTTGAGCAGGCTGAGCTTTGCTTTCAGCTGGGATTTCTCTTTGGGTTTCAGTCTGAACAGCTTCTTCTTTAGGTGTCTCCACTCCCTTGATAACTGACTTGCCTCCCTTAGCTGAGAGAATCCACAGGCCCAAAGAAGTAAACATAAATAGCACAGCACACGCAGTCGTTACCCTGGAAAGTAAAGTGCCTGCTCCTCGAGGACCAAATACTGTTTGACTCCCGGCTCCACCAAAAGCACCGGCTAAATCAGCTGCCTTTCCCGATTGGAGAATAACAGCCAGAATTAAGATAATGCAGATTATAATGTGAATTGCAGTCAATAAAGCTGACAATATCTTCCTCCTATTTTATTTTTCCTGATAAGCACGCCATGCTTCCTTTATAATTTTACCAAAAGATTCTGCCTCTAAGGAAGCACCTCCTATTAAAGCTCCATCTATATCTTTTTCTTTAATCAAAGAATAGGTATTTTCTGGCTTAACTGAGCCTCCGTAAAGAATTATAGCATAAGAAGCAATCCTTTTTCCATATTTTTGAGCTAATTTCTGTCGAATAAAATTATGCACTTTCTGAGCTTGTTCAGGAGTGGCTGTTTGACCAGTGCCTATTGCCCAGATTGGCTCATAGGCAATAACAATTTTTTTTATTTCTTCTTCACTTATCCCTTTTAATCCTTCTTCTATTTGATGATCAATTTTGGAGATGGTTTTCTTTTTCTTTCGTTCCTCAAGAGTTTCTCCAATACAGAAAATAGGCATTAAAGAATGCCTTAGAGCAGATTTAATTTTTAAATTTACACTCTCATCAGTCTCTCCAAAATGCTCTCTTCTTTCTGAATGGCCAACAATAACATACTGACAGCCAATATCACTCAGCATCACTGGAGAAACTTCTCCAGTAAAAGCTCCTTTTTCCTTCCAGAAGACATTTTGTGCTCCAAGTTTAATCTCACTGCCAATTATAATTTTTTTAATTTCCGAAAGAGAAGTAAAAGGAGGAATAACCACAACTTCTCCTGTCTCTTCTCCTTCAATTTCTTCTTTCAATTTAGAGACTAAATCAACAGCTTCAGAAAGAGTTTTATTCATTTTCCAGTTACCAGCAATGAAAGGTTTATGCATATTATTTCTCCTAAAAATTAAAATGTAAGAGGTCCTTTCTAATTTTTCCCTTTTCTGCTAATTTTAAGCTTAAATCTTTTCCGTTAGAACTTCAATTCCAGGCAATGTCCCTTTAGCTAAGAATTCAAGTGATGCTCCGCCGCCAGTTGAAATATGAGTAATTTTGTTCTTAACCCCAGCTTTATAAACGGCCGCAACAGAATCTCCTCCACCAACAATACTTACTGCTCGAGATTCAGCCACTGCCCGGGCAATGGCTGTTGTTCCCCTTGAGAAGTCTTCAATCTCAAATACTCCCATTGGACCGTTCCAGACAATCATTTTTGCTTGAGAGATTATTTCTGAATATTGACGAATTGTTTCTGGTCCAATATCCAATCCAATATAACTTTCAGGAAAAGGCTCATCCTTAATAATCTTCACTGGAACATTGCTTTCTTTCCTTTCAGCAACCAGAGAATCAACCGGCAGTTGAAAATTAATTTTTTTCTCCGCTGCCTCAGCCATTATTTTTTTAGCAATTTCAATCTTATCTTCCTCAACCAGAGACTTCCCTACTTCCTTTCCTTTTGCTTTAAAAAAGGTGTAAGCCATTGCTCCGCCAATTAGTAAATGGTCTACTTTACCTAACAGGTTTTCAATCACCGGGATTTTATCTGAGACTTTGGCTCCCCCCAGTATCGCAACAAATGGTCTATCCGGAGAAGCAAGTGCTCTGCCCAGATATTCAATTTCTTTCTCAACCAAGAAGCCAGCTGCACAGGTTTGAATAAATTTCGTTATTCCAACCACTGAGGCATGAGCTCGATGACAAGCTCCAAAGGCATCGTTCACATAATAGTCTATTCCTTGAGCTAATTCTCGAGCAAATTGATCATCATTTTCTGTTTCACCTGGATGAAATCTGAGATTTTCAAGAAGAAGGATCTGTTTTTCTTTCAAATCTTCTTTCAACCTTTCTACTTCCGGACCAATCACCTGGGGAGCTAAGGTCACTTCCTGGTTTAATATTTCAGAGAGTTTTTGCTGAACCGGTTTTAAACTTAACTCAGGCTTGTATTTCCCTTTCGGCCGCCCTAAATGAGAGGCAATAATCAGTCTCACATCCTGATTGAGTAGGTAGCCAATTGTTGGAAGAACAGCTCTAATTCTGGTGTCATCAGTAATCTGGAGGTTTTCATTAAGAGGTACATTGAAGTCTACCCGTAAGAAAATCCTTTTTCCTTTTAAATCCAAATTTTTGACTGAAAGCTTATTCATTGCTAAGACCTTAAGACACCAACACCCTGAGATCCTCCATTGGGTTATTAGGTGATTAGGATAACTGGGTAATTAGAAACAACCCAATAACCCAGTCACACAGTAACCCAATCAACCAAAGCACACAGGCACTTTGACAGTTTAGATGTATTTGATTAAATCTCTTACCCGGCAGGAATAACCCCATTCATTGTCATACCAGGCTAAGACTTTGACTAAATTATCTTCTATTAGACGAGTAAAAGGCCCATCAACAATTGATGAGTAAGAATTAGCTAAATAATCAATCGAGACAAGCTCTTCTTCAGTATAGTAAAGGATTCCTTTTAACTTTCCCTGAGCTGCTTTCTGGAAAGCCTGATTTATTTCGTCAACAGTTACTTTTCTCTCGAGTAAAACCACTAAATCCACGACTGAGACATTTGGAGTTGGAACCCGGATGGCAATTCCATCAAGTTTACCTTTTAGTTCTGGCATCACAATTCCTACTGCCTTGGCAGCTCCGGTTGTGGTAGGAATCATTGATACAGCAGCTGCCCGGGCTCTTCTTAAATCTTTGTGAGGTAAATCAAGAATTCTCTGATCACTGGTGTAGGCATGAATAGTAGTCATAAAGCCCTTTGTAATTCCAAATTCTTCATTTACTACCTTAGCTACTGGAGCTAAACAATTAGTCGTGCAGGAAGCATTGGAAATTATATGATGGTTTTCTGGGTCATAAATTTCTTCATTGACTCCCAGCACAATAGTTACATCAGGATTAGTGGCTGGTGCAGTAATAATTACCTTCTTTGCTCCCCCAGATTTGATATGCTTTTCAGCGTCTTCTCTCTTCCGAAACAATCCAGTTGATTCTACCACTATTTCTACACCTAACTCTTTCCAGGGTAAATTGGCGGGATCTCTTTCAGAGAGGACTCTTATTTCTTTGCCATTGACAACGATTGCCTCCTTTTTGGCTTGAATATCAGCTTCCAATATACCCATTACCGAATCATATTTTAAAAGATGAGCCAGAGTTTTAGCATCAGTTATATCATTAACAGCAATGAATTCAATTTCAGGGTCATCCAGGGAAGCTCGAAATAAATTGCGTCCAATTCTTCCGAAGCCATTAATTCCAACTTTAATTGACATAATTATGACCTCCTTAACTACTTTTAATTATTATATTTCGATGACTTAAAATTATTAACATAAAAACACCCGAAAATCAAACAATTGAATAACTTATATAAATTTTAATTTTTCCTCTAAAATCTGAGAGGCAACAATAACCATCTCCTTAAAAAGATTGGGAGATAATTCTCTCAGTTCCATTTTCTATTTTTTAGTTTTTATTCGAGTAATAAATAACTGGAGTTATTTCACTCCCACCAGAAAAGCAACAAAAAGGAAACGACTATTGTTTTCATTTTAGTAATTTTCGGTTTTCAGGCTTCGAATTATTTTTATCAAAAATTAATTGACAAAACAATAGCAGAAGTTTTCCAGTTAAGCTTGAAAAAACTAAAAGATTGTTTGAAGGAGATACATTAGCGAGGCACTGAATAATGAGACACTGAAATTATCGTCAATACCAAAGGGAAGAACCTCGACAATAGCTGCTCCCAGAGCTCCGCTAAGAAAGATAAAGGTGGGAAGCTCAATATAATGAAGGAGAATATATCCTGCTATCAAGCAAGCATTAAAAAATGCTAAACTTCCTTCCAAAGATTTATCGAAGATTTTAACTCTTCCATATCTCAAGCCAAAATATTTACTAAAAAAATCACCAAAAATTAAAAAAGTAACAGCCATAGCGGCTATATTTTTTTCAAACAATAGGAAAGTAAGAAAACAAGCAGTTAAGAATAAAGTCATTGAAGAAAATTCCCTATATTCTTTATTTTTGAAAATCTCTTTTGTTTTGAAAAGCAAAATATTAAATTTCTTGTAAATTAATCTGATTAAATCCACTACTAAAAAGAATGAAGCCACTCCACCAACTAAAATCAAAGCTTTCTTCTTATCCTGAGTGAGATAAAAGAGAACCAGAATGACAGCTGCTGGTCTTAAAAGCAATCGCCATCTGATAAGATATTGATCTGACTTAAGTTTTAATCTCAAGAAATTTATTTTGAGAATGTTTAAAAGATTAATAGAAAGAATATAAGCCATAATTATTCCACTGAAAATAGTAATTCTATTTAGAGGTGAGTTCAGAAAAATAAAAATTAAGAGAAAAGGCAAAACAACCAGCCCCACCATTTCTCCTTTTTTGGTGATGTATAAAAAGGAAAGGACAACTATCGCTAAAAGAAGAAGACTGGTCAACGTTAACCAATTGTTTTTTAAAATAAAGAAAAGATAATAGAGTAACATCCCGACTGCTGTGGCTATTCCCTGGCCACCTCTGAATTTCAGGTAAAAAGGAAAAACATGACCAACAACAGCACTCAAGCCAGCCAGGCTGGAACAAATAGGCCCAGCTCCTAACTGGGAAGCAATAAACATTGAGAGGAGTCCTTTATTAACATCAATTAGGCCAGTTACTCCTGCTGCTTTCCAGCCAAGAACACGCCAGGTATTAACTGTCCCAGCATTTTTATCTCCATGCTGCCGAATATCAATTCCTTTTAATATTTTACCGAGAATACAAGCCGGAGAAATAGAGCCAATTAAGTAACCAATTATGATACTAAGTGAACAAACCATTTTCTAAATCTTACCCTCCTTTAATAACAAAACTGGATATAAGTTTCAAGGAAATAAATGGTCTGTTTCTCCCTAACTAATTGTCTTCTTTCAGCTCAGGCTGAAGATAAACAGGCAGTCTCCATTGCTGAGACATTATTTTCTTGTGAATATAATGAAAACTGAAATTGAATTAATTCTCCGATATGTTTAAGACTTAAAAAGATTGGACTGATGAAATATTAAATTCTCTTGAATTTTTTATGGTTAATTATTAAATAAAGAAGCATAATTCCGCCGACAGCGCTGAGAAAAATAAAAGGAAAATTGATGCCTACAACATCAGAAAAATAACCTGAGACAAGGACAACGAATCCACCACCTAACATCTGAGAGTTAGCTGCCAGACTGAATGCCTGAGCCTGATTTTTCTTTTGGGTATGTTCAGCAATAAAAGCCAGTAGCGAAGGATAAGTTAAGAACAAAAAAGGTTAATTAGAGGTTGGAAGATTAATCCAATCAGTAGAGAAAAAATACAGGTCCCCGCAAAGCCAAGAATTAAAGTTCTGAATCGGCCAATTAACTGATTGATTTTTCCGTAAGAATAGGTAACCATCGTTCCTGCTCCAATCCAGCCTGCTAAATAAAGTCCTGTTCTTCCCATGGAAATGTTCAGTTTATGGTGAAGAAATGAGGGAGCATAAAAAATAGTGGTTCCCCAGCTTGCTCCTCCAAATAGGAGCCCGATAATAAAAACTTTTATTTGCTTAAAAGTTTTAATCCATGAGGAAAGATTAATTCTCACTATTTCCTGACCTCGAGAAGTGCTTCCCTGGGAAAGTCTTAGACCGAGAAAGGCAATCATTATTCCTATTATCCCCCAGAAAATCAAAGGAATTTTCCAATTGTATTTTTGAGCTAAATAGCCTGTTGAAATAAAGGCAAGGAATACGCCTAAATTCCCTGAACCACTTTGAATTCCCATTGCCTGATCCAGACTTTTTCCTTTAAAAACATCTGAAATCCAGGCTACTCCCAGAGGATGATAAAAGCTGGATGAGATTCTTAACCAGATGTAAATGAAAAGAAAAATGAGAAAAATGGTTGCTCGAGTAATAAGGAACATGGTTAGACTGAGAGAGCACAGGCTGATAAACAGCAGATGTCGATATTCAAACTTCTCAGCAATCTGGCCAACAATCATCTGAGAAATCACAGAAACTAAAAGACCAATATAGGACAGAATCCCAATGTAAAAATATTTTTCAATAATGAATTTTTGGTCATATAGAAGAGGAAAAATAGTCGGCACAGCAACTACTGCTGCGTCATTTAAAGCGTGGTAGAAAGATACAAAAGATAAAATTCTATTTTTCATTATAAATGGTCAGGATAAATGTTGTAATTTCTTTTAAATTCCTTTCTTTTGTTCGGAAGATTTTTGAGGTTGATAGCTAAGTTCTTTTTTCAACTGGTAGGAATAGGGAAGGTGACTGTTTTTCCAGCCATTAACCGTCCGATAACCTTGTTCATCTTTTTCTCCTTCAAAACCTTCCTTTACATTAAAAAGCTTAATGAATCCCGATTGTTTAGCCAATTTTGCTGCCTCCAAACTTCTTCCTCCGCTTCGACAGAGAAAAATCAAAACATCATCTTTTTTGAAGCTTGATTTTATATCTTGAAGAAAGTTCTCATTAGGGATAAGCTTTTGCTCTTTTTCACTCCAGAACATTAAAGGAATATTATAAGCCATTTCTGGATGTCCAACAAAAACATACTCAGCTACACTTCTGACATCAATTAAGTAAGTTGATGAATTTTTAAGCATCTGATAGGCTTCTCGAGAGGAGACTTCTTCTATGTTTTGAGAAAAGATAAAACAAGAAAAAAGACCCAAACTGGTTAGAATTGAAGCTATTTTTCTCATTGAACTCCCTTCCATTAAATTTATTTGTGATAAGTCAAAAATTTAACTACTTCCTTTCTTCTTTTCAGCCATATATTACCTTAAATTATTCTTCGACAAACTGCTGCACAAAGTATTTAGCAGTTAATGGCTCACCAGTAGCTCTTTCAATCATTTCATCCCAGGGATAGCGAGCACCTGGTTTCAACACTTTTTCCTTAATATAAGCTCCAATTTCTTTGTTATTTACATAGGATAAGCTTGCTGGACTCTGGTGAAGAATATTGTTAGTAATATAATTATGTAATTGAGAAGCCAGCATTTCACCTAACATATAATTGTGATAATAAACTGGAGCAGAGGTAAAATGAATTTTAGCTGCCCAATCCGGTTTATCTCTGTTTTCAGGTCGCGTAACGAACTGGTATTTCTCGACCATATCCCACCAGAGATTATTTAAATCTTGGTCAGGATTTTTATATAGTTCTCTTTCAAAATTGAACATTACTTGAGTCCAGCGAGCAAATATTAGTTGCTTAATGCGTAAGCTCTTTTTTACAATTTGTTTTATTTTTTCAACTTCAGATTCTTCCAGGCCTAATATATCTCTCATCCAATTAGGATCTCGGGAAAGCCGGCCAAATAACATAGCAATCGCCTCAGTGGTAAAAATATGAGCATATCTTCTTAAGAAAAAGGGAAGCTCGGGATTAATATATTTGCTGTATATTCCGTGGCCGAATTCATGAAGAAGTGTTTCCATCCATTGTTCGTTATCCTTAACATTAGCCAATACTCGAACATCTCCTTTTCGGTCAATATTGGTGCAATAAGCATGAGGATTTTTTCCTTCTTTTTCATAGAGATCGCTTCTTTCCAAAATATCCTTTATGGAAAGTGCAATACTGTTATAAAATTTAATCACTAATTCCTCTAAGTTTTTCCCTTTATAGTACTTATCCAGGTCAATTTCCTCCATGGTGGGAGCTTCCTGAAAGAAAGGATCATTGTAATGCCATGGGCGGAGCTCTTCTTTCTTAATCCCGTATCGCCTGGATAAGGTCTCATCAAGTTCATCTTTTAATTTTCTAAAGGGGTCATCAGTTAGTTCTTTTAGTTCATTGAAGATCTTAACCAGTTCCTCTTCCTCTTGTTCCCTGAGAGTAAGAGCCATCGTGTAGTAATTGCCAAATCCGAGCTGATGAGCAGCCTCATTTCTAAGTTTGACCAGTTTGACTAAATTTTCATTCACTTCTTCCCCAACCTGTTTGCTTGCTAACCAGGCTTTTTTCCTTTTTCCTATATTCTTTGTTTCGGTCTTTAAAATTTCGCGAATGAAACTGTCTGTTACTTCCTGACCATCCATTTTGCCACGGAAGGTGTTAAACTGTTTTTCAACTGTGGTACTTAATTTGACTATTTGTTCTAAAAGCTGTTTATCAATCTGATTCTCTAAGTAATCGTTGTAGATAATGGTCAACTGACGTTTGAGTAAGGGATCTTCAACTTTTCCAGATTCCTTAATTTTCTTCAACTCAGCAAAATCTTCTTTATTGGAGTAAATATTTACCAATTCCAACTGCAATTTCTCATATCGGTCGTAATCTTCTTTTTTACCTGTAATACTGGCATTCCAGTAAGCTAAATTAGTCTCTTTTAAAAGAGGTTCTACTTTTTCTTGATGCTGCTGAATAAAATTAGATAAATCCTTTTCAACTTTTTTGGTCGTGGGTGTACAAGAAGCTAATAAAAATCCGATAATAAAGAAAATAACTAAGTTTTTCATTAGACCTCCTTTCTTTAAAATGAGTATTGTCAAATTTAACCACAGAGGTCACAGAGAACATATAACTATAAAAACACTTATCCGTGTTTTTATACTTCTCTCCTCTGTGTGCTCTGCAGAGTTAACCTCTTTATCTCATTGTTTTCTCTCTGTTGAAATTTATCAATGTATCTAATACCTTGCTTCATTGTCTTTAAGTTAAATGAACTTTCATAATACAAAAGATTATTTTTGCTATTGTGTTCTCCCCGAGTACTCGTGGGAGAACACAGAGATTTGAATTCTCTGTGTTCTCTGACTTCGACGAGCTCAGTCGAGTCGTGGTTTTCGTATTTATCATGTTGTGAATTTTATACCTTGAATGAATTGATTGTCAATATAAGAAAAGATTGCTTAAAAATTGACATTTTATGGTAAAATTTTTAACTAGACTGTATTTCTAAAAATAGGGAGTAAGAATGAAAATTTTAACTTCAGAACAAATGAGAAAAATTGATGGGATAGCAATAAATGAAATTGGAATCCCAGGATGCGTTTTAATGGAAAACGCTGGGCTGCAGATTTTTAAAGCAATTAAACAGAAATTTCCTATCTTGGAAAAAGAGAAAATCAGTATTATTGCTGGGCAGGGAAATAATGGTGGAGATGGATTAGTTGTTGCCCGTCATCTTTTTAATCAAGGAATTGAGCCTAAAATTTATCTTTTGACTCTCAAGGAGAAAGTCAAAGGAGATGCAGAAATTAATTTAAAAATTGCTGAAAAAATAGGACTACAAATAGTTGAAATAACTTCAGAAAAGGTCTGGGAGGAAAATAAGGCTGATCTTTTTCAGTCAACAATTATTGTGGATGCCATTTTTGGCACCGGTCTGACACGAGCAGCGGAAGGAATTTATAAAAAAGTAATTGAGGATATTAATTCAGCCAATGGATTTAAAGTAGCGGTTGATATTCCTTCTGGACTCTCTTCTGATACCTTTCGGATAATTGGTCCGTGTGTCAAAGCTGATTTAACAATTACCCTAGCTGCGCCCAAAATTGCCCATATTCTTCCTCTGGCTGAAGAATATGTTGGAGAATTAATCATTGCAGATATCAGCATTCCTCAATTTTTATTTGAGGATGAAGAATTGAAACTGGAATTGATTGAAAAAAAGAGAGTTGCTCCTTATTTTAAACCCAGAAAAAAAGACACCCACAAAGGAACTTACGGCCATTTATTTATCTTGGCTGGTTCACTTGGGAAAACCGGAGCAGCTGTTATGGCAGCCAAAGCAGCTTTAAAAATGGGTGTTGGATTAGTTACTGTCGGCACTCCCCAGAGTTGCCTGCCAATTATTGCCAAATCAATGATGGAGATTATGACTGAACCGCTTCCTGAAACCAAGGAAAAGACATTATCTGCTGAAGCCTTGGACAGAATTCTCTTTCTTTTAAAAGACAAAGATGGAATTTTAATTGGTCCAGGAATTTCAACCCATCCTTCTACCTCTCAGCTCATTTTTAACTTGCTGGAAAAAATAGAAATACCGATGGTCATTGATGCTGACGGATTGAATATTTTGGCTTTCCATCCTGAGGTTTTAAAAAACACTAAGAAGTCAGTAGTTTTAACTCCCCACCCAGGTGAATTTGCTCGATTGCTCAAGAAAACTACCAAGGAGGTTCTTGAAAACAGAATTGAATATGTTCAGAAGTTTGCTGCAGAATATAATGTTTACTTGGTGCTTAAAGGTTACCGAACTCTTATTGCTTCTCCCCAGGGAAAGGTTTTTGTCAATCCAACTGGCA
>JBHIEE010000003.1:0-59273 GCA_046760445.1 Candidatus Aminicenantia bacterium
AAAGCAAGTAATTACGACTTAGAAGAGCGAACTTATCAGTTTGCTAAAAATATAGTTCTTTTTTGCAAGAAATTGCTTCTATAATAGAGAAATCATGATAATCGGTTTGGATATTGGAATTTGCTTGCCCTGGAGCATGCGAAGCATTGGTATAGGGGAATTTATTTGATATTTGGTGTTTGATATTTGGGGTTTTAACTTAGGTGGAGGTGAAGCACAAAGACAGGATATGAAAGTCCTGGCCCGTGTTTGATTTTTATGTCTGAAAAAACTTATATTAAGGAGGAGGTTTAATGAAAAAATTTACTATTATTTTGTTTGTCTTACTAATTAGTGTTACTTTTCTCTTAGCTCAAGATAAGCTTCAAGTCAAAGCTCAGGAAACCAAATATTCAACCACGGAGAAGCCAACTGATCCAATTACTCGACTAGAATCCTTTGAGCATCATTTCGCTCTAAAAAACAATTCTCTATTCAAAAACCTAAAATGGAGATCAGTCGGCCCTCAAGTTCAGGGAGGTAGAATTGTTGATTTGGCTATTCCCAAAGGGAACCATTTCATCATTTATGCCGCTACTGCGTCAGGCGGCCTGTGGAAAACAGAAAACAATGGAACTACCTGGGAACCGATTTTCGATAACGAATCTTCAATAACCATTGGCGATATTGCTGTTGCTGATTCTGATCTCAATATAATTTGGGTTGGTACTGGAGAGAATAATAGCAGCCGAAGTTCCTATTCCGGGACAGGAGTATTTAAGTCCACAGATGGTGGTAAAACCTGGCAGAATATGGGATTAACTGATACTCATCACATTGGTCGGATTGTTATCCATCCTGAAAATCCAGATATAGTCTATGTAGCTGCGATTGGACACTTATATACAGATAATGAAGAGCGAGGAGTGTTTAAGACTCCAGATGGAGGTAAAAATTGGGAGAAAATATTATATATTAGTGATAAAGTAGGAGCGATTGATTTGGTTATGGACCCTTCAGATAGTAATACTCTGTACGCTGCAGCTTGGGAGAGGAGTAGAAAAGCCTGGAATTTTGTTGAAGGTGGTGAAGAAAGTAGAATATACAAGACTACAGACGGTGGCAAAACTTGGAAGCAATTGACCAATGGTCTTCCTGCTGGAGAAAATGTGGGTCGGATTGGATTGGCGATTGCTCCTTCTAATCCTAATGTTATCTATGCATTAATTGATAATCAAGCTAAACGTCCAGAAGAGAAACCTGAAAAGAAAAAAGAAAAAGAAACATCAGGCATTACTCTCGAGCAGTTGGAGAAAATGACTTCAGAAGAATTTCTTAAACTTGATCCCAAGAGAATTCAGCTCTTTTTGAAAGAGAACAATGTTCCTAAAGAATATAGTGCAGAAATGATAATTGATTTGGTTAGAAAAGGTCAGCTTGACCCTCCAACCATTGCTCAATATCTGCTTGATGCAAACCGGAGATTATTTGAGACAAACATTATTGGAGCAGAAGTCTATCGCTCTGATGATGGAGGTGAAACATGGCGAAAAATGAATGAAAAATATATTGATAATTTCTGCTACACTTATGGTTATTATTTTGGTAATATTCGTGTTTCTCCTGATAATGAGAATCAAATTTATATTCTTGGTGTACCTCTCTTAACTTCTAATGACGGAGGAAAAACTTTTCAATCAATTGGAGGAAGAGGTGTTCATGCTGACCATCATGCTCTTTGGATTGACCCTAAAAATCCTGATCGGTTAATTGACGGAAATGATGGAGGTTTAAATTTTTCTTATGACCGGGGCAAGACTTGGCAGAAGATTAATAATTTACCTATTGGTCAGTTTTATACGATAACCGTTGATATGGAAAAACCATATAATATTTATGGTGGCTTACAGGACAATGGAGTAATGTATGGACCCAGCAATAGTATTCCTGGTGTTACTGATCCTTGGAAAACAATTTATGGTGGCGATGGCGCCTATGTTCAGATTGACTCTACTGACTCAAATATAGTCTATGCTGAATCTCAATTTGGAAATATATCAAGAATAAATAAAAAAGATGGCACCAAAAAAAACATCAAGCCTAAGGCTAAAATTGGTGAAACTCCTTTAAGATATAACTGGCAAACTCCTTTTCTTATTTCCCATCACAACCCCTTTATTCTCTATTATGGAGCCAATAAATTATTTAAATCATTGGACAGGGGAGACCATTGGTGGCCTATTAGTGATGATTTAACCACTAATCTTCAACCTCAAGGAGACGTTCCTTATAGCACAATTACCACTATTTCTGAGTCTCCAATTCGCCCTGGATTACTCTATGCTGGCACTGATGATGGTAATCTCTGGGTGACTAAAAATGATGGTGCTACCTGGGAAAAGATAAATCAAGGTTTACCCAAGAGATGGGTTAGCCGGGTCGAAGCTTCCCGTTTTGATGAAGGGACTGTTTATGTCAGTTTCACTGGATACAGAAATGATGATTTTGAAAAGTATCTTTTCAAATCTACTGATTATGGAAAAACCTGGGTTTCCGTTGCCAATAATCTTCCCTCAGAACCAATTAATGTTATAAGAGAAGATCCAAAGAATAAAAATATTCTTTATGTTGGGACTGATTTAGGAGTTTACATCACCATTGATGGCGGTCAAACTTGGCATTCTCTTTGCAATAATTTGCCAACCATTGCTGTTCATGATTTAATAGTTCATCCCAGAGATAATGATTTGGTGATAGGCACTCATGGTAGAAGTGTTTATGTTATGAATATTGAAAATATTCAGAAATTTGATGAAAAAATACAGGCTAAAGATGTTTATTTATTTGATATCAAGCCCGTAAAACTGAGAAGATATCGGTATGCTCCACAACCTCAGGCTGAGATTTATTATTATTTGAAAGAAAGTCAAAAAATACGAATTTCTATTCTCGATGATTCTGGAAAAGTGATTAGAAGACTTGAAGGAACTAATGATCCAGGATTTAATCTTGCTATCTGGGATTTGAGGGTGGAAGACAAAGGTGAAAGAAAACAGTATGTTAAACCAGGAACCTATACTGTTGAACTTGCAGCTGAAAAGATTAAAATAAAGAAAAAAATTGAAGTTCAGCTGTCCAAAAATTAATTGACTGAGATAAATCTAAAATTAAAGATTCAACAGGAGGTAGTATGAAAAAACTATCATTTATTGTACTCCTAATATTTTTTGGGGCAACCCTTCTCTTTGCCCAGACATCTTTTGATTTTGATAGGTTTTTTATCAATAAGACAATGCGGATTGATTATTACCACATTGGGGATGCCAAGCAGGAATTTGTTACTTTGGACAAGGTCTATCAACAAGGAATCTGGGCAGGAAGCACGAAGAACCTCATTGATTGCTTTAACAATGGTCGCTATTATGTCAAGATTTATGATTATTCTACTAACCAGATGATTTTCTCTAAGGGATTCGACAGCTATTTTGGGGAATACAAAACCACTAATGCAGCTCTTAAAGGGATTAAACGAACTTATCATGAGACAGTTCTCATTCCTTATCCCAAAAATAAAATTCAATTTACTCTTGAGGTGCGAGATCAGGATAATATGCTGCATCAGCTTTTCAGCCAGATAATAGATCCTAAGGGAGTTGATATCATTCGGGAGTCTCCTGTACAAGAAGTTAAAGTTTTCGAGTTCTTAAAAAGTGGTCATCCTCACAGAAAGGTGGATATTGCCTTTATTGCTGAAGGATACACTGCTTCGGAGGAAAGGAAATTCCGTTCAGATGTTCTTCGACTGCTCAAGGTCTTCTTCAATCATAAGCCTTATAAATCTCGCAAGGACAAATTCAATATTTATGGAGTATTTAAGCCTTCTGATGAAAGTGGATGCGATGAGCCAACTTATGGAAGTTTTAAAAACACAGTTCTTAATTCAACTTTTAACTCTCTTGGTTCCCAGAGATATTTACTAACTGAAGATAATAAGAGTCTTCGGGATATTACTGCTTGTGTTCCTTATGATGCTCTATATATTCTTGTCAATACCAAGCGCTATGGTGGAGGAGGGATATATAACCTTTACTGCACAGTAATAGCTGATAATCAGTGGACTAACTATGTTTTTCTCCATGAATTTGGTCATTCCTTTGCTGGTCTGGCGGATGAATATTATACTTCTACTGTTGCCTATAATGAATTCTATCCTCGAGGTGTGGAGCCGGTTGAGCCGAATATCACTGCCTTACTTGATCCAGAGAATCTAAAATGGAAGAATCTCTGCACTTCTGGGATTGAGATTCCTACTCCCTGGGAAAAAGAGGCTTTTGATCAGATGGATATGGAATATCAAAAGATTCGTCAAAAGATTAATAAAAAAATTGCTAAGATGAAGCGTGAAGGGGCTCCTGAATCTGAAGTCAAAAAAATAGAAGAAGAATCCGAAAGATTGTCTCGAGAACATGCTCAAAAAGTGGATGATTTCTTAAAGAAAAGTAAATATGCTGGCCAGGTGGGCACTTTTGAGGGAGCAGGGTATTCAGCTAAAGGACTTTATCGTCCAATGGTTGACTGCATCATGTTCACTAAAGGGGTTAAGCCTTTCTGTACGGTTTGTCAGCAAGCAATAATTCGAGTGATTAACCATTATACCCAATGAGGCAATCTCTTTAGAGCTTTCATTATCTTGACTTAGGATGGGAATGTTGTTATTTTATGAAAAAATAAAAAGCTTCGAACTCAGTTAAAGATATCAAATATAGTAATTGTTAAAAAGAAAATGAAGAGAATAATGATAAAAGATTTCGTATATCCATCCAAATTAAAAAAATACGAAGTTCGTATGTAATAAGTTAGATGAAATTGCGGCCCTAATAAACAGCCATGGTGTAAAGGAAAAAAGGGGGTTTTGATGTCGAGCCAAGTCCTATTGTGGGTTGTCTTTAACATTTTCGTGCTTGCGATGCTAACTTTGGACCTGGGGGTTTTCCATCGTAGGGCTCATGTTATTAAGATCAAAGAAGCACTCGCGTGGAGTGCTTTCTGGATTGCCCTGGCTCTTCTCTTCAATCTGGGAGTTTACTTCTGGCGTGGTCCAGAGACGGCGCTCGAATTCCTGACTGGTTATCTGATCGAGAAGTCTCTTAGCTTAGACAACATCTTCGTCTTTTTGCTGATCTTTTCCTACTTTCGTGTGCCCTCTCTTTACCAGCATAAGGTTCTTTTTTGGGGTATTCTCGGTGCGCTCATCATGCGAGCGATTTTCATTGCTACGGGTGTAACGCTGATCCAGAAGTTTCACTGGGTTATCTATATTTTCGGAGCATTTCTGATTCTGACCGGCATCAAAATGGCCTTACAGAAGGGCAAAGAAATCCATCCAGAAAGGAATCCAGTGCTCAGGCTCTTCCGCCGATTTATGCCTGTCACGGATCGCTATGAGGATGGTAAGTTTTTCGTGAAGAGAACTGGCCTTTACCTTGCCACGCCGTTGTTCATTGTGCTGCTGGTTGTTGAAACTACAGACCTCATTTTTGCAGCAGACTCGATCCCTGCCATCCTTGCCATCACGTTAGATCCATTTATTGTGTACACCTCGAATGTGTTCGCTATTTTAGGATTACGTGCGCTCTACTTTGCATTGGCTGGTATTATGCAACTGTTTCACTACCTCCATTATGGGCTTTCTGCTATACTTGTTTTCGTGGGGGTTAAGATGCTACTTGCTGACATCTACAAGATTCCGGTTGGCATCGCTTTAGGTGTGATAGCCAGCATTCTACTTATCTCCGTGATAGTCTCCGTTGTTCGACCGCGCAAGATAGAGATCGTCCCAGCGCCCGCCGATCCTCCAGGAGAGGAAACGAATCCTAATCGTGCGCATCAGAGCAAGGATGAATTGTGAGCCAACCGCCGATATTGTTCCTTGATGCAAGCAACATAAGGCCGCAACTTCATCTAACATCGGAGTCTGTCGAAAAACTGAGTTAAAATGACTTGTCTTTTTCATTTAAACTAACTTATTTAAAGTTATTTCCACAACTTAATTCTCTGTAATGCAATAAGCAACTTTTTATTCATTTCTTCCTTTTAACTATCATCGAACATCCAAATTACCTTCTTCCCAGTCATTTACCCATATTTAATTGTTTTGACATTTTTGAAAACCTATTTTAAAATTAAATGAAAATTTCATTTTGGAGGAGGTGGATATGAAAGGACTAATTAAATCTAAATCTTTCATCTTGGCTCTATTTATTTTATTTTCAATATCTTATGCCGTTGAAGAGACCCCCAAATATCTTACTGTGAATGATATTTTGGACATCAAAAATGTGACAGAAACCCAGATTTCACCAGATGGGAAGTGGATATTGTATGTGGTTTCAGAAGCTGATTTTGAGCAAAATTTATATAATTCTGATATCTGGCGAGTATCAGCTGAAGGAGGAGAGCCAGTTAAAATGACCAACAGCCCAAAAGTAGATTATTCCCCTCGTTGGTCACCTGATGGCAAGAAAATTGCTTTTATTTCTGGCAGAGAAGAAAAGAATCAAGTCTGGATTATTAATCCATTCGGTGGAGAGGCTGAAAGATTGACCAATTCAAAGACTGGAGTTAAATCTTTTGAATGGTTCCCTGACAGTCAGAAAATCGCCTATTTAGCCGCGGATCCTCCAACTGAGGAAGAGGAAAAGAAGAAAAAGGAAAAAGATGACGCTTATCTCGTTGACAAGGATTTTAAGATGACTCATATCTGGGTTATTGACTTAGAAAAAAAAGAAGAGAAAAAAATTACCTCAGGAAATTTTGATGTGATAAATTTTTCTATCTCTCCAGATGGAAAAAACATTACTTTTGCATCTCGGCCTACTCCCAAGGTTCCAGATTATTTCAATTCTGATATATTTATCGTTTCCTCCTCTGGTGGAGAAATAAAAGACATTGTTGTTCGAGAAGGAGTTGATACCAATCCCCGTTGGTCACCTGATGGACAAAAATTAGCCTTTATTTCTAATAATAGGGGAGATTGGATTTCCAATACATACCTTTGTTTGGTTGATCTTGAGACAAAAGAAATTAAAACTATATCTCAGGAGTTTGATGAAAGAATCAATGCCTTCTGGTGGGATGATCAAGGAAAGTATTTATATTTCAATACTAATAAAAGGATTTATCGTCACTTATTCAAAATTTCTGTGGAGGAAGGAAAAGCTCAACAATTAACTCCGGATGATGGTTACTATAGTTCATTCAGTTTTAATCAAAATTTCAAATGGATGAGTTTCATTAAACAGAATCCTTTATCTCCACATGATGTTTATTTATCTTTAGTAAAAAAATTTATTCCTCGAAGACTGACTGAAATTAATCCCCAGATAAAGAATTTTGTTCTTGGGAAAACCGAGATAATTCACTGGAGAAGTTCAGATGGAATGGAAATGGAAGGATTGTTAGTTAAACCCGTTAATTACACAGAAGGAAAGAAATATCCTTTATTAGTTATTGTCCATGGAGGACCAGCTGGGGTCTTCAGTTACCGATTTTTACCACGAAGGAGTGCTTATCCAATTCAAACAATGGCTGGGCTGGGGTATGCTATATTTATGCCTAATCCTCAAGGAAGTGGTGGATATGGGGAGAATTTCAGACGAGCCAATATTCGAGATTGGGGATTTGGTGACTATCAGGATATAATGACGGGAATAAATTATTTGATTGACCTGGGAATTGCTGATCCTGAGAAATTAGGTATTATGGGCTGGTCTTACGGAGGTTATATGACTTCATGGGTGATTACTCAGACAGATAGATTTAAGGCAGCTTCTGTTGGTGCTGGGGTTACCAATGCCTACAGTTTTTACGGTCAAACAGATATTCCTGAGTTTATGGAAAATTATTTTGGTGCTCAACCCTGGCAGGATATAGAGGAATATGAAAAGCATTCAGCTATGTTTCACATTCAGAAAGCCCGGACCCCAACTTTGATTCAACATGGCGAAAAAGACTTAAGAGTGCCATTACCTCAAGGCCAGGAGCTTTATCTCGGACTCAAGAAAAATAATGTCCCAGTAGAATTTGTCATTTATCCTCGTCAAGGTCATAGTATCAGAGAGCCGAAACTTCGGAGGGATTCGATGGAGAGAAATATCAAGTGGTTTAATAAATGGATTCTTCAGACAGAGGAAAGAGACTAATCATTCCTTTAATTTCTTTAAATTCCATTAGGAACTAATTTTTGAGATACTGAGAAAAGAGGAGAGAAAGAGAATGAGATTATTAACTTCCTTAGCTAAAACATTTGTCGCTGGTGAAACCCAGGATGAGGCAATTAAGGTGGTCAGAAAATTAAATGAAAAGAATATCATGGCTACCCTTGATGTCTTGGGCGAGAATGTCGAGAAAAAAGAAGATGCTGAAAAAGCTGTTCAAGCTTATCTTGATCTTCTTGACAAAATCAAAGATTCAGAGGTTCAGTCTCATGTTTCTTTGAAACTGACTCAGATGGGTCTGGATATTGATGATGAATACTGCTATCAAAATATGGTTGAAATTGTTAAGAAAGCAGAAGAAAATGACAATTTTGTCCGGATTGATATGGAGGGTTCCCATTATACCCAGCGAACACTAAATATTTTTTTTCGGCTTTATAATGATTTTAAAAATGTGGGCATCGTCATTCAAGCTTATCTTTATCGGAGCGAAAAAGATATTCAGGAATTAAATAAGGTGAAAGCTAAAGTCAGATTATGCAAAGGAGCTTACAAGGAGCCTTCGACCATTGCTTTTAAAAAAATGAGAGATGTGAGAAAGAACTTTATCAAATTGGATGAGTCTTTATTACTTGAAGGAAATTACCCGGCTATAGCCACCCATGATGATTTGTTAATTGAAGCCACCAAGGAATTTGTTAAAGAAAACGGAATCTCTAATGACCAATTCGAGTTTCAGATGCTTTATGGAATCAGAACCAAGACTCAGGAGAGATTGGTTCAAGAGGGCTATAATATTCGAGTGTATGTTCCTTTTGGTACTCACTGGTTACCTTACTTTTATCGGAGATTGAGGGAAAGGAAAGAAAATGTCTTTTTTGTATTGAAGAATTTATTTAAGAAATAATTAATTAGAAATGAGTTCTCCTCTTGTTTCAGAGGGTGTAACCTGAATAATTTTAATCTCTTTTTCCTGTCCTTCTTTTAATTTGTCATTTCCATTGGCTTTAATATTTAAATAATTATAAGTTAGAATCTGAACTGAGTTCTGTTCTTTTTTAGTGATAATTCCCTTTAAATTTTTATTAACAAATTTTTTTCTGAATTCGAAGTTTTTCTTTTTAGAAAGTTCTCTTAAAATTCTTGCTCGTTCTTTTTTAATTCGACCATTAATCTGAGGAAATCTAAAAGCTGGTGTTCCTGGCCTGGGAGAAAAAGGGAAAATATGAAAATAAGTAAGGGGTGAGCTTTCTAAAAAATTATAAGTCTGGTTAAAATCTTCCTCAATTTCTCCAGGAAATCCAACAATAATATCTGCTCCCAGAGAAGCTTCAGGAGAGAGTTTAAAGAAAGTACTTAAAATGTCCCGATACTGATTAATGGTTGAGTGTCGCCCCATTCTTTCTAAAAGCTTATTTGAACCTGATTGGAAGGAAAGGTGGAAATGAGGAGCTATTTTTTGATTTGAACTCAGGTAAGAAATAAAATCAGAGTTTAAAAAACGTGGGTCTAATGAACTTAATCTTATTTTATTTAATCCATCTAATTTTTCGATTCTTTTTAACAATTCAAATAATGAACTCCGAGGAGTTAAGTCCAGCCCGTATGAGCAAAGATGGATTCCCGTGAGAATAATTTCTTTAAAACCTTGAGTGATATACTTTTTAATTTGATTCAAGATTCCTGGTAAAGGTTTACTTCGGCTTTTTCCCCTCACAGAAGGGATAATACAAAAGGTACATAGAAAATTGCAGCCATCTTGAATTTTAACAAATGCCCTTGATCTGAATGACTTAACGCATTTTAGATGATCTTTTGAATTTCTTAAATTATAATCAAGGCATTGAATTATTCTCGAGGGAATTTGTTCTTTCTCACTGTTCTTAAATAAAGCCCACACTTCAGGCATTAATTGGAATTGCTCGAAGGAGCGGTCAGCATAACAGCCCGTTAATACTATTTTTATTTCTGGGTTCTCGCGGTAGATTTTTCTAATTAGTTTTCTTGCTTCTTGGTCAGCTTTTGAGGTAAGAGTGCAAGTATTAACTATCACAATGTTACTTTGGGAAGAGTCTTTAGCCCATTCAAATCCTTTTTCTTGTAGAATTTCAACCCAAGAAAAGACTTCAGCCTGATTCACTCGGCAACCAAAATTTTCTATACTAAATCTCATCTAAATTTTTCTTTCAATTTTTCAGATTTTTCAACTATTCTTTTGGACATTTCTTTACGATAAGCAATTAATTTCTCTTTTAACTCAGAATTTTTCAGACTTAAAATTTGAATAGCCAGGAAGGCGGCATTGACTGCTCCTGATTTTCCAATACCCATAGTTGCCACGGGCACTCCTTTTGGCATTTGGACAGTAGAGAGAAGAGCATCAATCCCTTTTAAGCCCGAATTATCTATTGGTACTCCTATTACAGGAAAATAAGTATGTGCTGCTATAAATCCAGCTAAATGAGCTGCCCCCCCTGCGGCAGCAATAAAAACTTCGACTCCTTCTTTTTCTGCTTTATTAATTAAATCTGCTGTTCTTTGAGGAGTTCGATGGGCAGAAGTTATCTCTAAGATAAAAGGCACCTCGAATTCTTTTAAAATATTGATGGTTTCTTCAATTATCGGATAATCAGAATCGCTGCCAATAAAAATGGCTATTTTTTCTTTCATTATTTTTCTCCTGGTGATTCTTCACGACCAATATCTTTTCTATAATGCATTCCTTCAAAATTAATAAAGGAAATAGCTTGATAAATATTTTCCATTGCTTCAGCCAAGGTTGAATCTGTTGAACAAACTCCTAAAACTCTGCCTCCATTAGTTACTAATTGGCCATTTGAAAATTTCGTTCCTGCATGGAAAAGCACTATCTTCTCAAGGGAAGCTACTTTGTCTAAGCCGGTAATAACTTTCCCTGTTTGGTATTTTCCGGGATATCCTTCTGAAGTTAAAGCCACACATCCCGATGGTTTTTCGCTCCATTTAATTTCTTTTTCTAAAAGATTTTCGTGGTAAGTAGCTAAGAGAATTTCCAACAAATCACTTTCCAGCCGAAGAACCTGAGGTTGAGTTTCTGGATCCCCAAATCGGCAGTTAAACTCAAGGACTTTCGGTCCATCTTTAGTTAAAATTAGTCCAGCATAAAGAACTCCTTTAAATTTTCTTCCTTCTTCAAGCATACCACTTATTGTCGGAAAAATTATCTTATCAATTATTATTTGGAAAGTATGAGAATCAACAAAAGGAGAAGGAGAAATAGCTCCCAGACCTCCTGTATTAGGTCCTTTATTTCCGTCATAAACTTTCTTGTAATCCATAGTAGTTACCAAAGGCAAAATCCTTTTCCCATCAGTAATAACGATGAAAGAGACTTCTTTTCCCGTTAGGAATTCTTCAATCACCACTCTTTCACCAGCTTGGCCGAATTTTTTTTCAGCCATCATTAAGTTAATTGTTTTTTCTGCTTCTTCTAAATTGTGACAAATAATTGCTCCTTTCCCAGCAGCTAATCCGTCAGCTTTAATAACCAGGGGGAAAGAAGATTTCTTGGAAGTAACTATTTCCAGAGCTTCTTCAGCTGAATTTCCAATTTTATATTTTGCTGTAGGAATCTTATGTCGAGTCATAAACTCTTTGGCGAAGACTTTACTTCCTTCAAGTTCAGATGCTTTTTTGTTTGGTCCAAAAATCTTTGAACCTTTGCTTTCAAATTCATCGACAATACCTAAGGTTAAAGGAAGCTCAGGGCCAACCACAGTAAAATCTATTTTTTTCTCTAAGACATATTCAGATAGTTCAACAATATTGCTGGGATCAATTGGAACATTGGTAGCAATTTGTTCTGTTCCTCCATTGCCTGGAATACAATATAGTTCATCAACCAATGAACTTTGACTAATTTTCCATGCCAGGGCATGCTCTCTGCCACCTGAGCCAACTACTAATACTTTCATTTTTTCTCCTTGAACTAAATGTTCAATTTTAAATTATTCTGGCAAAAAAAGAACAAATAGTCAAGCTCGCGAAAGAAAGAAGTTTTACATATGAATTTACTAATTTTTGATTGACTTAAAATTAATAATTGATATAATACACTCTAATTTTAACCAGGAAGAAAGAAATGAAATTCTTACCAAAAGGTAAAAAATTTTTTGAATTATTCAATGAACAAGCAGACAATTTAGTTAAGGCAGGCGCTTTGATTCAAGAAATTATGAGTGATTTTGAGAAAATTGAAGAATTCTCTCAAAAACTGTCTGATTTAGAACATCAAGCTGACGATGTAACCCACGAAATAATAGATATGTTAAACCGGACATTTATCACACCTATTGATAGAGAAGATATTCATTCCCTTTCCCAAGAATTAGATGATATTATCGATTTAATCCATGAGGCAGTGCATAACACCATTCTTTATCAGATAAAGAAGCCAACTGATTATATGAAAGAAATGGTCGATGTTTTAGTCCAAGCCCTAGATGTGGTTCATAAAGCACTTAAATCTTTAAAGGATTTTAAAAACCCAAAAGTGTTATTAAATTATTGCATAGAAATAAATAGACTGGAAAATGTGGGTGATTCTCTCTTGCGAAAAGCTATGGAAGGTTTGATGATCCAACGAGAGGATTGTTTTGAGTTGCTCAGATGGAAGGAGATTTATGACTCTTTAGAAGAGGCCATAGATAAATGTGAGGATGTGGCGAATATCATAGAAGGGATTGTAATTAAAAATACATAATAACTTGGATAACGTAATTGTCTGAATTTGTTATCATAATAATTATCATCATCTTAGCTTGGACTTATGATTTCTTCAATGGCATGAATGATTGCGCCAATGCCATTGCCACTTCGGTTTCTACTAAGGCTCTACCTCCTTTATCAGCTGTTGCTTTATCTGCTACCATGAATATTGCAGGAGCTTTGATTACAACAAGAGTGGCTAAAACTATAGGTAAAGGGATTGTAAATCCATCTATTATTGGACCATTAGTTGTTATTTCAGCTTTAATTGGAGCTGTCATCTGGGTAGCTTTTTGTACTTATTCTGGAATTCCTATCAGCATTACTCACTCATTAGTTGGTGGAATAATGGGTGCAGTCATTGTTTCTCACGGATTTTCAGCCTTAAAAATGGCGGGACTGAAGAAAGTCTTTTATGCTATGCTTTTATCTCCTATTGCTGGTTTCACTGTGGGGTTTATTATAATGATAATAATGATTCGGATATCACAGAATGCAGTACCAAATAAAGCAAATAAAATTTTTAGATCCTTGCAGATAATTTCTGCTTCCTTTATGGCTTTTTCCCATGGATCCAATGATGCCCAGAATGCTATGGGTATCATTACCATGGGATTAGTCGTAGAAGGATTTATTAGCACTTTTCATGTTCCCATATGGGTCATTTTAGGTTCAGCTTTTTTTATCGGCTTAGGCACTTTTATAGGAGGCTGGAGGGTGATCAGAACGATGGGACAGAGAATGGTGAAACTCGAACCCGTTCACGGGTTTAGTGCTGAAACATCTTCAGCTGCAGTTATTATCTTCAATTCCTTTATCGGAGCGCCGATTAGCACTACTCATATCATTTCCACAGCTATCATGGGAGTGGGATCCACTCGCAAGTTCTCAGCCGTGAAATGGGGAGTTGTATTTCACATTGTTTTAACCTGGATTTTTACCATTCCTGGAGCTGCTTTCCTTTCAGCTCTTTCTTATTTTCTTATTGACTTTTGGGTGGGATAATTTTATATAACTATATTCAAATGTTTCTTTTTTTAACCCTAGGATAAGAGTATGCCTCTACACGTTAATGAGGAGCTTTTATATTTTAATCTTTATCTCTCAACCATCCAGGAAGAGCGCCCTCTTTTTTTGCCTGAATCAAGAATTTTTCCAGCTCTTCTTTTGCTCGAGCTTCTTCTTTTTGAGCTTGGAGTAATTTCTGATAAGTCTGACTAATTTCCATTTGGATTTTGTCTCGAGAGGTCATATCATCCATAGAATAATATTCCTGCCACAAGCCGTTCATTCTAGTGGTCAAGAGGTCAACGAATTCTTTAGTTTTTTTCCATCTATTTTTATACTCTGCCTTCCGGTCTTTCCAGAATTGTTCTTCTTTTTTCCTTAGTTGATTACTCATAGACAGAGGACTAACCTCGCGAACTGATTTCTTCTTTTCAGGAAAATAGGTCTCACGAAGAGATGTAGAAGCCTCAGAAAATCTTTGGACAATTATTGCTTCTTTCCCTCGGTAGTCAGCCAAATTAGAGTTAGTGATTACCTTAGTTTTTTCGCTTTTGAGCTTAGCCCTTCTTTCTTTTTCTTTTTTAGCAATTTCAACTAAGTCTTGAGAGAAAAGTAAACTACTAGTCAAAATGAAGGATAAACTCAATATTAATATTTTTTTTATTTTCATTTTTTTCCTCTATTTTTTCTGGAATCTATTTTTATAATAAAGATAATTTCTTTTTTTGTCAAATCTAATTATCAGAAGCTTTTCTGGTAAATATTCTTTGGCCATCAGAAGAAATTTCTATTGCCCCGTCTAAATCAGTGCGAAATATTTTAATCCCTTGATTTAGATAGCGACTAATTACCTCTTCATCTGGGAATTTAAACCGATTATGTAGCGCAACAGAGATGACTACTATTTCAGGGTTAACCCTTTTTAAAAATTCATCTGAACTTGATGTTTTGCTTCCATGATGAGGAGATTTTAAAATATTCGTTGCAATGTCATCTACATTTTCTAAAATTTCTTTTTCTGCTTTTACACCAATGTCTCCGGTTAAAAGAAAAGATACCTGGTAATAGGAAATCCTAAGAACTAAAGAATGATCATTGTGGGCAAAAAGCGGAAGCGGATAAGTCTCCTCTGGATGTAGAACCTCAATTAAGATTTCTCCTTCTTTTATTTTATTTCCTCGAGACATCTTCTTTAACTTCTTGCCTCGGGGTAAAGTCTGAAGAAATTGCTGGTAATATTTATCCTGCAGAGGACTGACTGATTCCCAGATCTGACCAATTTTAAAATTCTTCGCTATTGCTCTCAAGCCATTAATATGGTCAGGATGGGCATGAGTCAGGACTAAATAATCTATTTTTTTAATTCCTTTTGACCAAAGAAAAGGAGAGACTACTTTTTCCCCAATGTCATACCGGTCATCATAGGTGCCTCCACCATCTACTAACATTTTCTTTTTTCCGGGAAATTCGACTAAAATAGATTCCCCCTGGCCAACGTCAATAAAGGTTAATTTTAGATTCTTACAATAAGAAGAAAAAGGATAGATTGTCAGAATGATAAGGAAAATAAGAAAACAAGCAGTGATGAACAGTCGTTGCTTCTTGATTTTTTGGGGTAACAAAAAAAGTGATAAGAATAAATAATAGCCAAGAATGATGAAAAGAAATGGAGTGGGAATTCGATAGGACAGAAATGAAATTTTATCAGCCAGATGGCTAATAATTATCAATAAATTAATTAAGACTTCTAGTCCTTGAGAAAATAAAAAAGCTACGGGAAAGCTGATAAAGGATATTGAAAAAAAGACGAATCCAAAAGCCATAATTAGACCCACTAGAGGAACAGCAATTAAGTTCAACAAAATAGAAGAAAAGGTTATCCGGTTAAAATAATAAGCAATTATTGGTAATACACCTAATTGAGCTGCCAGAGAAATACCAAATAATTCACTTATTTTAAAAGGAAGTAAGGGCAAGAATTTAATTATCTTTGGAGCAAAGAGGATAATTGAAAAAGCAGCCAGGAAAGTTAGTTGAAAGCCCACATCAAAGAGATAAAAAGGATTAACCAAAAGAAGAAAAAAAGCACTAAAAGAAATAGTATTTACTAAATTAACATCCCTCCAGATTAGTTTTCCAATTAAAAAAGCAATAGCCATGATAGTTGCTCTAATGACTGAAGGTCGGGATTCAACTAAGAAAGTATAACTAATTAATATAAGAATAAGTAAAAAATAGGAAACTCTACGAGGGACTTTCATCAGTTTAAAAATTAGAAATAAAAGGTAAGAGAGAATAGCAATATGAGCACCAGAAATAGCCAAAAGATGATAAATTCCTGCTTTTTGTAAAGAATAAGTGACTTCGTCTGGAATTCTTCTTCTTTCTCCTAAAAGAAGAGCCTCTAAAATTGCCCCTTCTTGTGAGAGAATTTTAACTCCAGGAATTTGAAAGCATTTTTCAATTTTTTTCTGAAGAAGGCTTCTTAAGACTGAGAGCTGATGAAAAATAGAGAATTTACTACCACTTTTAATTTTTTCAATTAGCAAAGGACTTTTAGTATAAGCACGGTGGTGAATTTTCCGAATTTTGAGAAATTTTTTTAAAGAAGGACGATTAAAATTGCGATAACCAGAAAGAGGCAATAATTTAGCTGAAACTTTTACTTCATCTCCAGCAAATAAATTTAATTCAGTGTCACTGATTTCTGATTTACGGACACTAATTCTCAAATTTCCTGTGACATTCTGTTCTTTATTTTGGTAAATTACTTTCTTTACTCTTAAATAAAGATAATCATTTACTGGGCCTTTTTGAGGAGATTTATATAAAATTCCATAAAAATCAGCATATTGAGTGAATTTAAGTTGATGAAGACTATTTTGTTCGAATTTTTCTGTATCGAGTATTTGAAGAGAAGCCCCAAAAATAATTAAACTGACCAGGATGGAGTAAAAGCAAATTTTATATTTTTTTGAAAAATAGAAAAGCCAGGATAAAAGAAAGAAAAAGACCAGCCCAGAAATCAAATATGAAATAGGTAAAGAAAAATAAGAACCAATTAATATACCAAATATTAGAGTTATTGTCAGAAAAAGAAAAGGATATGACATAGAGAAAAAATAAAGGAGAGATTTTTAGTTGTCAAGTTTTTTATGGCTTTCTAAGTAATTCAATAATAGATGACACATTAATTTGATACCAAGAGGGATGCACTTTTCATCTCCATTGAAATAAGGAGTATGAAGCATATTAACTAATCCTTTTTCTTCATTTCTTACCCCTAAAAAGTAAAAGAAGCCCGGTACTTTAAGAGCGTAATAAGAAAAATCTTCAGCAAACATCTGAGGTTTAAGAAGAATGACATTCTGAGAACCAACTAATTTTTCTATAACTGAAATGGATTCTTTAACCAGATTTGGATCATTATTAACAGGAGGAGCTCCTTCATTATATTTAAAAGTATAGTTAGCTCCATAACTTTCTGTAATTCCCTTGACTATTCGCTCCATTCGAGAGCGAACTTCCTGATTTGTTTTGGGGTTAAACACTCTCACTGTTCCTACTAATTTAACCTTATCAGCGATAATATTAAAACGGTTACCACCTTCAATTATTCCCACAGATAACACAACTGGCTCTCGGGCGTCAATTTGACGACTGGTGATGGTTTGAAAGGCTAAAACCACCTCAGAAGCAATAACAATAGGATCTATACCTAAGTGAGGAGAAGCGCCGTGAGTTTTTTTACCCAAAACTTCTATTTCAAATCTATTGGCTTGAGCCATAAATGATTCTGGTTTGTAACCCATTGTGCTGACATCTAATAAAGGAAAAACATGGAGTCCAAATATAACACTTACTTCCGGGTTTTTAAGAACTTCTTCCTTTATCATCAAGGATGCTCCTCCTTCTTCACCAGGAGGAGCCCCTTCCTCAGCAGGCTGAAAAATAAACTTTATATTACCTTTGATTTTATCTTTTATTTTACTCAAGACAGTAGCTGTTCCCAATCCAATAGTGGTGTGAAAGTCATGACCGCAGGCATGCATTACTCCTGGGTTTTTTGATTTATAGGGAACATTATTTAACTCTTGAATAGGTAAAGCATCCATATCTGCTCTTAGAGCTACCGTAATTCCTGACTCAGCTCCCTTAAGTAATCCTACTACTCCTGTATGAGCGATTCCTGTTTTAACTTCAAGCCCTAAAGACTTAAGATATCCTGCTACTAACTTTGAAGTCTCAAATTCCCGATTACTTAACTCAGGATTTTGATGAAGCTGCCGCCGAATTTTCACTAAATTCTCTTTTATATTTTCTGTTTCTTGTTCAATTTTCTGTGAAGCAGATTGATCAACGCCTAATAAGGTTAGAGAGAAAAATAAAACAAGAAAAATTAACCATAAATTTTTTATTCTGATTAGTCTCATAATTTCTCCTTTCATTATTTTCTATATTAGAAATGACTATAATTAATGTCAAGATAATTATGCTCGTAAGCTCGAAGGATTATTTATATTGACATCTTTGTTATTTATTGATATTTTTTATAGCCGAAAATATATTTACTTAGTGACAAATTTAAAAAGTCGCAAGCATTGCTTACTGCTTGCGACTCGGAACTTGGTGGTTGAAAAAGGAGGAATAAGCTATGGAAATGAGAAGAAAGCCCAAACTTAGCCGGGAACTGGGACTTTTAGCCTTAATTGCTACCGCTGTTTGTACTGTTATTGGTGGTGGAATTAATGTCCTTAGCGTAATGATTCAAAGAGATGTTCCGGGAATAGCCTATTTAGTTCCTTTGGCTTTTTTATTTGGAGTTATCCCCGCTCTTTTTGGGGCACTTAATTATGCTATTCTCTCTTCAGCTATGCCTCGAGCTGGAGGAGGATATATGTATACTTCAAGAGCTTTAAATCCTTTTTTAGGTTTTATGGCTACTTTCTCCAAATGGTTTGGTTTATCTGCTGTAACGGGTGTTATTGCTTATATTGATATTCCTCTTTTAAGAGATGCAGCTCATCATGCTGGATTAATTGGAGTATCTAATTTTCTCAACACTGATATTGCCAGAATTGGTATTCCTTTGCTAATGGTCTGGTTCTTCTGGTTCATTAATCTAATCGGAATCGAGGAATATGGATATACAGTTATTATTCTGATGTTTCTAATGCTTACCGGAGGTGTAATTCTAATTTTAACCGGATTTCTAAATTCACACAGTGATTTTGTTCAAACAATGATTACTCGAGAAGGAAAAGATATTACTTCTATTATTTCTTTAGTTAAAACAAAAGTGGGAGGCTTGAAAGAAGCAATCACAGCTGCAGCAGTGCTATTCTTTGCTTACACTGGTTTTGCTACTATTTCCCAAGCGGGTGGAGAAGCTAAAAATCCAAAACGTAATCTACCCTTAGCTTTTTTAATTTCTACCTTAATTATTACCACTTATTATATGCTTTTCTCTGGGGCTCTCTATCATGCTGTTCCTTGGCAGTATATCTCTTATGAAGCCCAAACGGCTGATTTAACAGCTCCTGGTTTAGTCGGCGTGCTTTTGCCGGGCAGTTTGGCTGTTTTTATAGTCTTAATGGCAGCCATTGCCCTTCTTAATGATATTCCTCCTATGTTGATGGCAAGCTCAAGACTTTTCTTTGCTTGGGCTGAGGATGGTATCTTCCCTAAAAAATTATCTAATGTTAACAAGCGTTTTCGTACTCCTCATTATGCCTTGACTATTGTCGCCGTTATTTCTTCTTTAGTAATTCTTGGTTGTCATTATGCTGGTGACTTTTTCTTAGGTATTGATATAACTGTCACCTCTTTAGTCTTTACCTATGTGTTAATTTCTGTTTCAGTTATCTCTTTTCCTTTTGTCAATAAAAAGCTCTATAATGAAATTGCCTTTATTAAGAATCGCTTTGCTCAGATTATCATTGCTGTTATTTCTATATTTACTTTATCTGTTTTGTTTTTCATTGTAATCTGGGGAGATGTTAAAAAATCTGTCTCTGCATGGTATTTTCACGCCACTTATATCTGGCTAATTGTGATGGCTATTGGGGTTGTGATCTTTGTTATTCAGTGGAAGTTGCTGAAAAAGAAAGGAATTGACCCCAAAAAAGATATTTTTAGTAAACTCCCAGTAGAATATGAGGCTTAAATTCATAAATCGAAAGTCACAGAGTTTCAATAATCTATATTAAGATATGCTTCATTCTGTTTGGCAAGATCCTAAATCCCTGCCTGCCCCGTAGAACGGGGCCTCCGGCATGGAAGCAAACATATAAAACTAAAAACTTAAAATTTACAAAAAAAATGGTCAAGGATACGAGGATTTAAGGGTTCAAGTGGTTATTTCTTCACTCGAGTCCTTGAATCCTAGTTTTGATTTTTCATTTTTAGCTTTTCCTTTTTAGTTTATTAAAACTTCCATGAAAGCCATTCTCACCATCAATTTACACAATATCATTTAAGATCATTTGAAAACCCTCTGTATTTTTTGACATAACAGGTATTTTGTTCTAATATTTCCTCTAAATGGCAGTCAGAAGAAATCTTCTAACTTTTTTACTAAAATCTATAATCAGTTTTTCGATTATTGTTTATATCATAGTTTATAGAACATCTGTACCGGAAATCGTATCAACCTTAAAACGAGTAAATATATATTGGCTGATAGTTTCATTTTCTCTTCATTCTATCGGTCTTCTGATAAGTGCTTATCGGTGGCAAATTTTAATGAACGCTCAGGAAATTAAAGTTCCTCTCATTTTTTTAACTAAATCTTATTTAGTTGGGACTTTTTTCAATCACTTCCTACCCACCAGATTCGGGGGAGATGTGGTTAGAATTTATGATGGTTCTCGTTATACTCATTCTATTAGCAAATCCTCGGCTGTGATTTTAGTTGAGCGTTTAACCGGCATTTTTGTTCTCTTATTGTTCGCTTTTACTGCTTCTTTATTTCGATTAGATATCGCTACCAGAGTTCCAGTAATCTGGCTTTCACTCGCCTTAGGCCTTTTGGGCTTAATTTTCATGTTCTTACTCTTTACTCCTCTTGTGGGTCAAGTAATTAACAGAATTAAAGCAAAAGGTGTTTTAGGAAAAATAATAGAAAAAATTATTTCTTTTAGAAATTCAGTTTTGATTTATCAACAAAAAAGGTCTCATTTTATAAGAGCTGTTTTTTGGGCATTCTTACTTCAAATAAATGTCATTGTCCACTATTATATTATTGGTTTAGCCTTAGGGATTAAAATTCCATTAATAGATTATTTCATTATTATCCCTGTGGTTTTAATGATTCTAATTATCCCAGTTACAATTAGTGGGTGGGGCTTAAGAGAAGGTGCTTATATAGAAATATTCAAGTTTTATTACATCACTTCTCAAGTAGCTGTTTCCTTTTCTTTAATTGATGTTGCCTTTAATTTAATAATTGGCCTTGTGGGAGGGGTAGTTTATTGGCTACGAAAATAAAAATATTTTTGATTACCTTTCTGTTTTTAGAAGTAGTTATCCCAGTGTTTTCTGACCAACAGAAAGAGATTGAAGAATATCAGAACCAGCTTTTTCAAATCAGCCAGCAAATTAATTTACTTAAAAGTAAGATAGAAGAAGAAAGCCAAAGAGAATCGACTCTTTTATCCCAATTACAGAATATTGGATTAAAAAAAGGATTGCTTCAAAAGGAAATAGCTTATTTCGATGTTAAGTTAAAAAAGTCCAAGCTTGAGCTGAGTAGAATCAAGGAGGAAATAAAAAAGATAAGATTGGATTTAGCTGAGAAAAAAGAACTTCTAAAAAATGTTTTAGTTACACTCTATAAACTTGGAAAATTTAGTTATTTGCAGGTGATTCTTTCGGCTAAAAATGTTAGTAGTCTCATCTCAGGAAGTAAATATATTTCAATTTTGATTCAGCTTCAATCCAAAACAATTAATGATTATAAATTGGCTTTAGAAAAATTGAATCTTGCAGAGCAAGAGTTGAAAAAGAAAAATGAAGAGATAATATCATTAAAGAAGAAGGCAGAAAACAAAAGAAAAGAATTAATTCAACAGGAAAGACAAAAAAGAATTTTAATTGCCAATATTCAGAAAGATAAAGATAGTTATCTCAAGACCTTAGAAGAATTGACTAAACAGGCTGACCAGCTTAAAGAGTTAGTTAGAGAATTAACCAAACAAAAAGAAGTTTTTCCATTTCTTTTTTCTCCCATTTATGAAAAAAGAGGAGTTCTTAACTGGCCAATTGTAGGAAGAATAATTACATTTTTTGGACTCCAGCAACATCCGATATTTAAAACAGTTACTTTAAATAATGGCATAGAAGTTTCTCCAAATAAGCCTCAAGCACTGATTAGAGCCATTTATTATGGGAAAGTAGTTTATGCTGATTATTTTAAAGGATATGGGAATTTAATTATTATTGATCATGGGTTAAAGTATTATTCTCTATACGGATATTGTGCCGATTTTTTAATAAACAAAGGAGATTTTGTTAAAGAAGGACAGCCTATAGCTGTTGTTGGTGATATAGGCTCCTTGAAGGGAGAATGTCTTTATTTTGAGCTCAGGTACAAGACTCAACCCTTAAATCCCTTGCAATGGCTAAGAAAAAGGTGATAAGATAATAAAATAATTTTTTATCAGATGTAATAAAGAAAAATGAAGAAAAAAACAAAATCAATTATCTTTGTTAGCTTTTTCGCCTTATTATTAGGTGTTCTGGTTAGTCAATTTTTACCCAATATTTTATTAAAGGCTTCTTCTTATTCGAATCTTTCACTGATAGGGAAAGTAATCCACTATGTCAAGAACGAATATATTGAACCGGTAAGACCTGAGCAAACAATTCTTAACGCAATCAGAGGAATGTTGAATTTTCTCGATCCAATATCTAGTTACTTAGATAAAGATAAATTGGCTATCTATCAAAAATTAGAGACTTCAGAGTTAGCTGATGTTGGTTTAGTGTTAACTAAAAGATTTGGCTATCCTCAGATTATTGGAATTATAAAAGATTCTCCAGCTGAAAACGCTCCTCTCAAGATCGGGGACTATATTAGTTCAATTGACAATGTTTCTACTTATGAAATGAGCTTATGGGAAGCGAGGCTTTCTCTTAAGGGGCAAGCGGGAACAAAAGTCAGAGTTAAAATTATGGGTAATACCTCTATTAAGGAAGTATTAATAGAAAGAATTAAACTTTTCATGAACTCTTTCACTTATCAGAGAACAGGTAAGTATGGTCTTTTGAAAATTCACTATTTATACCCGGGTGAATTAGTAAAAATTAGGCAACTAATTACTCAAGCTCTAAGCCAAAATATAAAAGGATTAATTATTGATTTAAGAAACTGTTATGAAGGGAAAATAGAAGCGGGATTAAAGTTGGCTAATTTATTTGTTAAAGAAGGAAAGTTTTGTTTTATAAAAAAGAAATCGGGAGAAACTCAAAGTTTTTATGGTCAAAAGGAGCAATTTTTGACAGACATTCCACTGGTATTGTTTGCCAATCAAGGGACAATGTCTGGCGCAGAAATTTTTTCTGCTATTTTAAAAAAATTTGGTCGAGCAAAAATAATTGGACAGCCAACTCTTGGGTTAACCTCTCAACAAAATCTATTTTTAATGGAAGATGATTCAGCTGTTTTATTGACTACTGGTTTGATTTATTTAGAACCAGGAGAACCTATTTGGGGAAAAGGAGTAAAACCTGATATTGATATTAAAGAAGAAAAAGAGATAAAAGATCCCTTTTTAAAGAAAGCATTAGCGATAATTTCCTTCCGTTAATTTGATGACCAAAAGAAAGGTCAGGCAGAAGAAGATAAAGTTTTTCACACCTTATTTCTTCTATTTTTTATTCGTTCTAATAGCCTTTCTTTCAGTTTTATCTCTGGACTATATTGCCTGGGAGCAAGGTAAAAAGTCATATTTATTTTCTTATTTTTTAAAAGATAAGAAATTTACTAAAGAACAAGAGAAATTGAATCAAATACTTCAAGTCTTTTTTAACCAGCATAATATTTCCTCTTCTTCGATTTCAATAATTAAAGATAACCAGGGAGTATTTCACTTTAAAATGAATCTTACTATAGAAAAATTCAATCTAATTAAAGAAGATTTAGAAAAGGAACTGGCTAAAAGAAGAGCCGTGATTTTTGAGGAAAAAAGGGAAAAAAGAGGGGAGGTTTTTTTTAATTTATGGAAGATAAGAATTGGACAGAGACCAAGCCACATCTTACTTTTCTTGAGTCAAATTTCTCCATTAAAAGCAAGGTCAAAGGTAACACTCATTATTGACGATATTGGACATAGTTTAGAAATAGTTGATCAGATAATATCTTTGAATGTACCTTTGACTATTTCTATTATTCCTTTTCTGTCTTATTCTCAACAGGCTGCTCGGATAGCTCATCTAAATGATATAGAAATAATGCTTCATCTACCATTAGAGCCAATGAATCCCTATAACTTTAGTTCTGAGAAGGAGTTGATTACTACTCAAATGACTCCTGAAGAAATAGAAAATACCCTATCTGAATGTATAAGAAATATTCCTTACCTTCAAGGAGTGAATAATCATATGGGTTCTAAGGTAACTAAGGAACCTGAGATTATGAAAATTATTTTAACTTCCTTAAAAAGAAAGAATTTCTTTTTTATCGATAGCCGAACGACTGATCAGACAATTGGCTATCTATTAGCTAAACAGCTTGGAGTGCTGACTGCTGCCCGTGATATTTTCTTGGATAAAGCAGAGAATCAGAATCAATTCTCTGAAGGAGATACTGAATATACTAAGGAAAAATTTATCCAATTATTAGAGCTGGCTCAGAAAGAAGGAAAGGCAGTTGGCATTGCACATCCCTATCCTCAGACTATTCAGGCTATAAAGGAGAGTTTACCGTTAATTAAAAAATATAATGTGGAACTGGTTTATGCTTCAAAAATCGTTAATTAGTTTATTAGTTAATTCGGAAATCTTATAACCTTCGATTTTTCTCTCACAAATTTACAAATAAACTAATGTAAAGTAAATTTATCAATCAACCAAAAACAGAAAAGATAAAATAAAATAAGGAAAATAAACACTGTCCATTTTAAAAGATTATACTTTTCAACCTTTTTTTTGACAAGAAGAATAAATTGGTAAATGGAAAAAACCCCAAGGGAAAAGGGAAGAAATCCAAAATAACCTAAAACAGGCATTTCGAAAATTTTTAAAAAATTGAAATAGGGAATTGAATACCGCCATCTTGATAAACTCCAATAATTCCAAAATTCCCAAAGTAATCCAGCAATAAATCCAGTGAGAAGCCAACTTATAATTCTTCCCCAGTAACCTTCTTTTAAATCTTTTAATATACCTTTAATTTTTAAAATGTAATTGATAGGAGGTATTAAAAGCATAAAACATAACCAGACTAGAGGAAAAAAGAATCGAGGGAAAGAAAGAAAAAGAGGAACCGAAATTAATCCTGCGCCTATACTTGTTGAGAGAAATACCTTGGTTATCGGGATTGAAAATTTTGTTTTTTTTCTTTCAAAAAAGCTTTCAATGAATGAAGCAGTTTCCCAAAGAGCAGGAATAACAGTAGCAAAGCCAAGAAAATAACCCAGCCATCTTTTAAAAATATTCTCGGGTAAATGATGGTAAGACCAGCTATCAACTCTTAGATTGAATAATTCAAATATTAGCCAGGTAAAAACAGAGATAAAAGCC
The DNA here is from genome assembly GCA_046760445.1 of Candidatus Aminicenantia bacterium. GTDB lineage: Bacteria > Acidobacteriota > Aminicenantia > JdFR-78 > JdFR-78 > JBHIEE01. The sequence continues at coordinate 25,692 of JBHIEE010000003.1, forward strand.
ATAAAAAGAAAATTTTTTCCTGAAGAAAAAAGGAGTGAATTCTTGGTTCGTCTGAAATTTAGGCTATCAACAACTAAAATATAAGACCACCAGGCTACACAAAAAAACCATTCTTGGATAAAAGATATTTTTAGAAAAAGTAATATTTCCGAACTAATCAGAATTATTAGTCCTAAATATAGATTGAGATAAATGATTTTTTCTCTCTTCATTTAGATAAGAAATATATAAAAATAAAACTTATAAAGCAAGATTCCTTTAAAACTAAAAATTGGTAAATTTGAATAATTTATTTTTTTTGTTTATACTTATATAATGCAAACAAAAATTTATTAGGTGTTTGAAAGGAGACTGAGATGAGAAAAATATTACCCATTCTAATCTTGATAGTTGCTGCTCTCTTAGTAACTATGCAAGTGGGATGTAAAAAAAATACTCCTGAAGAACTAAAATCATGGCTCGAAATTACTGATGTGGAAACTAAATGGGTTTCTAAGTATTATCAACCTTGGCCTCCTAAATTAATATTAGTGCCAGCAATCCAATTCAGGGTAAAAAATGTTTCTTCAAGACCCCTTAGATACATCTATTTCAATGCCATCTTTAGATTTAAAGATGATCGGGAAAACTTAGGTGATGCCTTTTTAGCCGCAATTAGAAATAAACCTGTCATGCCTGGAGAGAAAAGTGAATCTATTCTGCTTAAAAGCAATTTCGGTGTTGAAGGAAGTACAAAAGCTCAATTCATCAATAACCCTCAATGGAAGATTGCAGAAGTAAGACTTTTTTTCAAAAAGGGCTCCTCAGGCTATGTTTTCCTTGGTGAATATGATATTAGCCGGAAAATTGATTTCGAGGAACCAGAGCCAGTAGGCATAGAAAAGAAACAGACTTAATCTATAAAATTTATCCCTAATTTTTGAGTCAATTGGTAAAAAAGATTAAGAGGGAACCCAACTACATTAAAGTAACAACCTTCTATTTTTTCGATAAACATCCCTGCTTTGCCTTGAATTCCATAGGCGCCCGCTTTGTCTAATGGCTCCAGACTTTTTATATACCAGTCAATTATCTTAGGCGAAAGAGTGGAGAAGTAAACTTTGCTCTTGGCGTAGCCAGTTGCCAGTTTTTGCGTTTTAATCTGAATAAGAGCAATACCAGTAAAAACGAAATGTGCTTTTCCACTTAACATCATTAAAATTTCTTTAGCCCGGTTTTCATTCTCTGGCTTTCCCAAAAATTGATTATTAAGGACGACTATCGTATCAGCTCCAATCACTACTCCTGAAGAGAAATTTTGAGCAGCTTTTTTGGCTTTTAATAGAGATACTCGAAGGACATAGCTTTCCGGTTTTTCATTTTTTGATCTTTGCTCTTGTATTTGGGCTGGTTGAACAATAAAATCCAATCCCAATCGTGACAAGAGTTCAATTCTTCGTGGAGACTGAGAAGCTAAAATCCATTTCATTTTTCACCTCCACATAAAAATTAAAAATCAAATATCAAAAGTTGGTACACCACTTGGGGTATACCACTGTGGCAAAATGACAAATTAAAACTCAAAAATAATACTAATAGTGCTGCGGTGCTGCTGTGTTGCCGTCAAAAAAATTAACTGCAGCACTGCAACACTGCAGAACTAATGTAAAAGACATTTTTGCATTTTGATTTATCCCAGACTTCCGTAAAAACCATTTTCCACACTAATCTACATAATATCATTTAAAGTCATTTGAAAACCCTTATCGGAAACTTATTAAATGAGATAAAAATTTATCATAATTTATGTTTATTTTAAATCTATAGTTGCTCTTTTTCTTAAATTTTGATATTATTCCATCCTTTCCCAGGAGGAAAACAAAGTGAAGGAATTCATCCCTTCAAAAATATTTTTGACTAAGGGTGTTGGTCGACATAAAGAAAAATTAGCCAGTTTTGAGGAAGCTCTTAGAGTAGCTGGAATAGCTCCCTATAATTTAGTGAAAACCTCAAGTATTATTCCTCCTTATTGTGAATTAGTCTCAAAAGAAGAAGGAATTAAATTATTAAAGCCGGGCCAGATAGTGTTTCTAGTTCTAAGTGAAAATGCGACCAATGAAGCTTATCGGAAAATTTCAGCTTCCATAGGATTAGCCATTCCTAAAGATCCTAATCTATATGGTTATTTATCCGAACACCACAGCTTCGGTCAAGAAGAAAAAGTAGCTGGTGAGTACGCTGAAGACTTAGCTGCTCATATGCTGGCTACCACCTTAGGAGTGGATTTTGATATCAATAAAAGTTGGGATGAGGAGAAGCAAATTTATAAAATATCGGATAAAGCGGTAACAACAAGAAGTATTACTCAAACCACATCTGGACACTCCGGTTTATGGACCACTGTTCTTGCGGCTGCTGTGTTTATTTTATAACTTTCTCTTTACTTTTCCAGATTAAAACTCTCTGGCAAAAGAGAGGAAAGTTCTTTTTTATAGCTCTTTCCTTCTAAGGTGACGGCTATTATTTTTAAGTCTAAATTAAATTCTGAGAATACCTGAAGACAGGCACCGCAGGGGAAAATTGGTTTTTGACTCTCGGTTACCACAACTAAAGTATCGAAGGTAACTTCTCCCTCTGAAACAGCCTTAAATAATGCTAGTCTTTCAGCACATATAGTCAATCCAAAAGAAGAATTTTCAATATTTGTTCCAGTAAAAATATGACCTGACTTGGTTAAAAGAGAGGCCCCCACCTTAAATTTTGAATAAGGAGCATATGATTTCAAACGAGCTTTCTTAGCTTGTTTTATTAACTTTTCTTCAATTTTCTTGTTCATTTAAAGAAATCTTCAGTCCACTTTTTTGCCTGTAAAGATGTTTCACTTAAAATAACCTTTTTTCTTAGCTCTTTTCCTTTTTTCATTCCTTTGGTAAACCAGATAATAAATTTTTTAAAATTATTCAACTTTTCTTTTTCAGAGAAATCTTCATTTTCTAATAAACGAAGGTATTTGCGAAGAATATAAGTTTTCTCCTTAAAGTTATTATGATTATAATTTACCCCACACTGAGAAAGAAGGAATTTTTTAAAAATCAAGGGGTCAACAATTGCTCCTCGGCCTATCATTACTCCATCGCATCCCGTTTGGTTAAACATAGCTAAAATATCAGATGGTTTTTTTACATCTCCATTTCCTATAACTGGGATAGAGACATTTTCTTTTATTTTTCGAATTAATTCCCAGTTAGCTAAAGAGGAAAAGAAATCGGTTCGAGTTCGTGGGTGAATAATTATTGCCGAGGCTCCACAATGTTCAATCATGTGAGCAAATTGAAGAGCATTAATTGTTGTTCCCGACCAGCCTGCTCTTATTTTAACACTTACCGGTAATCCTTCGGATTTTTTGACCACTTCAGTGATAATTTCCTGAGCTAATTTTATATCTTTTAAAAGAGCTGCTCCTGCATTTTTCCTTACTACTTTTTGTTTCGGGCAGCTCATATTAATATCAATTCCGTCAGCTCCTAATCTTTTCAAAACAAGAGCCGCCTCGCCCATTATTTTTGCTTCAGAGCCAAAAATTTGGAAAAATAGTGGGCGATCCAAAGAAGACCTCTTAAGTAGAGTCCTAGTTTTCTTGTTATTTCTTCTTATTAATCCTTGTGCACTTATCATTTCACTAAAAAATAGTCCACATCCATCTAAAAGAGCAATTAATTTCCGAAAACAGGAATTTGTGATTCCGGACATAGGAGCTAAAGCTAAAGGAGGGTTAATCGTTAACTGACCAATATGTAATGCTTTCTCAAAAGGTGAACTCGACGGCATTTTATTCTTCTAATGGATTGATTACTGTATTTTTTTATCAGCCAAAAGGAGTTGGATTTAAAATCTTTATATAACTTTTTTCTTTGAGAGTCTTTAAAAAATCATTTAATTTTTCTTGTCTTTTCTGGTTAAATGTTTCTTCTTTTATTTTCTTTTTTGCTTCTTCAAAAGGAATAACTCGCTCTTCCTTTTTTTCTTCTATTTTAAATAGATACCGGCCATTTTTTGTTTTTAACCATGGAGTTACTTCGCCTGGATTTAGCTCGAACACGACTTTCTCGAAAGCTTTGTCGAGTTCTCCTTTCTTAAAAAAACCAAGATCTCCTCCCTTTTCTTTTTCCGGACCCTCGGAATATTGAGACGCCAGTAAGGAGAAATCTGTTTCCTGTTTAATCTTTTGATTAATTTCTTGGAGAATCTTTTCCAGCTCCTGTTCATTTCTTCCTTCTGAAGAAAGATATATTCCTCTTAATCTTACTTCAGCCGGTTGAGTAAATTCTTCTCGGTGATCTTTATAATAATTAATTATCTCTGAATCGGTTATGGAAATTTTACTGTCTACCTCAAGATAAAGAAGTTTCTGTTGAATAAATTGCTTATTCAGTTCTCTTCTCCAGGCATCATAATTTATTCCTTCTCGTTCCATTTCTCTTTTTAAATCTTCATCAGAGGTAATATTATTTTCCTTTTTAAAATTTTCAATGAAAATTTTGACTTCTTCATCTGCCTCAATATTTTTTGCTTTGGCTTCTTGAAGTAAAAGAAGCTCATTTATCATCTGGTCCAATAAATTTTCTCTTATTTTTGCTAATTCTTTTTCTAATTCTTCACCTTTCAATCTTGAACTTAGCATTAATCTAAGTTTAGTCTCAGTCATCTCCAACTCGGATCTGGTTATAATGTCATCATTTACCACGACAATTATTTCCTCTATTACTTCACCCTTTACGAAAAAAGAAAAGATTGCCATCGCTAAAGAAAATAAAATCACTCTAAAGATTTTTTTCATTTTAATTACTCCTTCTCTTTGTGGTAAGGAAAGGGCAAGTTGTAAGTGGAGGTCACCCAGTTGAATTCATTTTTTAAATCCGCTAAGTGTTTATCTATAATAGCCTTAATTTTTGCTTGTAGCAATTTAATTTTAATCGATTTAGCTGCTTTGTCTAGAGGGAGAAGTTGACTTTTTTCTCTCTTTTCTAATCGGAATATGTGAAACCCATAAGAAGATTCAACTACTTGGCTTAGTCCCTCTTCTTTTAAAGCGAAAATTACCTTTTCCATCTCTTCTGGAAGTTGACCAGGCTCGTAATAGCCCATATCTCCTCCGGTGGCCGCTTCAGGACTAATTGATTCTTCTTGAGCTATTTTACTGAATTCTTCTGGAGGTGATTTTTTTAATCTGTTTAAAATCTCAATTGCTTTTGCCTCTGTTTCAACTAATATCTGGCTCACTCTAACCCTTTCTGGCTGCTGAAACTCGTTTAGATGTTGGCGATAATATGCCCTGATTTCTTGTTCTTTAACTTCAATATCTTTGATCAAAAGATAAATATATTTTTCAACCAATAATCTATTAAGCATGGTCTTAGTAAGTACAATCTTTTCTTTATTATTTACTACCTCAGTGTTAATTTTAGCTAAGTAGGCTTTTTTTTCTTCCCAGCTTAAGGAAATGTCTTTTTTCTTTGCTGCGTTCAAAAGAATCATTTCGTCAACAAATTTATCATATAATCTGCTAAATGATTCGACGCTTAAATTATCAATTAGGTCCCCGATTATATTATTTATATACTGTTCAAAATCAGAGTTAAAATAAAAGGAATCTTCTACTTGAAGAATAATTTTATTCTCCTTAGAAGATTGGTTAAATTGAACAAGGGAAACCTGGGTAACCCCCTGATCTTTCTTAGAGCAGAATAAACTAAGGACGAATAATATTACGAAGAATAAATTTCTTGTTTTTTTTAGGTCCATTGACTTCTTATTTCATTAAGCTCAATTAATTATAATAGACTAACTAAGTTCTTGCAAGATATATTTCACTTCTTTTAAAACTGCCTTGTCTTCTCTCGAAGGTAACTCTATCTTTAAAATTCCTTCGGGAGAAAATGAGCCTTTATAGTATTTAAATAAAAGGATTAACTTTTCTGGGTTAATTTTTGCTCGAAGGGAAAATTTAATTGTTAAATAATGGGCTTCTCTGTCAATATTCAGAATTTTTAGTTTCTCAGAGAGAAATTTTGTTATTCCATAATCCAAAATATTCTCACAGGAGTCAGGTAATGAGCCAAATCTGTCTTCCATTTCCTCTTTTATTTTTTTTATCTCCTCAAGAGAGTTAATAGATGATATTCTCTGATATAAATTAAGTCTTTGATTGACCTGAGGGATATAATTTTCAGGAATTCTTATATCAACTTTAAGATTTATCTCGGTTTTAAATTCTTCTACCTCCTCTCCTTTCAGTTCTTTTATCGTTTGATCGAGAAGTTTTAAATAATAATCGAATCCCACTGCTTGAAGATGTCCATGCTGCTCAGAGCCGAGAAGATTTCCTGCTCCTCTTATTTCCAAATCTTTAGAAGCTAATCTAAATCCTGAACCAAGCTGGGTAAATTCTTGGAGAGCTTTAAGTCTTTTCCTGGCAACTGGGGGCAGGGATAATTCAGATGGTACTAAAAAGTAAGCAAAAGCCTGACGCGAAGACCTTCCAACCCGTCCACGAAGCTGATATAGTTGGGCTAAGCCAAATTGATGAGCTTGATTAACGATTAGAGTGTTAACCAAAGGGATATCTATTCCATTTTCAATAATAGTCGTTGAAACAAGAACATTATGTTTTTCTTGAATGAAATCAATCATATTTTTTTCAATTTTTCGGCTTGGCATTTGACCATGGATAACTGTTACTTTCGCTTGGGGGACTAAATTAGAGATCATATTAGATACTGAATCAATATCTTCAATGCGGTTATGAACAAAGTAAACCTGTCCTCCTCGATTTAATTCTTTCTCAATAGCTGATGAAATTAACTCCTTACTGAATTTTGAGACAACAGTATGAACAGCTAATCTATCCTTGGGAGGAGTTTCAATTAAACTCAAATCTCGCAGTCCATAAAAAGCCATATTTAGAGTTCTGGGAATGGGAGTGGCAGTCATAGTGAGAACATCTATATTAGCTTTTATCTTTTTAATTTTTTCTTTATGACTGACTCCAAATCTTTGTTCTTCGTCAATAACTAATAAGCCCAGATTTTTAAATTCTACATCTTTAGAGAGCAGTCGGTGGGTACCAATAATAATATCCACTAATCCTTTCTTTAAATCAGTAATTATTTTTTTCTGTTGAGCTAAGAACTGAAAACGAGTGAGAGCTTCCACTCTAATGGGAAACATAGCTAATCTTTCTTTAAAAGTTGACCAATGTTGTGAGGCAAGGACTGTGGTTGGACAAAGAAGGGCGACCTGTTTTCCATCTAAAACTGCTTTGACAGCAGCTCTAATAGCTACCTCTGTTTTTCCATACCCAACATCTCCACAGAGAAGTCTGTCCATAGGACATGATGCTTCCATGTCTTTTTTAATTTTCTCTATTGCTTTAAGTTGATCTTCAGTTTCCTCGAATGGAAAAGTGTCTTCAAATTCTTTTTGCCAAGGTGTGTCTGGGCTGAAAGGATATTTTTTAATGCTTTTCCTCTTGGCATAGAGTTCTAACAATTCTCGAGCCATATTTTGAATAACCTTCTTGACTTTATTTTTAGTTTTTTCCCAAGAAACACCGCCTAATTTATCTATTGCTGGAGGCTCCTCTCCTGCTCCAGAATATTTTTGAATTAAATCCAATCTCTCAACTGGAACATAGAGTCGGTCACCGTCTCGGTACATAATTTCAATTAGTTCTCTAAATTTTCCTTCTATTTTTAATTCTTTCAATCCCTTAAAAATTCCAATTCCATGATCAATGTGGACGACATAGTCTCCTTCTTTTAAATCCCGAAAATTAGAAAACCAGGGTTTAAGGGAAGGCTTAGCTGAGATTAATCTTATTTCCTTAATAATATCCTTCTCAGAAAGAAAAACAGTTTTTTCTTCTGGAAAACAAAATCCAACGGGTAACTCTCCCTGGGTAAGCATCACCCTGCCCTCTATGGGAGCGGTGGAGGAGTCAATAGAAGTAAAATATTTGATCTGATAGTCCTCCAGCATTTGAGCTGTTTTCTTTAATCTTGTTTGGTTTGAAATGAAGATTACTACTTTTTCCTTTTTTTCTTGAACTTTTTTTAAATCTTGAATGAATAACTTGATGTTATCCTGATAATTAGGGGAATCCTGGAAATTAAAGGGAAATATGTTCTTTTTTTTATTTAAAGTCAGTTCTTCAAGAAATAGATTTTGATTATTCAATTTATCCAGACTTTCTTTATCGAAGATTTCTTCAGGAGAAAGAGCTATTTCTCCTTTATTATGTAAAGTCTGATACGAAATTTGCCACTGGTTTTTTTTTGTTTTCCATTCTTTTTCTATGTCCTGAGGTTCATTAAAAATAAAAATATAGTCTTGGAAATAATCTCTAAAAGAGACAAAAAAGGGTTCGGCAATATGAGCCAGATAAAAAAATGAAGGAGTCACTTTTCTTCCTCTTAAAGAATTTGATATCTTTTCTAATTCCATTCTGAAGGGATAACCTTTCCATTTGTGACTTGTTTTTTCTTGCCATGAAGTTAGAAACTCTTCGTTCAGATAAAATTCATACAAGGAGGGGATGATAATTGAACTTACTTTTTTAATTGATCGCTGTGTTGAGGAAGAGAATTCTCGAAGAGAAATAATTTCGTCTCCGCTGAATTCAATTCGGTAAGGATTTTCTACCCATAGAGAGAAGATATCAATTATTCCCCCGCGCCAGGCATATTCTCCTGGATAGTTGACCAAATCCTGGCAGCTGTATCCGATTTTATCGAGCTCATTTATTAACTCGTCTCGATCTATCTTATCGCCGTAGTTAAGCTTGATAAAACTCCTCTCCAATAAGGAAGGATTGGGAAGGGGCTTTAATAGTCCAAAAAGATTAGTAATTGTTATCTTGACCGAATTCTGCTTAAAATGATAAAAAAATTCCATTCTCTGAGAAATGGACTCTAAAGAAGGAGAAATATTTTCATAAGGTTCGGCGGAAAAAGGGGGTAAGAGATGAATTTTACTTGAATCAAGCTGAAACTGCCTAAAGAAAGAGCTAATTACTCTTTTCATTTCTGGCAGAGAGGAAGAAGAAGGTTGAATGAGAACAATTTTTTTATTAAGTTCTTTAACTAAAGCTGATAAAAATAAACCCTTGGCGGGCAGGTTAAGACCACTGATAATTAAATTTTTTTCTTGGTGTTTTATTTGTTCTATTAATTTTTTAAATTGTTTGTTTTCTAAGAAAAAATTGAATAACATTTTTTATTATATTTTATCATATTATCAGATTTACTTGCCTTCACCAATTTTTTTGTTGCTCAAATTGATTGATAATACTATAATAATAAAAAAACGGAAAATAGTGATAAACAAAGAAAAAGTTTTTTTAATTTTTTTCTCTATTATTTTTCTCCTTTTTTACTCTATGGCTTACAGCCAGATTTTCTCCTTCAAATCTTATAATAATGCGGATGGGTTAATTCAAACTCAAGTGTTTTCGATTTTTCAGGATAGTAAAGGTTACCTCTGGTTCGGGACAAGATCCGGCATTAGCCGCTATAATGGAAGTGAATTTTTCAATTTATCTAAGTCAGATGGACTGGTCGGGGATTTTGTTTTGGATTTTTTAGAGGACAAAAACAATAATATCTGGATAGCGACCTATGAGGGATTATGTTATCTCCAGGGTAAAAATATTGTCCATTTTAATCTAAAAACTTTTTTTGATTCTCAAATTATAAATACAGTTTTTTCTGATAAAGAAGGAAACATTTGGGTAGGCACCTCAGAAGGCTTAGCTATTATTGACCCAGACACACAAGAAATTATAAAAGTTGAGAAGGGAATTTTAAAAGAAGGAGTTACCTCTATTTTTCAAACAAGCAATGGTAAACTATTTATTGCTTCTTCTCATAGGTTATTCCGAACTGAAGGGTTAGCTCTTAACTTAGAAGAAATTTTATCCCTCGACTATCAGATTCGAGTGATAATCGCTGATGAACAAGAAAGGATATTTCTCGCTACTAATCATGGGTTAATTGAATTTTCCGATGGGTCAGTCAAATTAATTACTGAAAAGGAAGGTTTACCAAGCAATGATGTTCACACAATTATGATCGATTCGAGAGGTCGGCTCTGGGTGGGGACCCCTAATGGATTGGCTAAGATTGATAAGACAGGAATTTTCACTTTCACCAAGGAAAATGGATTGCCTAATTTAATTATTCATTCTCTCTTTGAAGATAGAGAAAAAAATATCTGGATCGGGACAGATTATGGCGTGGCTAAACTTCCAAGTGAGAGATTTAGAATCTTTTCCTCTGAGAATGGGCTGAAAGCTGATATTGTCTGGTCGATTTATCAAGATTCCAGGAAAAGATTATGGGTGGGCACTCAACAAGGGCTTTATTTATTTAATAAAAATGAAAATCGGTTTGGGAAGTTCACCCTCCATCCTATATTAAAAAAACAATCAATCAGGTCAATTATCGAAGATGACAAAAATAGAATCTGGTTTGGGACGAGAAATAATGGACTTTTTGTTTATAATGATAGAACATTCCAACATTTCGACCAAAAAGATGGGTATCTTATTAATAATTTGTTAGGAAGCTTTAGAGATAGTCGAGGTAGAATCTGGTTTGGAGGAATGAATGGTTTATCTATATATCAAAATGGAAAATTCAAGCATTATGATGAGATAGAAGGAACAAAAAATTTGGTAGTGTCGGTTATTTATGAAGACTTAGAAGGAAAAATCTGGATTGGAACAATGAATGGTCTTTTTTTATTTAAAAATAATCACTTTCTCCGACCAGAAATAAGTCCCTATATAGGTCGAGAGAATGTGAGAAGTATTTTTCAGGATTCAAGAGGAAATTTCTGGGTTGGTACTGCGGGAAAAGGCCTGTTCAAATTTAATGGGAAAAAAATGATTAACCTGACGACTAAAAATGGCTTAGCTCACAACTCCATCTGGGGAATAATTGAAGATGAGAAGGGGAATATGTGGTTTGGGACAAATAAAGGATTAAACAAATTCGATGGCCGAGCGTTCAAAAATTATAATTCTAAATCAGAATTGAAAGGCGATGAATTAGCGCTAAACTGTCTTTTTAAAGATGAAGCCGGGAATCTCTGGTTTGGTATCTATCCTGGAATTACTCAATATATTCCTGCTGAAGATGAGGAAAATCTCGTTCCCCCTCTGGTTTATATAGAAAAACTTTGTATTTTTAACGAAGATTTTGAACCATTTAATCTCAAATTGAAATATTCTTTAAATGATATTATCTTTCATTTTATTGGATTAAGTTTCAAGAATGAAAATTTAGTTAGATATTCATATTATTTAGAAGGCTATGATCAAACATGGTCACCTGAAACTCTACTTAATCAGGTAAGATATACTAATCTATCTCCAGAAAAGTATACTTTTTGGGTTAAAGCAAAAAATAATGATGGTGTCTGGTCAAAGGAAGCAGCGAGTGTCTCTTTTACTATTTATCCTCCCTTCTGGAAAACTTATTGGTTTTTAGGAATAGTAATTGGAACAGGAATTATCATTTTAATGACGGTTTATAATATAAAGACAAGTTCCATTAGGAGGCGCAAGGAAGAATTAGAAAATCAAGTTGCTCAAAGGACAAAAGAGTTAGAAGAGAAAATAGAACAGATTAATCGTCTTAAAGAAAAAGCAGAAAAATTAGCCATTACTGATTCCTTGACCCAGCTTTTTAATCGGCGGCATTTTCTTAATATTGTTGAGAAAGAACTGGCCAGAGCAAAAAGATATAATCAGAAAATGATTCTTTTAATTTTAGATGTTGATTATTTTAAGAAAATAAATGATGTATACGGTCATCAAGCTGGAGATTTTGTTTTAATAAAAATAGCTAACATTTTGAAATCAAGTATTCGGGCCTCTGATACTGTTGCCAGATTTGGTGGTGATGAGTTTATCATTCTTCTGGTGAACTCCAAAGTAGAGCTCTGTTTGGCTATTGCTGAAAGAATAAGGAAAAAGATTGAAAAAACAAAAATCCTTTTCGGTGATTTATCCTTGGATGTTACAGTAAGCATTGGTGCCTCTTTCTATCCCTTGGCAAATGTACCTGATGTTTCTTATGAACACCTCATTCAAGTAGCTGATGAAGCTTTATATCAGGCTAAGAGAAAAGGAAGAAACAAGTTGACTATCCATCCTCTTTGTAAGAAATAAATTGTGATTTAATTTGAGTTTGTTATTTGATATTTGGTGCCTGCCCCGTACATCCCGAGTACTCGGGACTACGGGGCGAGGAATTTGAGATTTTAATGGAGATGAAACCCAAAAACAGGATATGAAAACCTTTAATAGTATTGCGTTTTCAAAGATGAAAAGGCTTAACTACGCTAGGAGGTAAAGTCTTGTTAGATTCTCCACCAATACGAGAATTTGATGAATAGGCTTCGGTTAGTTCTCCCATAAACTCCATTTTCTTGAACAAAAGTATCGTCATATCCCAGAAAGAAAACTGTCCCTGGTCTTAAAATATAACTTACTAAAAAGCTGCCATAGATTTTTTTATAAAAATGATTATAGTCCACAATAGCTCTCATTGATAAGGTTTTAGAAAGCTGATAAGTAATTTTCTGCCTGATAACATTGTAATCCCATAATTGTTTTCTACCTCTTTCCTTCCAAAATGTGCTTTTATTATAATTAATTTCTATTTGCAGTCTTGTACTGGGTTTGAAATTGGCAAAGATACCTAAGGAATGATTCCAGCCTAAAAAAGGATCATCAGGATCATAGTTAATCATGTCTCCCAAAGAAAAGTATCCTCCAAATTCAACCCATCGAACAAGGTTTGTGAAGCCACTTACTACTAAGTTCTTTTTATGAAAATCAATGTCCTCATATCTTTCCATATAATTTTGATAATACACAGAAAGGCGACTAAATTGTGTAAATTCAAGATTAAGACCTAAATTGAGCCATTGGTCTGTTATAATATTATGATCGTAATCACTCATCCGATTTAAATTTATTCGGGCATGAAGGGCGTTTAAAAACTTCTTTTCAGGGAAAAGGCTATATCTTAACCAGCCTCCTAGTCTTCTATAATCAACTCGATTAACAAAGCCTGAGGAAGCCTCAAAATCAGGATGAATGCTTTTCCATGTTAATCCTGTACTCCAGTGTTTCGATGAATAAAAAAACTGAGCATAAAGGGCAGGAGTAACCCCGGTCAGATTTTCATGGTATTTTGTTTTGGAGCCAATTGCCTGAAAGGAAAAGAAGAAATGATTCTTAAATTTAAATTGTCCATCTAATCCACCCACTCGATTGTAAGAACCGTCAATTTCTTTATCAGCCAGGGCAAAGCCAATATAAGATTCTTTAAAAACATCGGCTTTCACTCTTAAAATATTAAACAGAGCTTTTTCTTCCTCACTTCCTTTGCCATTGTGGATAGCCCATAGACTTTCTGTGGGATGTTCATCATAAGCAGAGAGATATCCCAAAGTGAATTTGCCTATTTTCCCGGTGAATTTTCCGCCCCAGAGAGGGTCTATAATTCGACGGGTATAAACCATTTCTATTGACGGGAATTCAAATATCTCCCGTCCTTCAAGGAAAAACGGCCTTTTTTCTGAGTAATAAAGAGCATATCTCTGATTTATATCAATCTGGGGAGCATCAGCTTCAATGTGGCTGAAGTCAGGATTAAGGGTAAAGTCAAAGGTTAAATCAGAGCTCAGTCCATATTTAACATTTACGCCAGGTTGAGGATCTATTTTTTCTCCGTCTTTAAGTAAAGAAGTAAAAATGGGCATAATTTCCAGATTTTTCCCTCTTTCTACCTCACCTTCAATTACAATATTTCCAGTTTGAATAAGTAATCCCTGAATACTTCGGGAAACAGCTGGCCAGGTAATGATTTCTCCTTTCCGAGGAATGTTTCGCCCAAGAAATAATCCCCAGTTTTTTATTTTTTTATTGGGAAATCTCAAGCTTTTAAAAGGAATAGCCAATTCGACTGTATAACCTTGGTCAGTAATTTTCCCTTCTGAAAGAAAGAAAGTATCCCAATTTTGATCCTCTGATTCATTCCCTCCTTCCTCGGTTCGAGTACCATCTGCCTGGATACCAATAGGATTAACAAAAAAATCAAAAGCCCTTCTTTTCTCATTAAAAGTATCAATAATAATTACTATCCAATCATCCATAAAAATATTGTCTCTTTGAGTAACTGAAAACCTAATCTTATCAGGCTGTGAGTCAAAACACTGGAAAGCAAGATAAAGATTTTTTTTATCATAACCGAGATAAGCAATTGTTTTTTCTGAAGGCTTTCCTTTCTCCTTGGGAACAAATTGATAAAAATTTTCTATTTTCAAAGCTTCCTGTTCCCAAAGAGGATTATCTAAAATTCCATCGATTTTTGGTGGAGAGGATAATCTGGGTACTTTTAACACATTTTTTTCAGCAAAAATAGAAGAGGAAAGAATAAAAATAAGAATTAAGATTAATCCAAAATAGAGTCCTGTTTTGGTTATTAATTTTTGGCTAATAATGATCTGAGAATTTCTTCTTCTTTCATCCATTGTTCTTTCTTTCTTCACTAATATAGACGAAAATGACTTCCAAAAGGTTTCATCTTTTGAAGAAAATTAGCAGTGTCAAAAATAATATGAAAAAATATGAAAACCACGACTCGACTGAGCTCGTCGAAGTCAGAGAACACAGATGAATGGGAAATCCCAAATTACAAATCCCATCCCGAATACTCGGGACCAAATTCCAATGTTCAAAATTCATCCCGAGTGCTCGGGATGGTCATTTGGTATTTGGTGCTTGGGATTTGTGATTTATTAAAGTATGTGACCTGTGTGGTTAAATTTGACAATACTGAAAAATTAACAGAGGAAGGAAAATGAGGAATTAATTATTGGTTCTTTTCAATAATAAATCGGAGTTTAATTTTTTCAATGATTTTTGAGCTTGAATACTCAGAAAAATAAGGAATAATTTCCACTTTTCCACCAGCTTGTTCCACTTCTTTTTTACCAACAACTTGATTGGGCTTCCAATCTCCTCCTTTAACCAGAATATCAGGAAGAAGAGAAGAAATTAATTTTTGAGGAGTTTCCTCTTCAAATATAGTCAGATAATCAATAAATTCTATTGTCTCTAATATTTCAACTCTTTCTTCTATGGGGAAAATGGGTCTCAGTGGCCCTTTAATTTTTTTTATTGAAGAATCAGAATTGATTCCTACGATTAAAACATCTCCTAAGTTTTTGGCTATTTTAAAAAGTCTAATATGACCTAAATGAAGAAGATCAAAGCAACCGTTAGTAAAAACCACTTTTTTTCCTTGCTTTTTAAATTCTTTTCTTAATTGAATTAACTCATTTAATTCTTTAAGTTTTTGCATTTAAAATTACTTGTTTGGTTTTTTGATTTTAATCTGCTGAGAAAAATTCCAGGAATGTGGAGGATAATAAATTCCAATACTTTTATTCCGAGAAGTAATAGCAAATGAATATAATGATTTATGATAATCATAGGGATATCCATCTTTTTTATGTGCAGCCACATCCAAGTAGTAAGTGCCATTGATAAAATTTAATTTGTTTATTTTGAAGGTGACTTTTCCTTTACCTTGAAAAAAAATAGGTTTATAGTCTTCTAAATTAGTATTTGTTCCAAAGCAGCATACTCCCTCGGAGTTAAATATTCCCACCCCAAAAACAAAATCTTTCATTGTCCTTTTAGCTTCTACCTCCATTTCAATAATCATTCCTTCATCAGGAGAAAAAACAAATTTTTCTTCTCCTTTTAACCCTCTTATCTTAACTGATTTAATTTCAATTTCTCTTTTGCCCCACCTTTTCTCTCTTTTTTCCTCCTCCCATTCTTTTCTTTCTAAATCTAACTCTTCATGACGAATTCCAAGAGCTTCTTCTTGCTTTTCGGCAATATCCTGAAGATAAGCATCCACTACTCTTTTTGGTTCGCCAATCATTTGAACTTTACCTTTTTTTAGCCACATTACTTGATCACAAATTTGCTCCACGGTAGGTAAATCGTGACTGACAAATAGGATGGTCTTTTTTCTCCTCCGGAAATCACTAATTTTATCTAAACATTTAGGTACAAATGAGGCATCTCCCACAGCTAAAACTTCATCAACTAAAAGAATATCCGGGTTAACATTAATTGCTACTGCAAAACCTAATCTCATATACATTCCTGATGAATAGGTTTTGACTGGAGCATCAATAAAATCTTCCAGTTCAGCAAATTTAACAATTTCATCAAATTTTTCTGAGATTTCTTTTTTACTTAAGCCCAGCATAATACCATTGATATAGACATTTTCTCGGCCAGTTATTTCAGGATGAAAACCTGCTCCCAGCTCAATCAAAGCTGAAACCCGACCATTAACCTCTATTTTTCCTGAGGTTGGTTTAGTTATTCCAGCCACCACTTTAAGTAAGGTGCTTTTCCCTGAACCATTTTCACCAATTACTCCAAAAGTGGTTCCGTTTTTTACCTCTAAATTCACACTTTCCAGAGCAAAGATTATCTCATCAGGTTTCAAGTCTTTGAATAAACTTCCTTTAACCAAGGCGCTCTTAAAGGTCTGGAATCTATGTCGGGAGGAATATTTTTGATATATCTTGGTTAAATTTTCAGCCTTAATGGCAATCAATTAAACCTCCTCGGCAAACGAATCTCTAAGTTTGTCAAAAATATAATACCCGATAAAAAATAAAAGAATGGATACTAAAAAAGTCACTGACAGCTTCTTCCAGTGAGGTAGACTCCCATAAAAAAGACAATATTGGTAGCCTTCCATAATATGGGTCATTGGATTGAGGTAAAGAAAAGTTTTTAATACTTTCGATTTCTGAATGGTTTGAAAAGACATAGGATAGATAATCGGGGTGGTGAAGAACCAGAGAGTGAGCAGGTTGGTTAAAATGTCTTTGATATCTCGGAAATGGATGGTTAAAGATGAGACCAGAAAAGAAAGTCCCATTGAAAAGATTAACTGAGTTAAAATGACTACAGGAAGAAAAAAGACCCACCAAGTAAAACCTTTTCCAAGAATAATAAAAAACAGGAAAAGAATAGGGAGTCCAAAACTAAAGTGAACCAGGTTACTTAAAACAATTACTGTTGGTAAAACATCTGCTGGAAAAAGAATTTTTTTAATTAATTGACCATGAGTCATCAAGACTAAAGATGATTCAATGGTCGATGAACTAAACCACACCCAGGGAAGAAGTCCACAGAACAAAAATAGAGCGTAGTTAATTGGAGAAGCACCAAAAGCTGGATCTCGAGGTCTTAAGATAAAACCAAAAACAGCCGTATAAACAATCATTAATAGAAAAGGATTAAAAAATGACCAAAGAAAACCAAGGATAGATCCTCGATAGCGAGCTTTAAGCTCACGGCTCACCAGACTCTGAATGAGCACTCTAAATCTATAGAGTTCTCTTAAATTTTTAATTAGTCGAATCATAGATTCTCCCAGCAAATATTTCCTGAATTTCTTCAGTGTATTTTTGTTGTTCATTATAAATAATGAGAGGGGGTAATATCTCGGATGAATTTGAGACAAAATCTAATTCAACTAAGAACAAGTTAGCTGGAGAATTAAATTTTGGTTTAACATAACGGATTTTTTTTATTTTCAATTCGGTCTTATCCAGAGCTGTTTTAAAGTCTTCTTCTCTCATTATGCGATAAATAAAATAGGCTCTTCCCCTTTTTTTCAAAAGTCGAGCAGTGGTAGTGAGAATATCATTTATATCACATTTAATTTCATGCCGGGCAACAGTTTTTTCCAAGGAAGGACTTAAATTTCCAGTGCCCCATTTCTGATAGGGAGGATTGGAAAAAATAACATCAAATCTTTTTTCTAAAGAAAAACTAGATAAGTCTCCATGGAGGATCGTAATTTTTTTTTGTAAATTATTTAAAATGACATTTCTTTGAGCCAAATCAGCCAAAGATTCTTGAATTTCCAAAGCAATTATTTTTTTTAAAGGTTTAATAGTTAAAAGAAGGGAAATAATTCCACTTCCAGTGCCTAATTCTAAAAGTTCATCACTTTTTCGAGTTTGGATAAAATCAGCTAATAGGGGAGCATCAATCGAGAATCGGTACCCCTTTTTTTTCTGAAGAACTAATATTTTTCCATGATAAAAAGTATCCAGAGTTTCATCATCTTTTTTTAATTCGTGGATTTTACTTACTGATGATTTCATATTTTAAGTCTTAGATCTGGATTTATCAATAACCTGAAGACGAATAAGGGCTTTTCGCAATCTGATGAGAGCGTTTTCGATCTCTTCTTCAGATAATTCACCTTTTTTTGCTCTTTTCAGGTCTTCCTCAGCTCTCTTTTGAGCTTCAATAGCTCTTTCTCTATCTATTTCTTTTGCTTTTTCCCCAATATCAGCCAGAACCAGAACACGATCAGCGAGAACTTCAACATAACCTCCGAAAACTGAAAGATAATGTCTTTCTTGCCCCTGACGGTAAATCAATTCCCCAAGTCCTAATGTGGAAAGAAAAGGTCGGTGGCCGGGCAATATGCCTAAATAGCCCAGGGATCCTGGGACAACTACTTCATCCACTTCTTCTTTCACTAACAAACGTTCAGGAGTAATAACCTCTAAATTGATTTTATCTGGTAATTGACTCATCAAGCAAATTCCTTGGCTTTTTCTATAACCTCATCAATTGTTCCTACCATATAGAAAGCCTGTTCAGGAAGGTCATCGTGCTTCCCTTCAACGATTTCTTTAAATCCTCTAACAGTTTCCTCCACGGTAACATATTTTCCTGGTCGACCAGTGAATTCCTCAGCAACAAAGAAAGGCTGTGACAAGAATCTCTGGATTTTCCTTGCCCGAGCAACAATAAGTTTATCCTCTTCAGAGAGTTCTTCTATTCCTAAAATGGCGATTATATCTTGTAATTCCTGATATCTTTGGAGAATTTCTTTTACTTTTCGAGCAACTTGATAATGTTCTTGCCCAACTATTCTCGGGTCTAAAATTCGGGAAAAAGAAGAAAGAGGATCCACCGCGGGATAGATACCCATTTCACTTAATCGCCGTGAGAGATTAGTATTAGCATCTAAATGAGAGAAAGTTGTTGCTGGCGCAGGATCAGTAAAATCATCAGCGGGAACATATATTGCCTGAACAGAAGTAATTGAGCCTTTTTTGGTGGAAGTAATTCTTTCTTCTAACTCACCTAATTCAGTAGCTAAATTAGGTTGATAACCAACAGCTGAAGGCATTCTCCCCAAAAGAGCAGAAACTTCAGAGCCTGCCTGAACAAATCTAAAAATGTTATCAATAAAAAGGAGGACGTCCTGTCCTTCTTCATCCCTGAAGTATTCAGCTACTGTTAAACTTGCTAAACCCACTCTCAGTCGGGCTCCAGGTGGTTCGGTCATCTGTCCATAAATCAAAGCTGTTTTCTCAATTACCCCTGAATTTTTCATTTCAAGCCACAAATCATTTCCTTCTCTTGTTCTTTCTCCAACTCCCGCAAACACAGAAAAACCTCCATGTTTTTTAGCCACATTATGAATTAATTCCATAATTATTACTGTTTTGCCTACCCCTGCTCCTCCAAATAAACCAATTTTCCCTCCTTTAAGAAAAGGTTGGATAAGATCAATTACTTTTATTCCTGTTTCAAACATTTCTAATTCTGTGCTTTGGTCTTCAAGAGAAGGGGCGTGGCGATGAATAGGATATCTTTTCTTGGTTTTTATAGGACCCAATTTATCAACTGGTTCTCCAATAACATTCATTACCCGTCCTAACGTTTCTCTCCCAACTGGAACAGTGATGGGTCCTTCCAAGTCATAAGCTGGCATCCCGCGGACTAAGCCATCTGTGGGATGCATAGATACACACCGCACACGATTTTCTCCCAAGTGCTGTTCTACCTCAACAATAATTTCTATTGGTTGTGGCATCTCAAAACCATCACTCGTAATCCGGAGAGCATTATATATTTTAGGTAATTGTCCGCTATTAAATTCGACATCAACCACTGGTCCAGTTACCTGAATAACTTTTCCTTTATTCATTTTTTCCTCCACCAAAAATAGTATTGAGAATTAAGAATTGAGGCTATAATCGAAAATTAATGATTTCTCAATTCTCGATTCTCAGTTCTTATTTATCTTTCCTCCAGAGCTTCTACTGCAGTCATAATATTCACCAACTCCTTAGTAATAAGGGTTTGTCTAATTTTATTCATTTCTAAAGACAGATCTTCTATTAATTCTTGAGCGTTGTTAGTTGCGTTCTCCATAGCAATCATTCGAGCAGCATGCTCAGAAGCTATTGATTCTAAAAGATAATGATATATTTGGTTTTCAATGTATTTTGGTAATAATTGATTAAGGATGGCTTCTGGATCAGGTTCATAAATATAATCAATTATTACTACTTCTTCTTTTGGTTCAAATCGAGGAAGAGGCAACAGTCTATTGATTGTTATTTCTTGTCTTAAAATAGATTTAAACTCATTATAAATAACATAAACGGCATCAATCTCCTGATTAAGAAAAGGATCAATTAACGATTTTACTATTTCCTTAACCTTCTCATACTCTAATTTCTGGAAAAGATTTATATATTTATTTCTCACAGGATAAGGTTCTTTTTTAAAATAAATTGCTCCTTTTTTTCCAATTAAAGTAAAAGAGATTTCAATTTCATCTTTCTTCTCTCCGATAAATTCCTCGGCTTTTTCTCTGATTTTTGAATTAAAAGCACCGCAAAGTCCTTTGTCAGCCGTAATGATGACCAGTTCGATTCTTTTCTCTTTCCGTTCAGATAAAAGGGGATGTAGAGATAAATCTACTCGAGAAGTTAGACTTTCAATTAATTCTGGAATTCTGTGAGAATAGGGCTTAATATGCAAAAGTGATTGTTGAGCTCTTTTTAATTTTACTGTGGCCACAGTTTTCATTGCTTTAGTAATCTGTTGAATATTTCTAATAGTTTTAATTTTTCTTCTTAAATCAAGAACTGTAGACATATTTAAACTGTTTCTCCTTTAAATTCCTGAGTAAATTTTTCCAAAATAGAATTAATCTCTTTTTCTAAGGAACTATCAATTTCTTTTTTTTCTGCTACTTGTTTTAATATTTTTTGGTGGTTTTCTTCCATAAAATTATGAAGCTTTACCTCATATTCTTTTATTTGGTCAACTTCAACACTATCTAAAAATCCTCTTGTCCCGGCATAAATTATTAGTATTTGCTTTTCAACAGGAAGCGGTTGAGACTGATCTTGTTTTAACACTTCAGTCAATCTTTCACCTCTATCTAACTGAGCTTGAGTGGCTTTATCTAATTCACTTCCAAACTGAGCAAAAGCAGCCAGCTCTCGATATTGAGCTAAATCTAATCGTAATTTTCCAGCTACTTGTTTCATTGCTTTAATTTGAGCGTTTCCTCCCACTCGGGAAACAGAGATTCCGACATTAATAGCAGGTCTTATTCCAGCATTAAACAATTCAGGCTCTAAATATATCTGGCCATCAGTGATAGAAATGACATTAGTAGGGATGTAAGCTGAGACATCTCCAGCTTGAGTTTCAATAATTGGTAGAGCGGTTAAACTCCCACCACCATTTTCATCGTTTAGTTTGGCTGCTCTTTCTAAAAGTCTTGAATGGAGATAGAAAATGTCTCCTGGGTAAGCTTCTCTTCCTGGAGGTCTTCTCAAAAGAAGAGATATTTCTCGGTAAGCGGCTGCATGTTTGGAGAGGTCGTCATAAATAACCAATGTGTGACCTTTGTGGTCACGGAAATATTCACCAATAGCGCACCCACTGTAGGGTGCTAAATATTGAAGAGGGGAAGGATCCGAAGCTGGAGCAGCGATAACAATGGAATAATCCATTGCTCCATGGTCTTCCAAAGTCTTGACCACCTGAGCAATAGTCGAATTTTTTTGTCCTATCGCCACATAAATACAAATGACATCCGAATCTTTTTGATTCAGAATAGTATCCAGGACAAGGGTCGTTTTACCTGTTTGACGGTCACCAATAATTAATTCTCGTTGTCCACGACCAATGGGAATCATAGAATCAATTGCTTTAATCCCGGTCTGAAGAGGCTCTTTTACTGGCAGACGATCAACTACTCCTGGAGCAAGACGTTCCACCGGCATATAAATATCAGTTTCAATTGGCCCTTTATCGTCCAGAGGTAGACCCAAAGGGTTAATTATCCGCCCAATCATTGCTTCTCCAGCAGGAACTTGAATAATGCGATGAGTTCTTTTTACTAAATCTCCTTCTTTTACCAAAGAAGTCTCACCCAGAAGTACTGCACCAACACTATCTTCTTCCAGATTTAAGGCTAATCCATACACTCCATTTGGAAATTCCAGCAATTCATTGAACATTACTAATTCCAGACCGTGAATTCGGGCAATTCCATCTCCTAAATAGGTCACTAATCCAATTTCCTTGATATCAATCTCTGCTTTATAGTCTTGAATTTGTCTCTGGATAATTTGGCTTATTTCATCTGCTTTAATTTGCATTTTTACTCCTCACTTAAGATTTTCTCTTTTAATTTTAACAGATTTCCTTTTATTGAACCATCGTATAATATATTTTCTTTCCTGATTTTTAATCCACCGATTAGTGCTGGATCAAGATTAAATTTGAGAATTACTTTTCCTTGAATAATCTTTTCCAGCTTCTCAGTTAATCTTTTTTTCTGATCTTCAGTTAGAGGATAAGCAGAGTTCACTTCAAATGTGTGGATATTTTTTTTCTCATTCCAGATAGAATGAAATAAATTAAGAATTTCTTCTAAGTAGAGTAGTCTATCTTTCTCAATCAACAAAAGAATAAATCGCTTGCTTTTTTCTGAAAATGAATTTTTCTTTAATATTTCTTTAACGATTTCTTCTTTTTTGTTTTTCGTGTAAAAAGGACTTAATATAAAGTGATTGAATTCTTTATTTTTTTTAATTAAGTTTAAAAAATCTGTTATTTCTTGATTTATGGCATGAAATTCTTGGTCACTTTCTATGGCTCCTACTAATCCGGTAGCGTATCTTTTGGCTATTAATTGAATTTTCATTTTATTTTATCCAATTTCTCGATATATTTATCAATTAGAAATTTATGGTCTTGAGGAGTTAATTTATTTTTGATCTCTTTTTCTGCCAGGGTAATCGAGAGTTCAGCAGCATAATGTTTCAACTCTTTTAGGCCTGATTTTAAGTACCGGTCTATTTCTTTTCGAGTTAACAGCTTTATTCTTTCCACTTCTTTTTTCCCCTGGAAAATGATTTTTTCTCTTTCTTTTTGAGCTTCTTTTTCTCCTTTTCTTCTTATTTCCTCTATCTCCTGTTGCAAATGAGACAGTCTTTTTTCTAATTGGGCAAATTTTTCTTCTGCTTCTTTTCTTGATTCTTCAGCATGGGTGATGGTGCTTCTTATTTCTTTTGTTCTTTTTTCTAAATAATTTTTGAGGGGTTTTAAAAGAAAGAAAATAAGTAATCCAAAAAGAACTACGAAATTAATAACTTTTCCCAAAAAATCAGACCAGTTTGTACCTGTTTCTTTGGAAGAAACAGCTGCAAAATTTAATAAAAATAGTGTGAGAAATATAATTAAGCTCAATCTTAATTTATTCATTCTCCCCTAATCATTTTTCTTATAATCTCATTGGCTAAAATTCCTGTCTGTCGACTTAATTCCTTTTTACTCTTTTCTATTTGTTGAGAGAGGCTTTTTTTTGCTTTCCTTATCATATCTTCTCTTTCTGCTTTTGCTATTTGAATAATTTTCTCTCTTTCTTTTTCTCCTTGTTTCCTATAATTTTCTTTCAATTCTAAGGCTTCTTTCCGAGTAACATTTAAAGTTTGATTAATTTGGTCTAAGTTTTTCTGATAGGAATCCATTATTCTCTCAAAAGCAGATAAATTAGAAGAGATATTTTCATTTCTGTTTTTTATTGCTTCTTTAACTGGAGTAAAGAAAATTTTATTTAAAACAATCACCAGTATCCAGACTATTATAGAAATGACAATAAATGAAATATCTAAAGAAATCATCTTTAAATTTTTAGAGCATTTTTTATCATTTTTCCAGGTAAAAATCAAGCAGATTGACTTTACTATTCCTGTTGATAATATAGTATTTTTATAACTTGACATTAAGGTGAAGGCATATTTTAATTATAAAAGGCATATTTTACAGTATTGGAATTTGAAAAATTCCAATACTGCGTAAAAATGAATATTTTTCATTTATAACAAGATAGTCAGGGGCAAACTTTGAAATTAGAGGTTTCTATGGAAGCCGAAATCAAAAGATACCTCTTTGAAGTTTCAGGCCTGCCTGCCGCAGGCAAGGGTTTACCCCTGACTATCTTAAATATAATAGGAGAAGAAAAATGAGGTGGGATAAATTCACTGTAAAATCAGTCGAAGCATTTCAGCAAGCTCAGACTAAAGCAGAGAGTTTAGGGCATCAAGAATTGAGACCAGAGCATCTTCTTTGGGCTCTTTTGAATCAACCAGAGAGTGTGGTAGTCTCAATTTTAAACAAGGTCGGGGTTAACAATGAAAAAATTTTGCAGGAATTAGAAAATTTTTTGGAAAAACTCCCAAAGATTTCAGGTGGAGAAGTTTATCTCTCTCCGGATTTAAAAAAAATAATAGATAGTTCATTTAAAGAAGCTGAAAAATTTAAAGATGAGTATGTTTCCACTGAACATTTATTTCTGGCGATCCTGAAAGAAGAACAGTTCCTGGCTTCGAAAATATTAAAGGATAATGGTGTTACCGAGGGTGCTGTTTTAAAAGCATTAAGAAGTATTAGAGGCTCCCAGCGAATCACAGACCCTAATCCCGAGGATAAGTATCAAGCTCTTCAAAAATATGGGCGTGATCTCACAGAATTAGCTCGACAGGGCAAATTAGACCCAGTGATTGGTCGTGATGATGAAATAAGGCGGGTTGTTCAGGTTTTATCCAGAAGAACCAAAAATAATCCGGTCTTGATTGGAGAAGCTGGAGTAGGAAAAACAGCAATTGTTGAGGGGCTGGCTCAGAGAATAGCTAATGGAGATGTGCCCGACACTTTAAAAAATAAAAAAATTGTTGCATTGGATTTAGGGGCTTTAATTGCTGGAACAAAATATCGGGGAGAATTTGAGGATAGATTGAAGGCTGTGCTTAGAGAAATTACTGATGCGCAGGGAGAAATAGTTCTTTTTATAGATGAACTTCATACCATCATAGGAGCTGGAGCAGCTGAAGGAGCAGTGGATGCTTCAAATATGTTAAAACCTCCTTTGGCGCGAGGAGAGCTTCGGTGTATTGGAGCGACTACTTTAAATGAGTATAAAAAATATATTGAAAAAGATGCTGCTTTAGAAAGGAGGTTTCAGCAGGTTTATGTTGGAGAGCCTACTGTTGAAGAAACTATTTCTATTTTAAGAGGCCTTAAAGAAAAATACGAAGTTCATCATGGAGTGAAAATAAAGGATTCAGCCTTGGTTGCTGCTGCTACCTTGTCAAATCGGTATATAACTGATCGGTATTTACCAGATAAAGCAATTGACCTGATTGATGAAGCAGCTTCCCATATAAGGATAGAAATTGACAGCCTGCCGGTTGAGATTGATGAAATAGAAAGGAAAATTATTCAACTGGAAATTGAAAAACAGGCTTTAAAAAAGGAAAAAGATAAAGCTTCTCAGGAGAAAATAAACATAATCGAAAAGAAATTAGCTGATTTGAAAGAAGAAAGAGATCGAATGAAAGCCCATTGGCAGGGAGAGAAAGAAGCAATTGAGAAAATTAAACGGCTCAAAGAACAAATTGATAAATTGAAAATAGAAGAGCAGAATGCCGAAAGACGAGGAGATTTAGAGAAAGTGGCTGAAATAAGATATGGTAAATTGATTGAATTAAATAAAAAAATTGAAGAGGCCACAAAACAATTAGCCAAAATTCAGGCTCGAGGCAAAATGCTTAAGGATGAAGTAGATGAAGAGGATATTGCCGAGATAGTTTCAAAATGGACAGGAATTCCAGTCTCAAAAATGTTAGAGGGAGAAATTGAAAAGCTGATTAAGATGGAAGATAATTTAAGAAAGAGGGTAATTGGTCAGGATCATGCAGTAAAAATAGTTTCTGATACCATAAGAAGAGCAAGGGCTGGTATCCAGGATCCAAATCGTCCTCTTGGTTCTTTTGTTTTTTCAGGGCCCACTGGCGTAGGTAAAACTGAATTGGCTCGTGCATTAGCAGAGTTTCTTTTTGACGACGAGAGAGCAATGGTTAGACTTGATATGTCTGAATATATGGAAAGACACTCAGTTGCTCGATTAATAGGAGCTCCTCCTGGTTATGTTGGTTTTGAAGAAGGAGGTCAGTTAACAGAAGCAATAAAAAGGAGACCTTATTCCATTATTCTTTTAGATGAAATTGAAAAAGCTCATTCAGATGTTTTTAATATATTGCTTCAAGTTTTGGACGACGGACGATTAACAGATGGGCAAGGAAGAACAGTTGATTTCAAGAATACGGTGATTATTATGACCAGTAATCTTGGTAGCCAGTTGATTACTGAATTGAGCGGAGATTATCAAAAAATAGAAGAAAAAATTCAAGAAATTTTGAGACAAAATTTCAGGCCGGAGTTTCTAAATAGGATCGATGATATAATTGTTTTCAAGCCTCTGTCCAAAGAAATCATTTTAAAAATCGTAGACTTACAGATAGCTCAATTAGAAAAAAGATTGAAGGATAAGAAAATAAAAATTGAAATGCCCCCAAAAGTGAAAGAGCTTTTGGCTGAAAGAGGATATGATCCTGTTTTTGGCGCTCGACCATTAAAAAGAACAATTCAGCGAGAAGTCGAAAATCCATTAGCTATTAAAATACTCCAGGGTGAATTTTCAGAGGGAGATACTATTAATGTAGATGTAGATCCTCAGAATGAATTGATTTTTAAGAAAAAATAATAAGAGGGATAACTATTGCTCTTCTAATCTGGATTGTTTCTTTAATTAATGATAGTATATTATTGATGAAAATAAATAATTTGGTAGTGTCGAAAAGAATATGAAAACCCCAGAGAACATAGAGAAATGAAAAATTCCAAATTACAAATCACAAATTCCAAATAAGTTCCAATGACTAAAATCTCAATGACCGAAACAAAAAAAGCAAGTAATTACGACTTAGAAGAGCGAACTTATCAGTTTGCTAAAAATATAGCTCTTTTTTGCAAGAAATTGCCTCGAACTATTTCAAATAGAGAATATATAAAACAAGTAATCGGTTTGGATATTGGAATTTGGGATTTATTTGATATTTGGAGCTTGAGATTTGTGATTTAATATAATAGGTGGTCTCTGTGGTTAAATTTGACAATACTAATTATTTTTTTTAAGGAGATAAATATGAAAGAAGAAGTAGAAAAAGCATTGGCTGAAATCAGACC
Organism: Candidatus Aminicenantia bacterium; assembly: GCA_046760445.1. GTDB lineage: Bacteria > Acidobacteriota > Aminicenantia > JdFR-78 > JdFR-78 > JBHIEE01. The sequence continues at coordinate 53,212 of JBHIEE010000003.1, forward strand.
TCATTTACAGGCTGATGGAGGTGATATTCAATTAGTAGAGGTTACTTCGGAAGGAGTGGTTAAGGTTAAATTATTGGGTGCCTGTGAGGGGTGTCCGATGAAGCAAATGACTTTAACCCAAGGAATAGGACAGTTTCTTAAAAAGAAAATTCCTGAGGTTAAAAGTGTAGAAACTGTTTAATTCCTTTATATTACTGATTTTTTGAAGGGGGGTGTATTCTATCAAAAGGATTTAGTTAAATTTCTAATTGACAAGAGTTTAAAAACTAAATATATTAAACAAAAGAGAAGTTAAAATGAAAAAGAAGGAGGGTGAGTACTTTTTGAATATGTCTTAAACTAAATAGTCTTAGTTTTAGAAAAGAAGTTATTTAAGGTATGATGAAAATGGATGATAAAGAGAGAGACGAGTTAGAAAGAAACCCCACCGAGGTTACTCTCCCGTATAAAGAATTGATTGAAAGGGCAAACGATATCATTTATTCCCTGGATGAGGAAGGATATATTACGTATTCCAACCGTGAGGCAAGTGAATATTTAGGATATTCAAAAGATGAGATTTTAAATTTACATTTTTCAGAATTAATTCCTGAAAAATATCACAAACAGGCTTTTAAACTGCTTCAGACTACTCTTAAAAACGGTGAAATCAGAAATGCAGAAATAATAGTTCGGAAAAAAAATGGAGAAGAAGTATGGATGGAATGTAATTCAAGGGCTATTGTGGAAGAGGGAAAGGTGGTCAGAGTAATAGGGGTGTTGAGAGACATTAATTATCGAAAAAAAGCTGAAGAATTATTCTTGAAAAAAGAGAAAGAGTATCAAGTACTGTTTGAGCGTACAGGAAATGCCACGGCTATAGTTGATCAAGAGTTTAGATTACTGAGGGTGAATAAGAAATTTACAGAAATGACTGGTTTTTCCGAAAAAGAAATGAAAGATAAAATTTCTTTTTTTGAATTATTTCCTGAGTATGAGAAAAACCGGGTATATATTTATTATCAAAATAGAATGGAAGAGAAAAAGGAAGAGGCGCCTTTTAGATGTGAACTTATGACTAAAAATAAAGAGATTAAAAGTGTGGAAATAGATTTTCAATTTATTCCTGAGGTAAAGAGAGCGGTAGTCAATATTCAGGATTTAACAGAACAAAAGAAATTAGAGGAACAGATTCTTCATTCGGAAAAACTCTCTACTCTTGGACAGATGATCGCGAGTATTGCTCATGAGCTTAACAATCCTCTTTCGGCAGTTGTTGGCTTTTCAGAATTACTATTAGGTGCGGAATGCCAAGGAGAGACTAGAGAAATGTTGGAAAAAATTAATAATGATGCTCAGCGCTGTCATAGAATTATTAATAATCTGTTGAGTATTGTTCGTAGTCGGACATTTGAGAAAAAATATATTGATATAAATGAAGTAGTAGAAAAAACATTAGAGATTAAAAATTATGAACTGAAAATAGATAATATTAAAGTTGAGAAAAAGCTTGCACCAGAATTACCTCGGACCATGGCTGACTGGCATCAAATTCAGCAAGCAGTTTTAAATTTAATTAATAATGCTCATTATGCTATGGTTAAAGAGAAAGGAGAGGGGAAGTTAATCATTGGGACCAAACTTAAAGAATCAAAGATTCTGATTGAAATAAGTGATGATGGACCAGGGATTCCCGAAGATGCACTTCCCAAAATTTTTGATCCATTTTTTACCACCAAAGAAGACACTCGCAGTGCCGGGTTAGGACTGTCTATTGTTCAACGAATAATTAGAGACCATCAAGGAGAAATAAGAGTTTCAAGTGAAGTAGGACAAGGTTCTACTTTTACTGTTGGATTACCAGTTTTTATAGAAGAAGAGCTTGTTCAGGGAGAGGAAAGGCCTTCCCCTGAGAAGGAAATATCAAAGATAGAGAAAAAAGTATTGATTGTGGAGGATGAGCCTTCTGTGGCTGACCTTTTCAAGTATATTCTTAACAAATATGGGTGTGAAGTAGAAATAGCCAGAAATGGGATGGAAGCTTTTAAGATTCTTCAGGAAAGAGAGTTTGATTTTATAATTTCAGATATTCGGATGCCTGGTATGGATGGGAAGATGTTATACAAAACAATAAAGCAGAGGAATATGTTTAAAGCGGATAGTATTATTCTTACTTCAGGTGATATATTAGGGGATCAAACTCAAGAATTCATTCGTGCTTCTAAAATTAAATTTCTTCCCAAACCATTTCGAGAAAGAGATTTATTAGAAATATTGGAAGAAATTTTGCATCGTAAAGACTAATAAATTTTACTTACCCACCATCTTTTTCTCGAGGATTTTCAAATGACCTTAAATGATATTATATATATTGATGGTGAGAATAGCTTTTATGGAAGCTCTAAATAAATCAAAATTCAAAAATCAAAGATAAAAATGACAGAGGAAAAATATAAAAATAGTGCTGCAGTTGAGCGGTGCTGCAGTGCTGCAGTCAAAAAAAATCAACTGCAGCACCGCAGAACTATTATATTAGTTTTGACTTTTGATATTTAATATTTGATTTTTATAGAGGGGTGAAGCCGATCCCGCCTGCCTGTCCCCCCCCCGAGTGCTCGGGGTCGGGCAGGGGCAGACAGGAGTACTCGGGAGAAAATCTTGATCACAACAGGATTTTCAGAGATGAAGGGCTTCTTATTAGTGTCAAGGTAGATAATGAAAACTGTTTCTGGTATAATGATTTTTCCAAATAGAGAGAACCATGATTGAAAAAGCAATTATTCCAGCAGCAGGATTTGGAACAAGGTTTTTGCCAGCAACTAAGTGTCTTCCTAAGGAAATGTTGCCGGTAGTAGACAAGCCACTTATCCAATATGGAGTGGAAGAAATAATTTCCTCTGAAATAAAAAATATTCTGATAATTACCAGCCGAGGGAAAGGAGTTATTGAGGATTATTTCGATATTAATTTTGAATTAGAAAGTTTCTTGATTCAAAAAAATAAAGAGGATTTAGTGAATGAGATAAAAAAAGTGGCTGACTTAATTAATATTTTTTATCTCCGGCAGAAAGAGGCATTAGGTTTAGGACATGCAGTGTTAATTGGTGAAGAATTTATCGCTGGGGAACCATTTGCTGTTTTGTTACCAGATGACATAATTGACGCTGAAAAACCTTGCCTGAAACAATTGATTGAAATTTATTCTGAGACAAAGTGTTCTGTGGTTGCTCTTGAGAAAGTAGATGAAGAAGGCACTCGGAAATATGGAATAATTAAACCAAAGCAAATTTCAGACAGATTATTTCAAATTGAAGATATTATAGAAAAGCCTGGCCCAGAAAAAGCCTTCTCAGATTTGGCTGTTATCGGACGATATGTCTTTAATCCAGAGATTTTTTCAGCTCTTAAGAAAACCCGTCCTGATAAAAAAGGTGAAATTCAATTAACTGATGCAATTGATATCCTTCAAAAAGCAAAGCCTGTTTATGGACTTTTGGTTGAAGGGAAACGCTACGATGCAGGGGATAAATTTGGGTTCATCAAAGCAACTATTGAATTAGCTTTAAAAAGAAAAGAGTTCAGAAATAAGCTAAAGAAATTTCTTATTTCTTTAGAGTTAGATGACTAAGAAATATAAATATTTCTCAACAATGGCTGATATGGGGATGGAGGTAGAAGGAGAAAATTTAACCCAACTCTTTTCCAATGCAGCTCAAGGAATGTTTAATTTAATCGCTTCCTCCCACAAATTTACTCCAAAAGAAGAATTTGAGATTGAAATTACTGGGGAAAACTGGGAGGAACTTTTATTTAAATGGCTAGGTGAGTTGCTTTTTTATTATGATGCATATAAGATATTTTTAGTAGAGTTTCAAGTTAAAGAAATCACCCCCTATAAATTAAGGGCTTCTGTCAGAGGAGAAAAAATAAAAAATAAGAAAGTGGAGAGGGAAATAAAAGCAGTGACCTATCACAATTTAGAAATAACTCAGAAGAACAACAGCTGGAAGGTGAAAGTTCTATTTGATTTATAAAAGGAGTTAAGCTATGAAGGAAAAATTAAAAAAGATAACTAATTATAAATGGATGCTGCCTCAAGATGTGGATTCCCGGATGAGAGTGCCCGGGATTATTTTTGCTACAGAAGAACTGATGAAAAAAGCGGTCGAAGATGAATCATTGATTCAGGTAAGAAACGCCGCTACTTTGCCAGGTATTGTAAAAGCTTCTTTTGCCATGCCAGATATTCATTACGGGTATGGGCTGCCTATTGGTGGAGTAATTGCTACTGACTGGGAGAGTGGAATTGTTTCTCCTGGTGGGGTAGGATTTGATATAAATTGTGGGGTGAGATTGCTTTCTACTAATTTATTCCTGAAAGACATAAAAGATAAAAAGAAACTTTTAGTTGAGGCTCTCTATTATTATATTCCCACAGGAGTCGGTTCAAGAGGGAAATTACATCTTTCTCATCAACAGGAAAAAGAAGTTTTAGCGAAAGGAGCGAGATGGGCAGTAGAGAAAGGATATGGCACTAAAGAAGATTTAGAATCCACGGAATCTTATGGATCTTTGCCAGGAGCTAATTCAAGTAAGGTGAGTCACAAGGCTCTGGAGAGAGGAGCTCAGCAATTAGGCACCTTAGGCTCAGGTAATCATTTTCTTGAAATTCAATATGTAGATGAGGTCTATGACCCAGAGCTGGCTAAAATTTTTAACTTAGAAAAAAATAAAATTACTATTATGATTCATACTGGTTCAAGGGGGTTAGGTCATCAGATTGCCACTGATTATTTGGAGGTTATGGGCCGAGCTTTGAGAAAATATAATATTGTTCTTCCTGACAGACAATTGGCCTGTGCTCCTATAAATTCTCCTGAGGGTCAGAATTATATTGCGGCAATGAAAGGGGCAGCCAATTATGCCTGGGCAAATCGTCAGGTTCTTATGCACTGGACCAGGGAGACTATTTGCCGAGCTTTAAATGCTTCTCCAAAAGAATTAGGTTTAGAACTAATTTATGATCATGCTCATAATATTGTTAAAAAAGAAGAGCATATAGTGGAAGGCAAGAAAAAATACCTTGCTGTTCACCGTAAAGGAGCAACCAGAGCATTTCCTCCTGGTCATTCTGAACTTCCAGCCAAATATCGCTCCATTGGACAACCAGTCATTATACCCGGAGATATGGGCAGATATTCTTATTTGCTGGTTGGCACCAAGGAGGCAATGGAAGAGAGTTTTGGATCAAGTTGTCATGGAGCAGGTCGAGTGTTAAGTCGACATAAAGCTATTCAACAGGCACGAGGAAGGTCAATCAGTCAGGAATTAGAGAAAGATGGGATATTTGTCAGAGCAGCTGACAGGAGAACAGTTAGTGAGGAGATGCCCGATGCTTATAAAGATGTTTCAATGGTAGTAGATGCCATCGCAGCTGCCCGCATTTCCAAAAAAGTACTCCGCTTAAGACCTTTGGTTGTAATTAAAGGCTGATAACAGAAAACAGGAGACAGAAGTCAGAAACCAGAAAGATTTATCCTTAGATGTTTGAAGAAAGGAATATTCAATGAAGTCCAGAGCAGTGTTTTATTGGAATTTATTGGGTTCTTATTTTTTTCTCTCGGCGTTGATTTATAACTTTTTTGGTTTGGAATAGAAAATCAGCTAAAAAATGAGCAATCACTAATCTCAATAAAAGATTAATTTGATAAATCATAAGTCTACAGCCTTATATTGACTCTTTATAAGTCTCCTAACTTATATTTACTGATAATTGAATCAAATACCTGTTTCAGGTAAAAATTTCGTGTTCGCGATACAGGTAAAAAATTGTAATTATGGAAAATAAAAGAGAGGGAATTATTATATTAATTCTCGTCAATTTGGTAATTCCTAATACCAAGGTAGAGTCAAATATCCACATTCCCATAGCAACTAAAGTTACTGCATATCCGAATTTCTTCAGTTTTAGAAGACCAAAAGCTCCAATAAATAAAAGAGCAGACAGAATGATGTCAGGAGCTGCGAATGCATTATATACATTTGATGGAACAGGCATAGTTGAAGGAAATGCTCTCCCTATC
>JBHIEE010000004.1:0-52241 GCA_046760445.1 Candidatus Aminicenantia bacterium
ATACATTTTATTTTATAATCTCCGGGAGGAACTAACAAAAGATCGTAATATTTTATACCAGTGGTTTCTAACTTTCTTTTCGCTTTCTTGAGATTGATTTTAAGAGTCTGGTGAAAGAAATCTCTGAATTGTCCAGAGCTACTAATAGCATAACCATATATTTCTAAATTAATTTCTTTCGACTTTCTATTTTTTTCTAAAAACTGATTACCTGGAAACTTCAGAAACACTGGCACTTGAGTAATTCCTTTATTACCACGAAATGCAGAGACAAAGCTATCAACTTTGATTTCTTGAGAAGGAATGTCTTTAACCACATATTCTGCCAATTGCAATTGCTTTTCAAGAGAAGAGTAATCCTTATATGGTTTATCTTCATAATATCCTTTTCGATATGAAACTTGTAAATTAGGACGTTTTACTTTTACTTTAAGTTTTCGAAATTTTCCTTCTTTCTTTTTGTCAGTAGGAGAATATCCAAGCAAATAATAAGAGTTGGTTAGCTTGAGAATATCTTCTAAGGGTTGATCTAAATTATTAACATTTCTATAGGCCTTACCGCCAGTTTCAGATGATAATAAATTTAGTGTAATTTGACCTCGCTGTATTAAAGCCTGGTCTTTTGAAGTGCCACTTAGAGTATTAAGGTCTGCACTAACTGTACGAAGTCCACCCAAATCCACAGTGTGAATAAGGCAATCAGAGCTAACAACATCTTTTAGTGCATTATATAGATTCATTCTTATGCTTGAGTCTCCAAAACGGTTTGGGTCAATTTCCCAGTATCTTCCTTGGACAAAGGACTGAGTATCTTTCTCAAATTCTTTTAAGGATTTTCCAGTTAATATTTTACTATCAAATCCTTCTGAGAAATAGATGATGTGTTTTCTTCCCTCAACTATGTTAAGGGACTGTCCTAAAATCTGAAGATCCTCAATAAAATCTGCCACATACCCTGCATAATTTGATTCTCTTATTTTTTTTATCTTCTCTTCTAAGGCTCTTAATTCCTCTTGAAAGACATCTCTTGCTCCTCCAGTAGCCTTATCACCACTGACATCTGACGGCTCTTGAGCAATCACTGGTCCAAAACTAAAACCGGCTGGATCCTTAACTCTTTGAGTTACCTTAACTAATCCTAAAGTGTCAATAGCTGATAATAATTGGTCTCGATCATTAGTGAAATTAACCAGTATTTGAACACCACTGAGTATTGAATAAGTAGCCACTGCGACTAAATCAGTGGGAAGGATTTTCTCCTTAACAAAATTAAGACCAGTTTCTCTGGCTCTCAATATACCTTTTGGACTGGCAAAGGACAGATCAAAGAGTAGAAAGAACTGTCGTCGAACAGCGGGATAGCGCCTTGCTAAACTAACTATTTCTGGAGAATCATTTTGGACTAAGGTAAAGTAAGTTATCTTTTGTTCTTTGCCATTCTCGTAGATAGCAAAATCTTCTGGTTTTAAATCAAGCACAGGGTTACCTTCCTTATCAATAACATAAACGGGAATATCAACCACAACTACCTCAATTTCATATTTGAGAGGCTCCTCCCTGGTTTGAGGAAATGGAGTCGCATGGATTTGGAGTAAAAATCCAAAACCCAATATTGATAAAAGAAAAATTAATGTTATGTTTCTTTTCATTGTAATCACCTACATATTAAAATTTAGAGATTTACAAAACAACTCAAAACTTGAAATTCGATTATTAGTCATTTTCTCAAAGTATGTGTAAGTTTGTGCAATTCTCTGATTTTTGCCTCTTATTTTATTATAAAATTTACTTCTTTTTTAGTTGATAAATTTGAAACGTTCTCAGTAATTTCTATTTCTAAAGTATATTTTCCAGGGTCTAATTTTTTCTCCTGAAAACTTAATGGCAGAGGGTGACTGATTAAAGGGGCGGTATATTTTTGAGCAAATTTTATAACTTCCTCTGCTCCTTTTTTAACTATATATTTAATTTCAATATTATATTTTCTTGTCCCTGGCTTAACAGGTTTAGCCCCAAAAATATAATAAAAAATTTCTGGAGTATCTGTTGGTGAAAAAATATTTTCTATTTTTGGTTCCATTTGTAAAATTGAATAATAAAATGAATTCCTATGAATCTTAACCTTTGTTTCCGGCTGAGAGATTTGCTTAATAGATTTAACAAAAAATATAGGAGTTGTTTCCAGTTTTCTTTCAAAAGAAAGTGGATCTGGTAAAGAAAATTCAGAGTAAAGAGTACCTATTTTAATTAAGCCCGTTGATGTTACAGCTAAAGCTAATAAATAATTTCCAGGTGGAAGAACGTAAGCAATAGTATAAATATTCTCCTCTTCAGGATTAAAACTTTCTTTTTCTTCTTCTAATGAAACTGGTAAATATATTTCTTCTAAGATTTCTTTAATATTATCTCCCTCTAATCTATAGAATCTCAAAAATACATTTAAATTTACTGTAAGCATTTTTGAGCTTACTCGAGGTTCTTCTTGTTCTGCGGGTATGATTTCAAATGGTTCTATTTTTTCCTGAAAACCTAAATCAGAGTTTTTCATTTTAAAGAGAAATACAGTATGAAGTTTATTTTGTATAGAGGGTAAATATAGAGTCCGAGCATAAGTTATAGGAATATCCTTTCGCGGTTGTCTAGTTAAAACATTTTCATCAAATACTTTACTCACTTCCGGAGGAATGATCATCTCTTTTTGAGGAGTAACCTCTTCTTGTTTTTCGGTTTTTCCTCTTTCCTCCACGCTATTAGCATTGAAATAAGTGAAGAGAATAAATGCCATCCCAATTAAAATAATAATTAATAATTTTTTGAATCTCATATTTTCTTCCTTTCTTTGAAATTTTAAATTTAAGATTTTATAACTCAACTCTCTACACTAAATTCTAATTCCTTTTTCATCTTTTCTTCACCGGTTTTATTTATTAAAATGGAAGCTATTTTATAGCTTCCTTTCTCTAAAGTCACAGGAATTTCAATTAATAATTCTTTTTCTTTTCCTGTCTTGATTTCTTCTTCTGTAACTGAAACAGGATAATCTTTTTGATATTCCCATACTAATTGATTATTAAAATCATAAATTGAAATTGATAATTCAAAAGAGGTTTCCAGCTTATCCTCTTTTTCTGTAAACCAGATATTCTTATAAGGAATTTCAATAGAAATAATCAACTCATTTTCTCTGCTCTTTTTTATTTCTAAGTTAAAGTCAAAAATAGCTTTTCCATATTCAGTAACTTTTTTCTCTTGTTCTTCTCTTAAAAAGGCTAAAGCCGTGTTTAATTCATTAAGATGAGCTACATCTGTGGTTACTAATTGATACTCTCCGGTACCACGATAGTCAATAAATTCAACTGGATAAAGACCGTAGTACCAAATCTCTCTCGCTCTGATTATTACTCCACCATAAAGCCCTCCCTCGTATCTTCTTCTTAAGAAAGGAGGACCAAAAAAGATATAAATTCTTCCTCTGTCCGTGAGCCAGCCTGGTCTACCTTCTCCTCGAAAAAGGCGAGTAGCTTCGTTTATTCTTTCAAAATATATTTTTTTAAATTCATTTTCTTCAGTATCTGGGTCAGGATCTCTTTTTTTCCAAAATTCCTTTTTAAATTTTTCTCTCTCAGAGGCAGGAAGTTCGAGGAAAATTTTTCGTTCTTCTTTGGTGATGATAAATCTAACTTTGGAAAGAAATTCCTGGTCTTTTGGTTCTAACTTTTTTTCTAATTGATATAATCTACAGGAAACTGGAAGCAGGAAGCAGGACGCAAGAAATAATGTACCAATTTTAAAGATTATTTTCCTCAATTTTTTTCTCCTTAACCACAGAGCACACAGAAAATAATCCGAGTTGAGAATGTAGCTTTAATTTCTCTGTGGTCTCATTTTTTTATTGACTCTACAAGTTTTTTAAGCTTTTCCTGCTCTGGATTTATTTCTAATGATTTTTCCCAAGCCACTAAAGCTTCTTCTTTGTTTCCTAATTGATAATAGCATTTTCCAATTGAGTTAAGAATCTCCAAGTTAGTTCCATAATGGGAGAGATAATTTTTATAATAAGTAACTGCCTCTTCAAATTCTCCGAGAGCTTGACAAGATTTACCTAATAATCCTAAAAACTCGTAATTTTTACTTTTGGTATTAAGAAAAGGCAGTAATACGTCCTTTACTTTATGATATTCTTTTAATGTAAAAAGCACTCTACTAAAACCAAAAGCGTATCTTAATGAATTTGGATTTTTTTGATACGTTCTTTCAAGCAGAGCTCTTGCTCCTTTTATATCTCCTTTATTTAATAACTGATTACCTAACATAAATAAATATTCTATATTGTGAGAAGCTGGCATCACTTTAGAAAAAATCCAAGGACGGGCTATGCCAGCCACTGGAGTAACATCAAAATATTCTTTTTCAAAAAGAATTTCATTTTTATTTGTATCAAGAATAGAAACTTTTATTTGATAATGGGCTGGAGGAAAATTTTGAAGGGAAAATTCTTCCAGAAAATCTGTTTTATCTTGATATTCATTAATCCTTTTAGTTGTAGAAGAGAATTCCTCATCTCCTTTATAAAATGTAAATTTCACCGATCCATTTTCTCGTAATTCCTTAGTTAAACTAAGAACCTGGAAGAAAATAGATAATTTCTCCTTAGGAAGAAAAACTTTTTTGGGTTGGGTATAAATCTGGTAATTTCCCACTCGGAAAGGTTTGTTAATAGCTAATCGAGAAGAACTTTTCTCTGTTTTATAAGATAGAAGTAAAGAGCTCATTTGGAGAGCAGATGCATCATCAGGGATAGTGATATCCTTTTCAAAAGAGGTAAATTCTTTAGCTACTGTGTTTTTTAAAAGCACATTAAATTTATAATTACCTGGAACCAAAGGAATCATATCTTGAATAGCATATGATTCTGATTTTATATTATTTAATTGGTCTTTAGTAAACTCTAAAGAAATTGTCTTCTCATATTGAAAGATTGTCCTTCCTTTCAAATCTGAGACTTTTCCATTAATCTTAAAATTAGTATAATACTTATCTTCGTAAGAACCAATAGAAAGAGTTTTTGGTTCAATAGAATAATGAACAAAGAAAATTCCAGATTTATCCTTAATTATTTTAACTAAAGAATCACTATAGATATAATTAGCTGTATACTCTACCTCAACTATATCTTTATATTTCAAAAGTTTTTTTGCATATTCATCTTCTACTTTTTTATGAGGAAGGGTAACAATATTACCTAATACTATATCTGAGGTTAAGGATACATGGCCAGGGAATGGTCTTTCTCCTGGAATTAATGACAAAGAAGCCTGAGCTAATATTGGATCATATTCAAAAATTTCCTCATACATTGCCGCTATGTTTGTGGCATCTCCTTTATAGTTAATAAGTAATTGATAAGGGCCATCACTCGCAGGACTATATAATTTATATTCACCTATTCCCTTTTTTTTATAGAATACTACATTAAAATGAGCTGGAAGACCATACTTAGTTTCACCTTGATAGAACCATACCTCAGTTGGATATACAGTCCTATAATCTTCACCATATCTATCAATATCAATAGGGGAGCCTAATATTATATATATTTTCCCTCTATCTGTTTTCCAACCTGGCCGAGGCGTGCCTCTTCCAAAGAATTTATTGGCATAAGCAATTCTCCTGTAATGTTCCTCTTTGTTTTCATTTTTTGGTGTGCCAGGCGTAGGATCCCTCTGTCTCCAAAAAGCCTTAATAAAAATATCTCTTTCTCTATCAGTCTCTAACCGAAGAAAGATATCTTTTTCTTTGGGAGTAATAATATAGACGACCTCTTCTTCCAGCCACTTTCTATATTTTCCTGGAAGATCTTTAGGGGTTTTTTTCTTACTCTCCAGTAATACAGGAAAAATAAAAAGTATCACTATGACGAGAATAAATATTTTCTTTTTCATTCTTATCATTAAAAAATTTTATTATATTTATTAGAAAGATGCAAGCTTATCTAAAATTTCACTTAAATTTTCAGGCTAAATAGGGTAATATGTTTTAAGAATGATAAAATAATGAATCATAAAGTCAGGAGTTTTTCTTTAATAAAAAATTTAATTTTATTTTGTCTTATTATTTTTTCTCTTTCGGGGTGCGGAAAAAAAGGTGTGCCCGGAAAAGTAGATTTAACTGAATATTTTAAAAATTATCCTCCCTTAAAGGAACAGAACCAGATTGTTTTTAATGAAGAAGAACTTTATCTTTCCCTGATAGATGGATGGACTAAACCAAAAAAGAAGCCTCCTACTCCATTTTTATTGTCTATAGGAGACAAATCTTCCCTGAGAGTATTCTGGGGAAAATCAGGAAAAGAAGAAATGAAAATCCTCTGCCGGCCATATTATATTGAGGAATTAACCCAACAGATAAAAATATTCCTCAATGGAAAATTCATTTCTATCTTAACTCTTGATAGAGAGAATAAATTGTATTCCGTTAAACTACCTCCTGGGATAGTTAAACCTGGTTTGAATTATTTCACTTTTCAATATTGTCCTATTAAATACCCTCAAGCCAAAGAAAAGACAAGAAAAAGAAGTAAATATGGAATTGCTTTTGAAAAAATTATATTTCTTCCAGCACATAAAGGACAAGAACCCAAGATTGAAGTTTATCCTGAAAAGCAGCTGGTAAGATTTACGGGCTCAATCAGCAATTATTATTTCTTAAGAACTTATTATCAATCAAAATTGAGCTTTTATTATCGAAAGAGAGAGGAAACATCTTCTCAAAGTTTAAGTCAGATAAGAGTTATAATTGAAAACAGTTACGGCCAAAATATTGCCTATGAATTTCTTATAAATTCAAAAAAGTGGAAGAAAGAAGAAATAGATCTTTCCCCATTTAAGAATCAACTAATCAAAATATCCTTTTTTCATCTCACTAAAGGAGAGAATTCCTCAGAAATTAAAAAACCATTTCTCGAAAATGAGTTAGGAAAGCCTAAAAAAAGCAAAATTTTGCTGATTGGTTTAGACGGTGCTACCTGGGAGGTAATCAATCCTTTGATTGAACAGGGAAAACTTCCTAATTTAAAAAAATTAATCCAAACAGGAGTTACCGGGCAGCTGCGAACTGTTCGACCATGGTATTCTCCCCTTATCTGGACTTCGATTGTCACCGGCAAAAAGAAGGAAAAACATAGGATAACTGGTTTTATTGATCAGCAACGAAAGAAAGGAAAAATTATTCCCAATTCCAGGCTCAATCGAAAATGTAAGACAATCTGGAATATTCTGAGCAACAAGGGATTTACTGTGGGAGTAATCGGTCTTTGGGTTACTTGGCCAGCTGAATCAATAAATGGATATATTCTTTCTGACAGGATGTTTTTTGAAAATCTTCCTGCTATCACCTATCCTTTAGAACTGGAATATGAACTTTTCCAAAAGGTGAAACCTTTAGCCTTGAAAAACCGATCCTCTTTTTTTCTTTCGATGAAAGAAAAACTTAAGGAAGACGATTTTTCTCTTCAATCACCTCTTAGAAAAAACATTAAGTATGAAAATTTATATCTTGATCAGGACCAATTAAAAAGTTTTGCTGGATTATATTTCAATAAAAAATTTAACCCTGACTTTTTTCTACTTTATATCAGAGGTCCAGATGTGACTAGCCATTTCTTCTGGAAATACTTCGACCCAATTGGATTTCCTATTCCTGAGGAAGAAATCAAAAAATTTGGAAATTTAATTCCTCAAAATTATATCTATCAGGACTTTATTATCGGGAAATACTTATCTCAAGCAGGCCCCAATACTCTGGTAATTGTAGTTTCAGATCATGGGATGAAAAGAGGAAATTATCTTCCCCGAGTGATTTTTAGCCAAGTTGAAAAACTGTGGAAGGATACAGGGTTGGATAATTCTGTTTTAAATACTCAATCGAGAGTCAATTTCCTTCAACTGACCATAAAAGAAAGTGCAAATAGAAATAAGATTATTTCTTTATTGTCCCAAATAAAGATTGGAAATAAAAAAAGTCAACTTTTTAAAATCTCTTTGAAGAAGAATAATAATATTTATTTAGGAATAAATAATCCTATGGAGGTGGAATTTAACTCATCTATCTTTTTAAATGAAAAAACAATTGGACAACTAAGTGATTATGCACAAATTAAGGAAAGAAGTGCTGACCATTCTTTATATGGTGTTTTAATTATGAAAGGCAAAGAAATAAAAAAGGGTTATCAGCTCAAAGAATGTTCAGTTCTTGATATTGTTCCTACTCTTCTTTATCTTCTTAGCCTTCCTGTCGGGAAAGATATGGATGGTCAGGTGCTGGTTGAAGGTATTACATCCAAATTTTTAGCTAAAAATCCAATAAATTTTATTGAGAGCTATGAGCTTGAAAAAGATTTAATACCATTAAAAGAAAATCAAATAAAAAGAGACGAATCTACTGATAAGAAACTGATTGAACAACTAAGAGCTCTCGGCTATATCCAATAAAATTCATTTAACCTGAATTTTACTTATTTCTCTTAGTTTTCAAAAATAAATGTAATGAGGTGTCCGAATATTAAAAAATAATTTTTTCTTAGAGAATATTTTGTCCACAGAAGATAAGTATTTCAAGATAATAGTGTAATTTAATTTTGACAATGGAGAAGTTTTTGATATAATAAACACTGACGCGGGGTGGAGCAGTCTGGTAGCTCGTCGGGCTCATAACCCGGAGGTCGTCGGTTCAAATCCGACCCCCGCTACCACTCTTTTTAACTCCTGACAGGGCTTTTCCTTGATTTCGTCTTTCAACCGCTTTACCGTAATTTCAGCCAAAATCAGCCAATTTTGCGTGTATTATTTTTGTCTTTTCTAGTACAATATGGAAGGCAGAGTATGGTTTAGTTAATTTTTCGGTTACGGCCAGGGTTACGAAGCCCGTATCTAAAAAAGCAGAGAGAAGCGAGGAACGAGTAGCGAGAAAAAGAAAAAATCTCTCTACTTGCTACTCGCTATTTCTTCTAGTGCTCATCCTGTTTTTTAATTTAATATTTCAGCAATTTTATAGTATAATATACCAGTAATAAATCAACAAAATCATCCTGTATCGAAAGGTTTCCTTTATGTTAAGAACAGTGCGCATGCTCAAAAAACGTGGTAAAGGATCAAATGGGGAAAAAAGGGCATATTTCATTCTTATTCACGGTGAACCGCTTGGCCAAATATTCGAGATAGTTAAAAAAGAAAGTATTATTGGACGGGATGAAAAAGCAGATTTTTATATTGAAGATCCTTCTATATCGAGAAAACATGCCGTTGTAACCTGCAAAAAAGAAGAAATCAGGATAAAGGATTTGGACAGTACTAACGGAACTTTTGTAAATGATATCAGAATCCATGAGACGCTCATTCAGGATGGCGACAGAATCGGAGTGGGAAGAACGTATTTAAAATTTTCTTTTACCGATGCTTTGGAAGAGGAATTTTACAAGGATTTTTTTAAACTCGCCACGCGTGACGGTCTGACAAATACGATTAATAAGGCCTACATAATAGAGCTGTTCGACCGGGAATTGTCCAGGACAAAACGGTATAAGACCCCTCTTTCAGTCATGATGGTTGATATCGATTTCTTCAAGAAAGTTAACGACGCATACGGCCATCTTGCAGGAGATTACCTCCTGCGGGAAATAGCTAAAATAATTGCTGGAAATTTGCGGGGTGAGGATCTTTTTGGAAGGTACGGGGGGGAAGAATTTTTAATTATCCTTCCGGATACAAGTATTAAAAAGGCTAAAATTGTTGCAGGAAAGATCAGGGAAAAGATAGAAAATAAAAAATTCTGTTTTGATAATCAGGACATACAAGTAACGGTGAGTATTGGTCTGGGCGAGTACTCAAAGTCTTTGCAAACACCTGATTTATTAATAGCAGCAGCAGATAAGAATCTTTATATTGCAAAAAGTCAGGGAAGAAACAGGGTGTATTATGATAGAAAGTTTACTATTGACGATTGACTATTGACGATTTACATGTTGCAGGGGGGCAGGAACGTGTAACGAAGAAGGAAAAGTAGCATAGCACATAGAGCAGAGTGAACATAAAAATAAAAGATTCAATGAGAAACATAAATCGTGTAGCATAATATCTCGCTATTCTCTACTTGCTACTCGCTACTTATAATCAACTGCTGTTAACCGTTTTAACTGCTTTTAATTATTAACTGAATTTAAACATAAAACAGGGGGTCTATAATAAAAGTTGCGTTATCATATAATTAATTATTTAACGCCTATGTTATTTTTAATCGATTTGGCTTTATTCTGGAGAGCGTCGGGTTCATAACCCGGAGGTCGTTGGTTCAAATCCAACCCCTGCTACCACTCTTTCTTTTTTTATTTAAATTAGCCAAACTAAAAACAGATGCTTTGATATTTCCTCTAATTATTTTTTTGATAACTACTTAAGGAAGGCTCAAGGTTCTGATTCTGAGAGATAAAGGGAAAAAAGCAACAAAAGACATAAAAACTTTCCGTTACAGTTTTTACAATAATTCTAGGTTTCATCGCCAGGGTCAATCAATGCCAAACCTAAACCTTGATACTTGCAAGGAGCTTTTTGAATTCATAATTCAATCTTTTCTGTTCATCTTGTATTTCTTCTATCTCTATTTCCTTATCCTCCAATTTAATCTCCAGATCATCTATACGCTTCTTCATTAGTTCCATCTTCTTCTCGTCCTCTTCTGGGATATCCTCTTTGTCTTCGTACTTCTTCGCAAGTGCGTTATATTCCTTCGCCAGTGAGTAATATTCTCTCTCGACATCCTTATACTTAGCTTCGATTGCCTTGATCTTCTTATTAAGCCCGTGTTTCCCGTTAAAGAAAAGGTGTCGAGCTCTAGCCATTGCTTTTTTAGACATTTTTTGTTTCTTCTCTTTTGAAAAGAGATGTCCGGCCTTGACAAAGTATTTAATGCACTCGTCCAGCAATTTTTTATCTTTCTTGGACTTGCTATAAAGAATAATAGCTATGAAGTTGGCAATCTCACCTGTTTTCTTTATTGAATAGGCCTTCCTGAAATTGTTCAAAGCAGCGTCTATCTTCTTGGTACGATAAAGTGAGAGGGCATAACATCTGAGGATATCAAAGTTGTTTTTCACTGATTCATCCAGCTTATTGACAAGAGCTATTACTTCTGCATACTTTTTCTCAGCAAAAAGAGATTGGACTTTCCCAGCCTCACCTTTATTAATCAGACCAGAAATAGTGTTCTTCGCGTTCTCAGCAACATTTACAAACTGGGTCAAACCCTGAGCTTTTGCAAGGTTTAGGGCTCGTTCAGCATAGCTTAATGCTTTCTTCAAATCTTTTTTGTGCGGGTCAGAAGCATAAGAGTCTGCAAGGATCAAGAATATCTGTACTTTCCACTCAGCCTCTAAATCCTTGTACCCAAGAGCTTTCTCACCGTTCAGAATAACTTCTCCAAACTTTTTGAGTTGATAATAGCTCAAAGCTAATTGGGTATATACATACTTGTGGTATATTGAGTCAGTCCAGGTGTTAAGATATTCTTTAAACAGCCTTATTTTTTCATTTAGTGAAGGAGCAGTGATTGCTTTATTATAAGCCATAATTCTAGGATCAACTTTTTCTTGTTCCTGCTCTTGCAAGGTGTGATCAAAGCAAAGAGCACTGCCTCTAAAGGTCAGTAAAATAAATAAGACTAGAAGTATTTTTTTCATTTTTAGGGATAGGAATTTCTTTTTTGGCTTAAATCCGATTTTCTCCCTTTTCTTCTCGTTTTTCTCCATCTTGCTCGTTTATAGCTTATAGCACAGAAAAAATTTGAAATCAACTTATGAAGAAAAATGACCACATAAAAATCAGAACGTTTAATATTTTTGGACTCCTCATTTTGCTCCTCCTTCTTTTATGGATTAGGATTTGCTTTTTTACTTTGCAACGATTTCCCCATTTTCTGCTTATTTTTTCTATCTGTTTATTATGTATTAGCATAAGGAAAATTTGAAATCAAAACTATTGACAAAATACTAAAATTCATTATATTCAATTATAATGAATTTTTCGTATAAATAGAAACTATGAATTACTCATTTTTGTGCCATATCAATTAATAATTTAGTCTGATTATTGAGGATGCTATGAATATTTTCTCAATCTATCGTTTTAAAAAAATATTTTTATTAGGTTTTGTCCTTCTCCTTTTGGAATTCTTTCATGCTAAGGACGTGGGCAGAAGTAATTTGAGCGGTAATCTCCTTGGAGCTGCCCCCAATTACAAGATAAATGAGATTAAAAGAATTGACAAATCATCGAAACCTCAAAATTTATTTGCGGAACAAAAAAAGAAAGATGAAAGAAACAAGTTACATCGTCAGTATTCACAGCTTTTAAAAAAAATGAAGGAGGGTAGATATGATAGAGTGATTTCTGGATGCAGGGATATTATTTATCAAGATTATACTTTTTTTAGGGCTTACAAGCTGCTTGTTCAAGCTTCGAAAGAAAAAAGTCGCCAATCTTCTTCTGAAAATGAATTAAAGAAAACAATTAATTTCTTCCAGAGGCTCATAGAAAATAGCCCCGCTAATTATTATTACTACTATGGGTTAGGATTATGTTATAAAAAGAAAAAAAATTATCTTAAAGCTATAGAAAATTTAGAAAAAAGCATTAAATTAGGAGCTGATTTTTGGGATGTTTATGAAGAGCTTATAACTTATTGCAGACATAAAAAAGACTTAGAAAGGACAAGAGATTTTTTTATAACAAATATTAAATTTGCTTCATCCAACTCTCATCTGTATCAAGGATTAGGATTAATCCATTTTATGTTATCTGACTATAGCCAGGCTTTAGCCAACTTGGAAAAAGCTCTTGGGATGCAAAAAAAAGGGGGGAGTAAATATGCAGAAGGAAGATGTCTTTATTACATTGGCTATGTTTATCATTATCTTAACAATTATCCTAAAGCATTAGAGTTTCTTGAGCAATGCTTAAGAATTTCTAAAGAATCAGGAAATAAAGCTAATGAAGCAGAATGTTTAAATTTAATCAGTTTTATCTATACAAGTTTGGGTAATTACTCTCAAGGACTTGAATTGTGCGAGCAAGCGCTGGTCATTTCTTGGGATATTGGGGACAAAAAAATTGAAAATTTATGTCTCAGAACCTTAGGGGTTATTTATAGGGAAAGAGGTAATTTGCTCAAAGCCCAGGAATATCTTGAGCAAAGCTTAAGATTTTTTCAGGAAATTGAGGACATGCGTAATCAGACGGTATGTCTGTATTGGATTACAATAGTTTATCAAGATAAAGGTGATTACTCAAAAGCATTAGAATATTCAAAAAAAGCATTAAAAATAAGTCAACAAATGGGGTTTAAAACAGTTAAGGCCTTTAACCTCAATACCGTCGGTGATATCTATTTATCTTTAGGGAATTATACTAAGGCACTTGAATATAATAAACAAGCCTTGAAAATAGCTAAAAGATATATAGGAAAATGGAGCAGGGAAAAATGTCTTAATACTATCGGCTTTGTTTATATTGAAATTAACGATTTTCAAAAAGCACTAAAGTATTTTAAACAGGCCTTAGAGTATATCCTACAAATCGGTCATAAAAGAGAGGAAGCAAGGTGTTTGTATAACATCGGATATGCTTACTTAAAAATGGATAATCATCAGAGAGCATTGGAATATTTTTTAAAGAGCCTAAGACGTGCCCAGCAGAGCGGAAATAAAATGATCCAGGCCTTCAACTTTAATAGTTTAGGTGACTTATATTTTAAACAAGGCAATTACCTCAAATCTAAAGAATATTATTCTAAAGCTCTTTCCATTGGTCAAGAAATAGGGCAACCAAATATAATTTGGGAGGCCTATTCAGGTTTAGGCTCAGTTTATACTCAGCAGAAAAAATTCAATCAAGCAGTGGACCATTATAAAAAAGCGGTAGAAGTTATCGAAGATATAAGAAGTCATCTCCAATTAAGGGAATACAGCTCTGGATTTTTCAAGAGCAAGATTAGTATTTATGAAAATATTGTGAATTTGCTGTATGACCTGCATAGTGTTAATACTTCCGAAGGATATGATAAGGATTGCTTCTATTATGCAGAAAAAGCAAAAGCACGGGCCTTTCTGGATGATTTACAAGAAGCCAAGATTGATTTTGGAACAATCGGCCTTCCCAAAGCAAGACAAGATGAAATTGAAATTTTATCCAGAAGAATATCTCAAATTTTAACAAACCTTAACAAATTTGATCTTCCCAAAAAGAAGAGAGCTGAATTACTAAAACAATTAGAGGAAGCTGAGGATGATCTTCAGGGTGTTATAGAAATTATAAAAAGAGAAAATCCTGATTATACGAATATGATTTACCACGAGCCCTATAGGTTGAGAGAGATTCAAAATAAATTATTGGATAGAAGAACCGGGCTTATTGAGTATTTCGTCGGGAAAGAAGGTTTATTTATTTTTTTAGTTACGTGGGATGATCTCTATATTTATAAAATGCCTTCTGATGTTAGTAAATCAACAAGAAAATTAGTGAATAATTATATAAAATTATTATCTTCAAAAGATATTTCAAGTTTTGATGGAGAGATAGCAAGTAAAAAGTTGTATGAAAAATTAATTTTGCCTGTAACAGATGTGTTGTCGAAAGAAATAGAGAATCTGATAATTGTTCCTGATAGAGATTTGTATTATTTACCCTTCGAGACTCTTATAGCAGAAGGCAGAAGTCAGAAAGCAGAAAACAGAAAGAAAAAATCTAAAATCCAAAATCTAAAATCCAAAATCAGGTTTTTAATGGAAGATTTTAAAATTTCCTATGCACCTTCTGCTTCCACCCTTGTAAATATTTTAGAAGTAGAAAAAAAACAAAGGAGACAAAAAGATTTACTGGCAATTGGTGATCCAGTATACGATATAGGAAAGAAGCAATTTGGTGAACCAATAAAAGCAGATGACATTATTAGAGAATATTATTTGGAAAAAAGGTTTAATCTTTATCCCTTACTGTTTGCTTCTAAAGAGATTAAGTCTATCTCAAAATTGATAAAAAAGGGATTTAGACTTACTATTTCTCAGGAAAAAGCAACCGAGGAAAATGTTAAGAAACTGCCTTTGGCTGATTATAAAATAATTCATTTTGCGACTCACAGCTTTTTAGATGAAAGAGTCGCTAATCGCTCAGCTTTAGTATTGACTCTGGACGATGATCCAGCAGAAGATGGTTTTTTCCAGGTCAGAGAAATATATAATACTAAATTAAATGCTGATTTGGTTGTTCTCTCAGCCTGCCAAACGGCAAAAGGAAAAATGGAAAAGGGAAAGGAATACAAGGGTTATCAAGAGCATTTTTTTGCGCTGGAACAAAATCAGTTTTAGCCAGTTTATGGAATATAAACGACAAATCAACAGCAGAATTTATGAGACATTTTTACCAGTACTTAGCTCAGGGAAAAACAAAGCAAGAGGCTTTACGGTTGACTAAAATTAAAATGTTGAGTTCTAAATATAATCACCCTTATTACTGGGCAGCTTTTGTCCTCGTTGGGGATGCACACTCAAAAATCGTCCTTTCCAAACCTTCTTTTTGGGAAAAGTTATTCTTCTTTTTTTAATTCACAACAAGAAATATACAAATATAGATAATTACTCATAGCTAACTTTAAATTTCCCGAAGTCTGATTCTATCTTTTGATTATTTTCTAATTCTGCTACTACTTTCCAAAAATAAATTTCTCCTTTTTCAAGACGCTTAAAAACTTCTTCAGGAAGTCTGAAGCTTTCAGCCTTAATTTGCTTAGCTTGATAAAACGTCTCAAGTCCTCTATCTAATATTTCCAAAGTATAATTTCTGACTCCCTTTACAGGAGTCCAATTAAACATCAGAAAGGATTTATTAATTTCTCCTCGAGGTTCAATCAGCTCAATATTCCATTGATTAGTTTTTCTCTCGAGTTCAATTTCTCGAGGACCCTTTAATAATACAAATATTGAGATGATAACAATAATAAATGCGGCTCCAGTAACAGCTGCTAGAATTTTCTTGCCATAAAAAATAGGTCTCTTTTCTTCTCGTGCTTGAGATTTCAATTTTCTAATTTCCTGCTTAGCCAATTTTTTTAATTGCTCTGTATCTTCTTCTGTAAACTCTATCCTGTCAAGTGCACCTAAGATATCTTTCTCTTTAGTCCAGATTTCCCTTAGTGCTTCAAAGTAGCTACTGCACTCAGGACAAACTGAAATATGGTCTAATAATTCAAACTTTTCCTGGACGCTTATTTCATTTAGAAAAGCCTTGATTAATGCTTCTTTCTCACAACAACCTTTTTTCTTGTTTAAAACAAGCTTCATAAATCTATCGTACTTTTTTCTCATTTTTATCATCCCCCATTTATTTTCGAATTATCCTCTAGGCTTAAATAGGTAAGCTTAATTATGTTATTCAAGAAGATCTCTCCTTATCCATCATAATTTTAATTTCTCTTTTATATCATCTATTCCCCGATAGAGAAGATGTCTCACTTTTACTTTATCCCATTTTAAAAAATCACAGATTTCCTCTATCGACATTCCTTTCATATAAAGTCTTAACACCTGTTTTCTATTTTCTACAAGGGAATCAATCGCTTCTTTGATTGACAATTTTAACTCTTTCTTCTCTAAGATAGATTCTGGAGAGTTAATTTTTTTCTCCATAACCAGAAGATTAAAAATTGAGTATATCATTTTTAGCTCATCCAGTTCTCTGGGAGGCATTTGCTTTCTCACTTTTCTTAATTCATCTACAGTGACCGTATAAGCGACCCTCTTTATATAGGACGGTAGTTTTTCTACTTTTTTACCTTTTGCTATAAATTTCCAGATTTTTATTTTTACTTCTTGTTCAATGTCTTCCAAGTCAATATTGTCTTTTTTATACAAATTTTTTTGAATAACATATCTAATTAAAGCCGAAAATTTATCGACAATTTCTATAAATCTCAATTCCTTTTCTTTCATTTTTTATTTATAAAATTATCACAAAAAATGGTACAAATCCAATATTTTTACCGTCTTTACTAAGATGGAAGAAAAAGGCTATATTTATTATGTTAGAATCTGATAGAGTCCATCGAGCAAGGTATTACTTTCGTTCATCTTGCTATCTTGCTATAATCTAAATTAACTATTCTTGTAGAGGAGGATTATATGAGAAAAAAATTTATTAGTTTAATCGCTCTTGTTATCTGTTTGTCCTTTTTTACTTTTGTTGTTTCAGCAGCTGAAAAAAAACCTTTGACCCTTAAAGAAATGATTGGCATCAAGACCATCGGTACTGTAGCCATTTCTCCCTGCGGAAAAATGGTTGCTTTCGATGTCACCTCTGTGGACTGGGAGAGTAATATTTTTACCAAAGATATTTGGTTAGCCTATACTGATGGCAGCCGCTGTTTTCCCGTCACCCATGGAAAACCCATGAATATGACACCAACCTGGTCTCCCGACAGCAATTCCTTTGCCTTTATTTCTACCCGTGATGGAAAACCGCAAATATTTCTCTTTAAACCCGGTTTTGGTGAGCCGGAATTATTATTTAATGCTGAAAATGGTGTGAATAAATTCGCCTGGTCTCCTGACGGTAAGTATGTTGCCTTTCTTACATCGGAAACCGTAGATAAGGAAAAGATGGAAAAGAAAAAGCAAGGATTTGATGCTGTAGAGATTGACGAATCGTCCCCAAGGTCCCAGTTGTATCTGTACGAAATCGCAACCAGAGAAATCAAACCAATCGCAACAGGAGATTTTCATATAGTGGGTTTTTCCTGGGCACCGGATAGCTCTAAGCTGGCATTTGTAACCTCGCCAAAAAATCTGGAATATGTTGTATGGGAAAACCAGAAGATGCGCGTTGTCAATCGAGATGGTAGTGAAATGAAAGTTCTTGATTACAAATACTATGAATTATTTTCCCGGCAAGGAGAAGCCATTTGGAGTCCTGATGGACACTATCTTGCTCTTGCTGTGGGTGATTTAACCAAGCCTGAATTTTATAATCCTGTTTTGCAGGTTTATGACTTTAAAACCGGGAAAAGCTTTAATGCCTCAGGAGAGGCTGACCACTTCATGATTGACTACAGTTGGTCCTCCGACGGTAAATTCATCTATTACATCGCCTTTCACATCCAGAACAGCCAGTTTTTCAAACTCGATTTCCAGAACAGAACGGTTGAACAAATCTCCCATTTCCCCAAAATGGAGATCAACAGTTTCTCCATAGCCGACGATGGCCATACCATGGTATTTTCTGCCAGTACGCCTTCCTGGCCTCAGGAGCTTTATCTTGGAGATATCAACGACCCTGATAAAGCAAAACGTCTAACCAATATTCATCCCGAACTTGAAAATACTGCCATTTATGAAACAGAGGAGATCACCTGGAAAGCTGAGGACGGGCTTACGATTTATGGGAATATTGTCTACCCTGCTGGCTATGAAAAAGGTAAGAAATATCCCACTGTTACCTTGGTTCATGGTGGTCCTGCGGGAAACTTTAATAATTCTTTTGCAGCAAATTACTATTGTCCAGCCCAGTATTTTGCCGGACAGGGTTATCTGGTATACATGCCCAATGTCAGGGGTAGCATCGGCTGGGGTTCTGAATTTATGCGCAAAAACATTAGAGACTGGGGTGGTGGTGATTATAAAGACTTGATGGCAGGACTTGATTACCTTATAGAAAAAGAATTAGCGGATGAAGACAAGCTGGTGGTGTGGGGTGGAAGTTACGGTGGATATATGACTAATTGGATTGTAACCCAAACAAACCGCTTTAAAGCCGCTCACAGTGAAGTAAGTATTGCCAACCTTTACAGCAATTGGGCAGTTTCTCCCATCGGAAGGTTCCTAAGCCGTCTCTATTTTGAAAAAGATCCTCAGGAAGCCCCTGACATCTATCGGAAACTCTCTCCTATCACCTATGCTAAAAATGTAAAAACCCCTCTACTACTGACACAGAATGAAAAAGACCAGAGAGTCCCCATGGAGCAAGCCTTGGAATTTTATTGGGCTGTGAAGCTTACAGGAACTCCGGTGAAGCTTTTCATTTATCCTGGTGAGCCCCATCCAACAATCAAACCCAATCATCAACTCGATAAGCTTCAAAAAACTGAGGAGTGGTTTAAGAAATACTTGAAATGATTGGCTCTTCTCCCATTTGTGTGAATAACCCGCCTGTCGGTGGACAGGGAGGATAATATAATAGAGAAATAAAAAGTTCAAATGACAAAGCTCAAATGACAAATATAAATCGTAAAGAGTAAGGAGTAAAGGGTAAAGTGGTAAATAATACCTTACGATTTACGCTTTACACTTCACGGTTTTGACATTCATTTGGCATTTGGATTTTGAACTTTGGGTTTTTAGAACTCTATGAGAAATTGGGATTTAATCATTGCTATAGGGATACAGTACCCACACAAACTGGATAGGAGCCAAATGGTTGAATATCTAATTCTCATGATTTAAAAAATTGAATTTCCTTAGCTAATTTCTTTGAATTTTAATTCTTTTTCTG
Source organism: Candidatus Aminicenantia bacterium (assembly GCA_046760445.1). Taxonomy (GTDB): domain Bacteria; phylum Acidobacteriota; class Aminicenantia; order JdFR-78; family JdFR-78; genus JBHIEE01. The sequence goes on from JBHIEE010000004.1 coordinate 19,584, forward strand.
TCTTTTCATTGATCAATTCTAAAATAAAAGTGGTACAAATTAGATATTTTTACCGTCCTAATACAATGACAATGAAATATTATATATACTTTGCGAAATGTGGAGGGTTTTTATAGATTAAAGAATGTTTTTCTGTTTTAAAAATGAATTTTACTAATCTAATCGGTAAATTAGAAAAACGGTCAAAAAAATATAATTAAATATGCGGAGGTGAAAATGTAAAAGGATGGAGATTAAATTAATTCATAGATTATTTTTAAAGATAAGGAGGTAAAGGATGAAAGGGTTTTTCAAAGTATTTTGTTTTACTTTTTTCATGGCTTCTTTTCTGTTGGTCACAGCCATAAGTTGGGCTCAATCAGGGGGCACTCTGAAAGGGAAAGCGATCGACGAAAATGAAAAATTTCCTCTTCCCACGGTACAGATATGGATTGTCGGAACAAAACTGTATGGTTCAACAGGCTCGGATGGAACCTTTGTCATTGATAATATTCCTCCAGGGGTATATAAAGTTACCTTCGAGTTAGCTGGCTATCTTATCGAAACCGTTAAAAATGTCAATATAACCGCAGGTCAGACAACTGAGTTGAATGTTTCAATGAGGATGGGCTTTGCCCATGAAGTAACTGTAACTGCCCGACGCGATCCAACCATCCTTCAGAGAATTCCCCAGAATATCGAAGTGGTTACATCCGAGGAATTGGAGGACACCCCAATTATCAACGTAGTCCAGGTTTTGAATAATGTGACTGGAGTGGATGTAGGAACAGGAAGCGGCAATACTACCCTGGGAAACTTTTTCTTTATTGATGGCTATGGTGATGACTATATCCGAAAAATGGTAGACGGTGTGGACATCGGAGAAGTTGTAAGCAATTGGAGTATGTTGAATGCCTATCCTCAAGAATTGATCGACCAGGTTGAAGTCATAAAAGGCGGCACTTCATCTGTCTGGGGTTCCAACATGGGTGGCATCACCAATGTTATCACTAAAAGACTCAGAAATATGGAGAGACCAATGATCACCCTGAAAGGAACCTTTTCCAGCTTCGGTGAGATGGATTTTGGAGAAGCAAACGCTGTCCCCAATTCCGGTAATCTGCAAGGATATTCCGCCAACATCATGGGGACTTTAAAGAATTTCTATTACATATTTGGTTACAATCACAATAAACATGATGGATTTGTGGACTATGCGACAGAGAAGAACTACAGCATTTTTACCAAATTGGGTTATGACTTTAGCGATAACACTTACCTGGATTTTCTTTATAGCTTCAACAAAGTATGGACGAAAGCTCATGAATTCTTAAAGACTGACATGTTCGGACCTTTCTTCCCCTACTTCTGGCATGATAAGCTAGATTCTGAAGGGACTTCCCAGGTTGCTTCCTTGAAATTTTCATCCTTTGTTACCGATGCATTCAACGTTGAAGCCCAGTTAAAGTTTAACCGGACGACTTACGACGGAACAAGAGAATATCTTGAGGGAGGAGCCTTGACCCAGCCACCGGGCTATATGCATATCTTCGATTTTTCAGACCAGAAACTTGGTTTTACAGTAAAAGGCTCTTATCGGCCCAGTGAAAATTTTTCCCTGGTAGGAGGCATGGATTATTACAGGATAAAAGCCGATTTCGCCTATATCCCTGATCAACCCATAATCTATGTAGATTCAGTCGCCCCTTTCATAAACTCGGAGTATCGGATAGGGAACCTGAGCCTTCATGCCGGTGCAAGGTACGATTACGACAGTTCCTTTGGTGACCAGGTCAGCCCTTCTGTAGGATTGAATTATAATTTCACACGAGCAACATTGGTACGCTTAAACGTTGCCAGAACCTTTAAAGTTCCTGCTCTCCTGTACACTCTTGGAGAAGCATATGTCGTCGGGATACTTCCCAACCCTGATTTAAAACCCGAAAGGGCCTGGGCTTACAGTGCTGGTTTTGAGTCTCAGGAACTTCACTATGTCTGGGTCAAAGTTTCAGTCTACTACCATAAGATGACCGATGGTATCGTTCAAGTTCCCCATGAAACTCCCGGCAGGTTCACCTGGGCCAATACCGATGAGTTTACCCGCAAGGGTTATGAAGCTGAACTGGGTTTCTTAACGGGTTTTGGTGTGACTGGCTATATCGGAACAAACTATAACGACCATGTAAATACCACAGAAGATGTGGTGATTGACTGGATTCCGACCAGAACCTATAAAGCAGGGTTGAAATACAAAAACAATAAGCTGGATTTACTTATAAATTTACGCGGCAGGTATATCTGGTGGAATGAAGGAGATTTTTACTCCTACCTTTTTGATCCTCATGACAAGAAATGGCTGTTCGATATGAGAATATCAAAGGGCTTCAAAATCACGGAAAATACTCGCCTGAGAATATTTGTCGACATTTTCAATCTCACCGATCAGCTTTACTGGGATCGTAGCGATCAGCCTAACCCCAGAAGATGGGCAGCCCTAGGCTTTGAACTTCAGTTCAAATAAGTTGTCTTGATTGGAAAGGGAGGCTTTTCTTGAAAAGCCTCCCTTTTTTTGAATCTTGATTTCCTTCTTCTAGTGAAAAAATCGCTTTAAATCTCTTGATTTTATCGTCAAGTAAGGGTTATAAGTAAGAATGACATATTCTTATTTTGAAGGGAGAAATACATGAAGAAGCTATTAATTCGTATTTATTGCATAATCTTGTGTATGGTTTTTTTTCAAATATCTTGGGTTCCAGCGAAAGTCGAGGCATCCTCTAAACTTGATCAACAGCTCAACCAAATTTTTGAAGATGCCAAGGGCAAATTCTTCACTACGATAAATAATTTACTAAAAAAACATCCACGTATATCGGAGTTAAATGGCAAGGATGTTATCAAGATTTTAGATGCTCAAAATCAGATCCCTTACCTCTTTGAACGGTTAATGATTGTTGCTCATCAGAAGCATGAACCAACCTTTTCTCGATGGATTAAGCAAGGTGATAAAGAATCATTAGACAAGTTCCGGGAAAAGTTCGAGGCCCTAGCTAAGGATTACGCTGCCCGATTTGTTGGCTCTTTATTTTGCAAGGCGCGCCTTTATGATTTTGAATCTTCTTTGCCACATAATAAGGGAAAATCTCGCTTGGATTTGGTGCTTCAATCCATTGGATATAATGCCAGGAACGACTTGCCTGATATGCCTCGAGAGCAATGGTTTACTAACAAGATCGAGCCTGATTACACTTCCCAATGGGGTATCGATGCGGTCAATGCACGGAAATGTCGGCCAATTACAAGAGGATCAGGAGTGATTGTAGCAGTGATTGATTCCGGTATTGATCCTTATAACTCCCTCTTCAAAGACAAACTTGTGCCAGGGTTTAATTTTTTACAGCGTACCACGCCTCCCTGGAGTGATGAACAACCTCCAATGATTGACTGGGGCTTCCATGGTACAGCAACTGCCTCCACTGTCCTGATGATCACTCCTGATTCTCGTATAATGCCAGTGCGGGTTTTTGACTCCGACACCATGAACGATCCTCCAATGGATTATTGGATAAACGAATTTATAGCGGCGGGAATTTACTATGCCGTGAATCATGGCGCCCATGTAATCCAATTGAGTGGAGCCTTGAAGTCAACCGAACCAGTAGTTGTCGATGCTGTTCGCTACGCCTATTACCACAATGTCGTTATATGCTCCTCTGCCGGTAATATACCCAGGGCCCACTTCGGTGTCAAAACAGAAGAAGTGATGTACAGAGCTTTTGAGGATGAAGTCCTATTGGTAGGCGGGGTTGGAAAGGAGGACGCAAGAATACGTCCTTCGTCCTTTTCAGTACCTGGGCCCAATGTGGATGTTGCTGCTCCGGCAGAAAATGTTTTTGTGATATTCCCTGTCTACATGAAGGAATATAAGAACGACTATGTGGCTGGTACTTCTCTCTCTTCACCGATAGCATCAGGAGTTGTGGCCCTGATGCGGAGCGCCGCACCACCGCCTGAAGAGCTTCTGAAGAAGCCCGGAGCCTATTGTCGATTGGTTTCACGCTGTCTGCGGGAAACAGCCCGACTGGACATTTTAGGTCTGGTAGAACCAAACGATGTCGTAGGTCAAGGTCTGATCGATACTCATGCAGCGGGTCAGATGATCCAGCGTCTGTTAAAGGTAGAGAAATAATCAAATTCTAATAAATTAAATTTATAAAAGGAGCTATTTCATGGCAAAAAAAATAAGTCGTAGAGATTTTATTGAAAAAAGTGCAAAAGTTGGGATTTCTGCCGCATTTGGGGGTAGCATAATTTCCCACTTCTTTAACGGCTCGCCAGTTCATGCTCTTAGAAGAGAAAGAGTTGATATAGCTGTTGTCTCGGGCAGTGATTACTTTAATAATACAATCAAAGCCATAGAACTCCTTGGCGGTATAGAAAAGTTTGTTCCAAAAAATTCTGCGGTAGCTATTCTTCCTAATACTCAGAGTAAGCACCCTGGAACATATACGAAGCCAGATATTGTTCGTGCCGTCATAAAAATGTGCAAAAAAGCAGGAGCAAAGGAGATTAATTGCCTCAGTTGGCTGCCGAGAAGGTATTGGGAAGCTACGGGTTTAGCAAAAGCTGTGGAAGATGAAGGGGCAAATTTAAAGATAGTAGATCTTAAGGATGAGTCCCTCTTCAAACCCCTTTCAATCCCTAAAGGCAAAGTTCTCAAAGAAGCAAAAATTATGAGAGAATTTTTTAACAATGATGTCTTTATTAATATTCCCATCACAAAAGACCATGCTGGGAACAAATTTACTGGTACAATGAAAAATTTAATGGGCTTGAACTTCTCACAAGTCAACAGATTCTTCCACACAGGAGCTTTTGAGGATCGCCCAGATAATATCGAGCATCTTGATCAGTGCATTGCTGACTTGAATACGATCATAAAGCCAAATCTCTGTATTGTGGACGCTACTGAGTTAATCACCACCAATGGCCCTTTTGGTCCAGGCAATCTAATTAAACTTCAGAAAATAGTGGCAGGAGTAGATAGAGTTGCCATTGATGCTTATTGTGCCACTTTGTGGGGAATGGAAGGGGAAGACATTATTATGATTAAGCGAGCATTCGAACACAAACTTGGAGAGATTGACTTAAAAAAACTAAAAATTAAAGAGTTAAAAATATAGGGCCTGAAGGCTGCTTCAATGTAGGTTTTCCCACTGGCTAAGAGAAGAGATTTATACATGGCGAGAAAGTCAATTTTTTCCGTAGTCTTATTTGCATCTTGTATCTTGCTTCTTCTTCTTTCTTCGGAAAAATCAATAGCTCTCAAAGGAAGTCTCTCTAAATATTTACCAAAATCAGGCGAAATAGGAGAATGGAAAACAAATGATATTCCTCAGGAATTCAAAGGCGAGGATTTATTTTTGTATATAAACGGAGGGGCTGAAATATACCATGAATATGGCTTTAAACAGGTACTAGTTCAGGATTATATCAATAAGAATGGGAAATCTGTCTCTCTGGAAATTTTTGAGATGTTAAGTTCTGATAGCGCCTTTGGTATTTATACTTTCAAAACTAGCTCTGAAGGTAAAGAATTGGCCTTGGGCGATGAAGGGCGACTGGGAAGTTATTATTTGAATTTCTGGAAGGGAAATTTTTTAGTAACATTGACAGGATTTGATGAAGATAAGGAAACAGTGGAAGGATTGCTGGAGATTGCGCGAGCTGTGGATGCAAAAATTGAGATTAAAGGGAAAAAACCTTCTTTGGTCGCCTTTCTACCTGAGAAAGATTTAGTGAAATCGAGCATAAAATATTTTAAAGGACATCTTGGTTTGTACAATAGCTATCAATTTTTCACCCAAGATGTTTTTGGTCTTAAAGAGGGGATAAAGGGTGATTATAAGGCTGAGTATAGCGTTTTTATAATCAAGTATGAGGATAATGATGAATGCCATAAGAGATACAATGAAGTGAGAAAGAGCTTAAAAGAAAGCTCGAGATACAATAACTTTAGGATTATAGGCGATGCTTTTCAAGTAACAGATGATGAAGATAAGCTTATTGTTATTAAATCTTTTAGAAAATATATCTTGATTGTTTTAGGAACAACTAGTCAGAGCGAAGCAAAAAAAATTATGGCAAATATTCAGGAAAATATCAGAGACAAATAAAAACAACTTTTTCACGATATTCTTTAATCTTCCAATTAGTCCTTACTTAGATAAAGACAAATATACAATATTTTCTAAGAGAATATCTAACATTTTCAATAAATTTTGCTAAAATAGACTATTATGATAAGTGTAAACACCATTGAAAATGAAGTTGTTCAACTAAAAATGGCAAGAAGTTTTTTAAAAAGGCCATTATATTTTACTGCTTGCTATTTTGTGGATGGGTTATTAATAGATACTGGTATGATAAATGTATCTAAGGAGTTACTAAAAGAATTGGAAAAATTTGAAATCGCAAAAATAGTTAATACTCATGCTCATGAAGACCATATTGGTAATAATTTAATCTTGCAAAAGAAGTATGATCTTGAAATAAAAGCTCATGAAAAAGCCATAGAAATAATTGAAGACCCAACTAAACTAAATCTTCACCTATACCAAAAATTTTTATTTGGATTGCCAAAACCCTCTAAAGCAACACCAATTAAAGATAAAATTAATACAAAAAATTACTCTTTTGAAGCTGTTTATACTCCTGGACACAGTAAGGATCATATTTGTCTTTATGAGCGAAGTAAAGGTTGGTTATTTTCAGGAGATGCATTTATAGGAGGTTTGGAAAAGGTCTTACGAGCAGATTATAATATTCAGAAGATGATTTCTACATACAAAAAATTAAAAAACTTATCTCTTAAGGTCATTTTTACAGGATATGGAAAGATTGTTTATACTCCAAAAGAAAAAATAAATATAAAAATCTCATACTTAGAGGAAGAAAGAGAGAAAATTTTAGCTTTATTTAATTCTGGTCTAACAGAAAAGGAAATAGCAAAAAAAGTATTTAAAAATGATTCTTTAATTCGCTTTGTAACAGGGGGACATTTTTCGAGTCTTAATCTTGTTAGATCATTTATCGCTAATTTTAAAAAGCTCTAATTCTATAGTTTCTTTGGCTGGCTGGAGAAAGCTCTCACCTTTAAATATTCATCACCTCCCTTGCTAACAGCCGATATGCCACTGTGTTACCTACCGTGTCACCTTGTTGTGCAGCAAACAATACAGATAAGTTATGCAGCAAACAATACAGATAATTGGAATAATACACTACTCCCCTTTTTCTGGAAGTTAGTGATTTTTCAGTAAGTTGCTGGCTTTCTTTGCTTTACAAGAAAGTTAGGTTTTTCTTCCCGGAGCATTTTGAGTCCAGCGCCTCTGCCAATTCCAATATAGAGATTTTTAATTATAAAATCCTTTCTCCTCGGTCTAAAATTTAACTGTGTCCAAATTTACTCGAAAATTTTTAAGGATTGATTTTTTACGGATATAATTATACAATTCATTCTTAATTTTTTTTTTAATAATTTAATAATGGAGGATTAAAAATGGATGTTAATATCATTGAAAGGGCCAAAGAACAGTTTGCCAGAATCATTGAGGAGCAGCTTCAGAGGGTTGAAGCAATGAAAAAGGCTGAAGACTGGATTGATTATCAGACGCTGAAACCAATCATTATTGGAATCGTAGGAGGAGATGGGATTGGTCCTTATATAGCAGCTGAAGCTCGTCGGGTTCTTGAATTTTTATTAAAAGAGGAGGAGAAAGAAGGAAAAGTTGAATTAAGGAATATTGAGGGGCTGACTATTGAGAATCGAGCCAAGCAGATGAAGGCTATTCCAGATGATGTTTTGGCTGAAATTAAAAAATGTCATGTTATTTTAAAAGGCCCGACTACAACTCCAAGAAAAGGTGATCCATGGCCGAACATTGAAAGCGCTAATGTAGCTATGCGTCGGAAACTTGATTTGTTCGCCAATGTCAGACCGGTTAAAGTTCCTAAGGAAGGGATTGATTGGATATTCTTCCGGGAAAACACGGAAGGAGCTTATATTCTCGGTAGTAAAGGATTTAATATCACTGACGATTTGGCAGTTGATTTTAAAGTGATTACTACCCAGGGAAGTGAGAGAATTATCAGGTTAGCTTTTGAATATGCCAGAAAGAATAAAATAAATCGGGTGACCATTGTTACTAAAGCCAATGTGGTTAAAACGACTGATGGGAAATTTCTTGATATTGGCTATAAAATCGCCCAGGAATACCCAGAAATTGAATGTGACGACTGGTATATTGATATTATGACTGCAAAATTGGTTGATCCTAAACGCCGCACTCAATTCAGAGTTGTTGTTCTGCCTAATCTTTATGGTGATATCCTGACCGATGAAGCAGCAGAATTTCAGGGAGGAGTAGGCACTGCTGGCAGTGCCAATATTGGGAAACGGTATGCCATGTTCGAAGCAATTCACGGTTCTGCTCCAAGAATGGTCAAGGAAGGAAGATCTGATTATGCTGACCCAAGCAGTATGATTCGCGCAGCAGCCATGCTTTTGAATCATATTGGTTATGAAGAAAAGGGCAAAAAATTAGAAATGGCCCTTGATATCTGTGGGCAGTATGAAAAGAAACTGGTCATAACTGGTCGACCAGGAGGGGCAACAGGAGGAGAATTTGCTGATTATTTGATGGAGACCCTTGAACAACTTGATTTAGAAAATAAATGGAGAAGTTTTCAGCCGTGAATATTTTAGAAAACCAGAAAAGGAGAGAAAAATAAAAAAATTAAGTTTATTCATTTCTATTTTATTAACTTTTTTTTTCTTTCAACAAACTCTGCCAGCTTCAAATCAGTGGGAAATAGGTATTCACTATTCTGTGTGGACAGTTGATCTGGTGAAATCGTCACTTAAATCACCCTTAGGTGAATTATTTGAGGATGCCTTTAAAGAAATTTATTATGAAGATTATCCTGGTCTGAATGAACTTCTTTATCAACAACAATTTAATTTTGATTCCGGGGGAAATAATTATGGGCTGGAAATAAGATTTTATCCTCTTGGAAAAGAAAGCGTAATTAGTTTTGGCTTGGCTATTGAAAAAACAAAGATGGAAGTTAAGCTTGATGGTTCTGTTCAGACTCAATTTATTGATGGGTCTTTTTTTAAAGGCACAACTGATGGAAAGCTAATTGTTGCACCAGTGTCTTATCATTTTAATCTTCGTTGGGAGATAAAGCCTTCCTGGCGTGTGCATCCTTACCTGACTCTTGGTCTGGGAATAGCTCGGTTAAAAGGAACCGTTTCTTATTTTTATTCAGGTGAATTCTATAATGCTCTAGATGGAACACTTGAATCTCAATCCAATTCTGATGAATTGACTTTAGATGAACTTGAAGAAGAAAATGAAGATCTTGATTTACCTAATGATTTACCCATTATTCAATTTAATCTCGGGGTAAAAGGAAGAATTGTCGAAGACCTGTCTCTCTTGATAGATTTTGGATTGTGGAATGGATTTCTATTCAGATTTGGATTGGCTTATCGATTTTGATTCAGGGATATTTCTTTCTAATCTCTATTTACCAGTTATTATTTTATTTCTATTCACAAAAAGATTAAAAAATGGTAAAATAATTTTACCAAGAAAGATGAGGAAAAAATAATGGCTAAAAAGGGGCGCCCTTTTAAAAATTTGTTTTTTTGGATAATAGCTGGTGCAATCATTATTATGCTTTGGAGTTTACTCCAATCACCTGGAACATCCAAAAAGGAACTTAGGTTTAGTGAGTTTCTGGACGAAGTAGAGAAGAATAAAATTGCCGAAGTAACAATTGCTGGCAATGAAATAAAAGGTATATATAAAGATGAAGTCGCATTCAAGACTTATTCTCCTCCTGAATTTAATGATTTAGTTACTATCCTGAGAAGACATAATGTTGTTATTTCAGCAAAAAATACTACTCGCAGTCCCTGGGTGTCAAATCTTTTTATCTGGCTGCCGATGGTAATCTTAATTGGTTTCTGGATCTTCTTTATGAGACAAATGCAGGCTGGAGGGAATAAAGCACTTTCTTTTGGAAAAAGCAGGGCTAAACTTTTCTCAGATATTCAAAAAAAGATCACCTTTAAGGATGTGGCTGGGGTAGAAGAAGCCAAAGAAGAATTAAAGGAAATAATCGAGTTCTTAAAAGATCCTCAAAAATTCCAAAAATTAGGTGGGAAAATCCCTAAAGGTGTTCTTCTGGTTGGTGCTCCAGGAACTGGAAAAACATTATTAGCCCGCGCTGTGGCTGGAGAAGCGAATGTTCCTTTTTTTTCGATTAGTGGGTCTGACTTTGTCGAAATGTTTGTCGGAGTAGGTGCTTCTCGAGTAAGAGATTTATTTGAACAAGGAAAAAAGCATGCCCCTTGTTTAATTTTTATTGATGAAATAGATGCTGTTGGAAGACAGAGAGGAGCTGGCTTGGGTGGCGGCCATGATGAGCGTGAGCAAACCCTTAATCAGCTTTTAGTTGAAATGGATGGGTTCGATTCCAATGAAGGAGTTATCCTTATTGCTGCAACTAACAGACCAGACATTTTAGACACAGCACTTTTAAGGCCTGGGAGGTTTGACCGAAGGATTGTGGTTAATATGCCGGATGTGAAAGGAAGAGAGGAAATTTTAAAAGTCCATACTCGGAAGATTCCCTTGGCCGATGATACAGATTTGTCAGTTCTTGCCCGATCTACGCCCGGCTTCTCAGGAGCTGATTTAGCCAATTTAGTTAATGAAGCGGCTTTAATTGCTGCCCGCTATGAAGAGGATAAAGTTCAAATGAAAGATTTGGAATATGCCAAAGATAAAGTTTTAATGGGAGCTGAAAGAAAAAGTCTGATAATTAGTGAAGAGGAAAAAAGAAGTACTGCTCATCATGAGGGAGGACATGCTTTAGTCGCAGCCATATTGCCAGAAGCTGATCCCATTCACAAAGTGACTATTATTCCCCGTGGGCTTGCCTTGGGAGTAACTCAGCAACTTCCCCTTGATGATCGATATACTTACTCAAAGAATTATCTGGAAGCCCAGTTGGCTGTTCTCCTTGCCGGTCGGATAGCAGAGGAGGTAGTTTTAGATAAATTGACTACTGGGGCAGCCAATGATTTTGAAAAAGCCACTGAAATTGCTCGAAAGATGGTTTGTGAGTGGGGAATGTCTGATTTGGGACCACTGACTTTTGGGGAGAGAGATGATTTAATTTTTTTGGGCCGGGATCTGGCGATGAATAAGAATTTTAGTGAAAACACAGCGAAAAAAATTGATGAGGAGGTTAAGAAAATAATTAATAAGAGTTACACTCAAGCTCGCCAGATAATAGAGAAAAATAAAGACAAATTAATCAGAATTGCCGAGTATTTGCTTGAAAAAGAAGTTCTTAATTCTGAGGAAATAAAGAATATTATTGAAGGAAAAGAATTACCTCGAGTAAAAAAAGAACCCGTTAAAGGGAAGGTAACGGTTAAGAAGCCTGAAAAAAGGAAAATAAAGAAGAGTCCATCAGTTAAAAAGCCAGATTTAGCCGAAGCATGAGAAAGAGATTTAAGATTGAAATCAGAGGAAAGAATTATACCTTAGGAGAAAGAACTTGGATAATGGGTATTTTAAATGTCACCCCCGATTCTTTTTCCGATGGAGGTCTTTATTTTGATCAAGCTAAAGCAGTTGATAGGGGGTTAGAACTTGCTGCTGAAGGGGCGGATATTATTGATGTCGGAGGAGAAAGCACTCGACCTGGCTCAGACTTTATTCCAGTTGAAGAAGAATTAAAAAGAGTTATTCCTGTTATTTCAAAATTAAAAGAAAAAACACATGCCTTTATTTCTATAGATTCTAATAAATCTCAGGTTATTAAAGCAGCTCTTGATGAGGGAGCTGAGATAGTGAATGATATAAGCTCATTCAGATTCGATAGCAAAATAGTGTCAATTGTTGCTGAAAGAAACGTTCCTCTTGTGTTAATGCATATGAAGGGCGCGCCTAAGACAATGCAGATAAATCCGGTTTATGAGAATCTCCTTCAAGAGATAAACTCATTTCTTGAGGAAAGGATAAACAAAGCAGTTAAAAATGGAGTTAAAAGAGAACAAATAATAATTGATCCTGGAATTGGTTTTGGTAAAACTTGGCGGGATAATTTGAGAATAATAAATGAATTACAATTTTTAGAAATTTTAGATAGACCTATCCTGATTGGCCCTTCAAGAAAATCATTTATTGGTCAGGTTCTTGAGGAACCTGAGGATAAGAGGCTGGAAGGAACGATTGTTTCTTCAATTATCGCTCTCGAAAGGGGAGCTCATATTGTCCGAGTGCATGATGTAGCGGAAGTCAAAAAAGCAGTTGTAATGGCTGAATCCATTCTTTCCTTTAATTCGGTTAATACTCCTTAGGTTAAAAAAGAATAAATGTCTGAGGTAATTAATGCTCTGTCTCAGTTCAGTTTTGTTGATCTAATTGATATTTTTTTAGTCTCATTTATCCTTTATCATTTATTTTTATTAATCAAAGACACCAAAGCTTACCAGATGGCCGTTGGTTTGGCGATTATTGGCTTTTTATATATTGTTACTAAATGGACAAGCTTGACTACTTCTAATTGGTTAATTAGAAATTTCTTTACCTACTTAATTATTGCTATTATTGTTCTTTTTCAAGAAGAAATAAGAAGATTTTTAGCTGAGCTTGGTTCCCGAACATTACGGCGGCGTCCATTTTCCTCTAGGACATCTAAAGAGAGTCTAGAAGAAATTGTCCTGGCTGCTGATTTTCTCTCTCAGAAAAAGATTGGTGCTTTGATTGCCATCGAGAAAGAGATTGCTTTAAAGGGCTATGCTGATCGAGGAACTAAAATTGGAGCTGAAGTTTCCCGTGATTTACTTATCAGCTTGTTCTTTCCTCGATCTCCTCTCCATGATGGAGCAGTAATTGTTCAAAACAATAAAATTACTGCGGCTGGCTGTCTTCTTCCTCTTCCTCCCACTCATACTTTAGGGGAGGAGTTCAGTCCAAGAACAAGACATTTAGCAGCAGTTGGCCTTTCTCAGGAAACAGATGCTGCAGTAGTGGTTGTTTCTGAAGAAACAGGCAAGATTTCTTTAGCTATTAAAGGAAACTTGGAAAGGAATTTTGATAGAGAGAAATTGTTAAAAAGATTACTCAATTATCTGGAAGGAAAATGAAAAAGAAGATTCGTGATTTTTTTCTTAACAACTGGGAATTGAAATTATTTTCTTTGTTACTTTCTTTTATTTTATGGATAACTTTAATTCCCCGAGTAAAAACATTTTCAGATAAAAACTTGACCATTCCTTTAGAACCACATAATATTCCGTCCAATATGGAGATAGTGGAGAAACCACCACCAACTATTGATGTCATTATTAGGGCGTCAAAGAGTGTTCTTGAACAAATAACTTCATCTACTGTGGTGGCTAAATTAAATTTAGAAGGAGCAACTCCTCTTCAAGAAGAGTATCCCTTAGATAAGGATATGATTGCTCTTCCTTCTGGAGCCAAAGTGGTGAGAATAACACCCAATAAAGTGAGGCTAAAATTAGAAAGAATAAAAGAAGTTTATCTAAAAATAGAATCTAATATTATTGGTGAGTTGCCTCCTAATTTAAAAATTGAGAGGATAGAGGTTATTCCTCCAGAAGTTAAGGTTCAGGGCCCTGAAAGCAAAGTTTCCCAGGAAGAAGTGATCACTACTGCCCCAATTGACATTTCAAGTTTAGAATCTACTAATGTGGAATTAAAACCAAGTTTAATTTTGCCCAATCCCTATTTAAGATTGGCCTCTGATACAGAAGTGAAGATAAAAATTATTCTTGTTTCTATTGAGGAACCTGTTGAGAAGAATGAGTCAGTCGAGAAGAAAAGCAAGAAAACTGATTGACAATCCCTATTTTAGAGTCTAAAAAAGAAGATGGAATAAAATGCCGAAATATTTTGGCACTGATGGGATTCGAGCCAGAGCAGGGGAATTTCCTTTAGATTACTCTTCAATTTATACCCTCGGTCGAACTTTAGTCTCCTATTTAAAGAAAAGAGAAAAAGAGCCAGTAGTACTTATTGGTCGTGATACCAGAGAATCAGGGGAATGGATGGAGAAGGCTCTTATAGAGGGGATTAGAAGTGGGAGAGGACAAGATTTCTCTGCCGGGATTATTCCCACTTCAGCAGTTGCCTATCTGACTGTCAAATTTAATTATTCAGCTGGGGTAGTTATTTCTGCTTCTCATAATCCTTTTTATGACAATGGAATTAAAATTTTCTCCTCGGGAGGGAGAAAAATTTCACCAGTTATAGAAGAGGAGATCGAGAAAGCAATTGTTGTCTCTAAAGAAATCCCCGAAAGAAAAGAAAATGATTTAGAGGTAATATCTCAGCCTTCTTTTTCTCTGGAGTATGTGAAATTCCTAAAGAGTCAATTTCCCCGAACACTTTCGGGTAAAAATATCAAAATCGTGGTTGATTGCAGTAATGGCGCTTCTTTTGCGATAGCTCCTCAGGTCTTTTCAGAACTTGGATTTGATATTATCCCAATTAATAACCAGCCAGATGGGAAGAATATAAATTTAAATTGTGGTTCTCTTCATCCCGAGTTTTTAGTCCAGGAGGTAGTAAGGAATAAAGCTGATATAGGAATCGCTTATGATGGAGACACTGATCGGGCAATCTGGGTGGATGAAAAAGGTAAAATATTGAATGGAGATTATACTTTATTTATTTTGTCCGGATTTATGAAAGAAAAAGGACAGCTTAGAACTCCCGAGATAGTTGCCACCACGATGAGTAATTTGGGATTAGAATTAGCACTTGAGAAAAGGGGTTTTGAATTAATTCGAACTCCAGTGGGAGATAAGTATGTCTTGGAAGAGATGATTAAGAGAGGGTCGAGTTTAGGTGGCGAACAGTCAGGACATACTATTTTTCTTGATATATTTCCTACTGGAGACGGAATATTAACCAGTTTAAAAATGATGGAAGCCTTAATTGATCAGGAGAAAAGCCTATCTGAATTGGCTCAGGGGATGGAAGAATTCCCCCAAATTCTCCTCAATGTTGAGGTAAAAGAAAAAAAAGACTTAACTCAATTTCCAGAAATTGTCAAATTAATTAAATATGTTGAACAGAAATTAAATAAAGAAGGGCGAGTTAATATCCGATATTCTGGCACGGAACCTAAAATAAGAATTATGGTTGAAGGAAAGAAATATCAAGATATTGAAAGGTATGCTCATCAAATAGCTGAAGGGATTAAAAAGTATTTATGAAAAGTGCAAGAATGAAAAAACATCTTGAAATGAAAGAAAGGGAGGTAAGATGAAGTTAAGTGTGAATGTCGATCATATTGCCACTATCAGGCAAGCCAGAATGAGTACACAGCCTGATCCTGTTTTCGCTGCTTTTTTAGCTGAACTGGCTGGGGCAGATGGAATAGTCATTCATTTAAGAGGAGATAGAAGACATATTCAGGAAAGAGATTTAGACATTTTAAGAAAAACAATCAAGACAAAGTTAAATCTGGAGATGGCTGCTACCACAGAGATGAAGAAGATAGTTTTAACTTATCGACCAGATATGGTGACCCTGGTCCCAGAAAGAGAGGAAGAGTTAACCACTGAAGGAGGATTAGATGTTGTCCTTCATCAGGATCATTTAAAAAGCTTTGTTCAGGATTTACTTCAAGCAAAGATTGAGGTTAGTTTATTTATTGACCCTGATTTAGAGCAGATTAAAGCCTCTCATCGGGTTGGTGCACCAATAATAGAGATAAATACGGGAAAATATGCTGAAGCTAAAAAGGAAGAGGCTTCAAAAGAACTGGAAAAGATAAAAGAAGCAGCCAGTTTTGGGTACCGGTTGGGGTTGAAAGTTGCTGCTGGTCATGGGCTGGATTATCAAAATGTTTTACCCATTACGGAAATAAAAGAAATAGAAGAGTTAAGTATTGGTTTTGCTATTATTGCTCAGGCAACTATTGTTGGTTTCGAGCAAGCAGTGAGAGAAATGTTTGCTTTAGTTAAATAGCCTTATTTATCTTTCGTTTTTTCCCTTTTGTCGAACCCGCTCCAGATGGACTTCCTAATGGAGTTTCATGAGATGAAGTTGAAGAATAACTTCTGCCAGAATAACTACCCGAGGAAGAAATTGAACTTGAAGAGATCCCTAAGGAAGGACAAACAATTTTATTTAATTTAAAAAGATAGCACAATCAGAATTATTTGACAATTCAACCAAGAAAAATTAAAATCATTTAGGTCATTATCTAAATATTTAATTTATTGAGGAGGCAAAAAAATGAAAGTAACTTTAAGCGTCATTAAAGCTGACATCGGGAGTGTTGGTGGTCATATTACTCCAAGTAAAGAGTTAATAGAAGAAGTAGAAAGATTTGTAAAAGAGAATGGGAAGAATTTAATTATTGATTTATATGTTAGTTCAACTGGAGATGATGTGGCGATTTTGATGACTCATGAAAGAGGAGAGCTTGATGAAAAAATTCATAAGTTAGCTTGGGAAGCATTTATGTCAGGCACTGAAGTGGCTAAAAGACAGGGACTTTATGGAGCAGGGCAAGATTTGTTAGTAGATGCTTTCAGTGGCAATGTAAAAGGAATGGGTCCAGCAGTGGCTGAGATGGAATTTGAGGAAAGGCCCAATGAACCATTTATCTTTTTCGCTGCAGATAAAACAGATCCAGGAGCTTACAATCTTCCCTTTTATTTAGCTTTTGTTGATCCAATGTATTGTGCTGGATTAATGCTCAGCCCAAAAATGGCTGAGGGGTTTAAATTTACTATTATTGATGTTGAGTATACGGAAAAAGATAAATTCATCGAGCTGAATGCTCCTGAGGATATATATGATATTGCTGCTCTTCTCAGAGATAATGAAAGATATGTGATTGAAAGAATTCATAGTCGAGGTTCAGGGGAAGTAGCTGCAGCGTTGAGTACAAGCAGATTACATAATATTGCTGGGAAATACACTGGCAAGGATGATCCAGTGGCTTTGGTCAGAGTTCAAGGGGAATTTCCGGCCACCGGAGAAATTCTTTCTGTTTTTGAAATCGGACATTATGTTGCTGGATTTATGAGAGGGAGTCATATTGGCCCTCTTATGCCCTGTAAACTTAGTGCAACAATCTCTTTCTTTGATGGTCCTCCAATAATAACTGGTGCGGCTTTTAGTGTGAGGGAAGGGAAATTTACTGGTCCGGTTGATGTTTTTGATCATCCCTTCTGGGATTATGTGCGGGATAAGGTTGCTGAAAAGGCAATTGCTATACGGAAACAGGGATTTTCAGGAGCGGCTATGCTTTCTTATAAAGAACTGGAATATGGCGGCATTGTCAAGAAATTAGAGAAATTAGAAAAGAAATTTAAATTGAAAGACTAAAAAATAATAAAAGAATCGAAAGCGGAAATACTCATACTTCTGATATAAAGCTCCAATGAAACACAGGAATCCGATTCCAACAGTAGACATTATCATCGAAATTGAAAGAGAAGATGGGAAGGAGGGGATAGTTTTAATTGAGAGAAAAAATCCCCCTTATGGTTGGGCATTGCCAGGTGGATTTGTTGACTATGGAGAGTCCTTAGAGAAAGCAGCCATTCGAGAAGCAAAAGAGGAAACTTCCTTGGATATTGAATTAATTGCCCAGTTTCACACTTATTCCGAGCCAGGTCGAGATCCAAGATTTCACACCATTTCCATTGTTTTTGTTGCTCGGGCTTCGGGCAAGCCAGTTCCTGGAGATGATGCTCAAAAAATTGGAGTTTTTACCCAGGAAGAGATTAATTTTCCACTTGCTTTCGACCATCGTCAGATTATCGAAGATTATTTTCGTTCCAAAGGAGGAAATTAGAAAAAATTAAAATCTTTTCTTGGTGGTCTTTTTCCACCATAAATATCTTCCAATTAATGAAAAACAAAGATTTCTAATTCCATTATTTTCCAGTATAAAGAGTTTCCAAATGATAATAGAGATATTATTAAGAGATGGGGGATCTCAATATATGAGTAAAGATAGAACAAAAATACTAAATTCTAAATTCGAAATACTAAACAATACCATCCCGAGCACTCGGGACAAATGACCGAAACAAATATTTTTTTATACTGTTTTGAATTTTTGATCATTTGGATTTTGAATTTGTTTAGAAATTAGTGCTTAGGATTTAGAGTTTAATTTATGTGGAGGTGAAACTAAAAATGATGCTTTGAAAATCCGCATTACAATTAGGTTTTCAAAGTCGAAAACGCTCAGTTTATATGGAGGTGATTAAATGAAAATATTTCAAGTATTAAGATTAGAAGGTATTCCTCTTATTATTAGGGAAATTATTCTTTCTGGGTTGATTCTTCTCCTATTCTGGCTTTTAGCCAAATTGACTATTTTTTTGATAGGTAGGTTAAAAGATTCGATGGGGAAAAGATATTTTATGAAAAAGGCAGTTATTAAAAAGATAAGGAAGCCAATCTATTTTATCTTTCTGCTCATTGGTGCCTATCTTGTTTTGAGGAGACTTCGTTTCAGTTCAAAGAGTTTAGAATTTATTGATGCTGCGGCCTATGTGTTCATTGTTCTTGCCAGTGTCTACTTAATTTCAAAAGTATTTGATCTTCTCCTCAGTTGGTATCAAGAGAATGTTGCCCGTAAAACAGAGACAAGAATTGATGATGAATTTCTCCCTATAATCAGTAGGATAATGAAAATTGCCGTTTATCTTATTGCTCTGATGATGATTCTTTCTCATTTTGGGCAGAATATCTCAGCCCTTTTAGCTGCTTTAGGTGTTGGTTCCTTAGCTATAGCCCTTGCCTCACAGGAGATTATAGCCAATATGTTAGCTGGTTTTATTATTATGGTTGATCGGCCATTTAAACTCGGAGATCGGATAAAACTCCCTTCAGGTGAGTTGGGTGAAGTAGAATACATTGGTCTAAGAAATACCAAGTTGAAGTTGACTACGGATGAAGATGTTCTTTTAGTTGTTCCCAATCTTGAGTTAATGCGTAGTCGAATTCAGAATTTTATAAAGAAAGAAATCTAAATATTGAAGGAAAAATTATAAATTGCTTTTATCTGGAAAAGTTTACAAACGGGTGAAACGCCTTTCTGAAAAATAAGGGGAGAGATGAAAATGAGAAAGAATTATTTTATTCAGATATTTTCCCCAGTCTTTTTGATTTTCTTTTTCCTTTCTTTCCTCCAAATTTTTCCCTGCACAGTGGCTGTCGTTTCTGGCAATGCAACACCTGATGGAAGACCTTTGTTGTGGAAGAATAGGGATACTAAATACTTGAAGAATAAAGTGGTTTTTTTAAAAGGGCCAAAGCATGACTTTATAGGCATTATTAATGCCAGTGATAAAAAAGCAATTAATATCTGGGCTGGAATTAATACCCAGGGACTGGCGATTATAAATTCAGCTTCTCCTGATTTAATTCTAAAAGACCAAAAGGATGAGGGAAATGGGAAATTTATGAAACTTGTTTTAGGAACTTGTGATTCGGTTGATGAGGTGGAGGCGCTTTTGAAAAAAACAAATGGACGACGGGCAATCGCAGCTAATTTTGGTGTGATTGATGCTGAAGGAAATGCCTGTTTATTTGAAACGAGCAGTCAAAATTATATCAAATTTGATGCCAATGATCCTCGCGTTGCACCTCAAGGATTTATCGTCCGAACAAATTATGCTTTCACAGCATCTCCCAATAAAGGAGGAGGTTATATTCGGTTTAATAGAGCTCAAAAACTTTTCACTCGAGCAGCAGCAAAGAATGGGCTTGACTACAGGTTTATTCTAAGAGAAGTCAGTCGAGATTTAGTTAATGAAAAAGTCTGTTCTTATCCTTTCTCCTCTCAGTTTAATAATTTCTGTAGTGAAGATATTTATATTCATACTAATGACACTATTAATCGCTACACTACTGCTTCAGTAACTGTCTTTCACGGAGTTAAACCCGATGAAAACCCTCTACTTTCCACAATGTGGGTTATTTTAGGAGCACCCATCTGTGGTGTAGCTGTTCCCCTTTGGGCAGCAGCGGGTTTTATTCCTCAGGAATTATCTGGCTCAGAATTAGCACCTTTCAATCAGTTTTCCCTAATATTAGCCTTATACCTATACCCAGAGCAAAGGGGAAATAATAAGCAATATTTAAATATAACAAGACTTAAAAATTATCGGGAAAAAGGAGTTTTGCCTCTTTTATTTGAAATTGAGGCTCAGGTTTTTAAAAGGACTCAAAAAATTTTGAGTGAATGGAGAAAAAAATTGCCCGATAAAGAAGAAATGGCAAGTTACGAAAAGGAAGTATGCCGATTGGTTAAAGAATCACTTAAAATAAATTTTCCGACTATTGATTTTTCAGAAAATTAAATCTTAATATATTTTTTCTCTCTTTGTTTTTTGGGGCGAATTGAAATCCATTTTCTGAGTGTGGGAAAAGAGCAGGTGAATATTTTCCATTTTCCATTTTCTTTTTTCCAGTAGAATTCTACTTCCTCAAACTCCCTTCTTCCTCCCACGAGAATAAAAAAATAACCTCCATAGCGAGCTAATACTTTCAGCCTAAAAGAAGAAACACCTTTTTTCTTCTTTACCTTAATATTAATGTCTTTTATTTCTATTCTTATACGGTCGTAACTATTGAAGAACATTTCGCAGTCCCGAGCGATGTCGTTTTTGTCATATTGATAATATTTGAAAAAAGAGGCAATTTTGTCTAAAACTTTACTTTCTTTTTCCTTTTCCACAGATTTTCTAAGGTCAGTTAGACTTCTCTTTATTTTTTGCTCGGGCGAGCTATACCACAAAAAGAAGAGAGTTAATCCAAGAATAAGAAAGATGAAAATCAAATTCCTTTTCATAATTTACTTCATAAGCTCTTATAAACTAAAAAAATAATTATATGGTTACCTTCGTTAAGGCAGTTCCCGATCTTTTTACGAGAAGTCATCTATCATCTTTTTCAATTCCAATATCTTCCTTATGAATAAATTTATTGCATAATAATTTATATGTCAAAGGCGAAAGAGGAATCTGAGAGGTCTGTCTCAATGTTGGTTTTACCAAGATTTCAGCGAACTTTTGTGCCAGGCGGGACATCTTCTTCGAAAAAAGGAATGATTGGTTTTCCTTCTAAGTCAGCGGCTAAAAGCATTCCTTGAGATTCAATTCCTCTGATTACGGCTGGCTTAAGATTGGCAATAACAATTATTCTTTTGCCAACTAATGTTTCAGGAGGATATACATCAGCCACCCCGGCAACCATTATCCTTTTTTCAGTTCCGATATCCACTTCTAATTTTAAGAGTTTTTCAGTTCCTTCTACTCTTTCTGCTTTTAAAATTTCTCCAACCACTAACTCCATTTTCTTAAATTCTTCAAAAGCTATTTGTTCCATTTTTTCCTCCTTCTTTGCTGATTCTTCAAGGAAAGTTTTTAAATCCACTCGAGGGAATAAGGATTCTGGCTTTTTTATTTTTTGACCAAGTCTAAAATTTTCGAATTTTAATTCATTAAAAAATTCTGATTCTATTTTCTTTTCCTCTCCTAATAAATGCCAGATTTTTTGAGCGGAACCAGGCATAACTGGATAAATTAAATATGCAATTCCTCTTATTCCAGCTGCTGTCTGATAAAGGATTCGAGCTAATCTTTCTTTTTTTTCTCTTTCTTTGGCTAATTTCCAGGGCTCATTTTCTGCCAGATATTTATTAAGCAAATTAATATATTTCCAGATTTCTTCTAAGGCTCTATTCAAAGCATATTGGTTAGAAAGATTTATTACTTTTTCTTTTATCTGCTCAAAAGCAAGTCTTATATTTTTGTCATCTTTATTTTCATCTGCTATTTCATTTATTTGACCATTAAAGTAATTGATGATCATTGTTAGAGTCCGAGAAATTAGATTGCCCAAATCATTAGCTAAATCTGAATTTACCCGATGGAGAAAACCTTGATGAGAAAAATTCCCGTCCAGTCCAATGGGAATTTCTCGCAATAAAAAATACCTTAAAGGATCTGAGCCAAAGGCATCTAAAATGATATATGGATCAAGGACATTTCCTTTTGATTTTGACATCTTTGTTTTATCTTTTAACCACCACCCATGACCAAAAACAGTTTGTGGCAAAGGAAGCTCAGCAGCCATCAGAAAAGCAGGCCAGTAAACAGCATGAAATCTGAGAATGTCTTTGCCGATAAGATGCAAGTTAGCTGGCCAGAATTTTTTAAAAATTTTCAAATCCCAGTTATACCCAATTCCAGTGAGATAATTATGTAAAGCATCGAACCAGACATAGATAGTGTGTTTGGAATCTTCAGGAACGAGAATACCCCATTCTACTGTTGTTCGAGTGATACTTAAATCTTTCAGGCCACTTTTGACAAAACTGATTACTTCATTCATTCTACTTCTTGGTTGAACAAAGTTTGAGTTTTTTTGATAAAAATTGAGAAGGGGTTTTTGATATTTTGATAATTTAAAGAAATAACACTCTTCAGAAACAACTTCAGCCTGTTTGCCACAATCGGGACAGATTTTTGTTCCATCTTCATTCAGGGGAACATCTTCGGAAAGAAAATTTTCGCAGGAAATACAGTACCATCCTTGATAGGTTCCTTTATAAATATCTCCTTTTTCCTTAAGCTTATGAAATATTTCCTGGACTCCTTTTTCATGAGTTTCTTGGGTAGTTCTGATAAAGAAGTCATAAGAAATATTAAGTTCCTTCCATAACTTTTTATATCTCACTACCACCCTATCTGCTAATTCCTTTGGGGATAATCCCTTTTCTTTAGCTGCTTTGTGAACTTTTTGTCCATGTTCATCTGTGCCTGTAAGGAAAAAAACTTCTTTTCCGAGAAGTCTCTCAAATCGAGCAATAGCATCAGCGATTATTGTGGTGTAGGCATGTCCAATATGAGGAACATCATTGACATAATAAATTGGAGTAGTGATGTAAAATGTTTCTTTGGATGAAGAGTTTAGAGAACTATTATTTTTCAAAAATCAAACCTCCTCGCCTGGTGGCAGGTAGGCTGAACCTTTTATTAAAGCTAAAGCCTCTACCCTTGTTTCAGGATGACGGCGAAATGATCCTCTGACAGCAGAAGTAATAGTCAATGATTTAGGCTTTTTAGCTCCCCTCATTGACATGCACATATGTTCTGCCTCAATAACAACCATTACCCCAAGTGGCTTTAAACATTGGTCGATTAAGTCAGCAGTTTGTTTGGTTAGCCTTTCCTGAACCTGAAGTCGTCGCGAAAGAATATCTACTACCCGAGTTAATTTACTTAAGCCGACAATTCTTCCTTCAGAAGGAATATAAGCCACATGAGCCACCCCAGCAAAAGGAAGTAAATGGTGTTCACACATTGAATAAAGAGGAATATTTTTTATTAAAACCATTTCATCGTGTTTCTCTTCTTCTATAGCCTTTAATTGTTCAGCCGGATCTTCTTTTATTCCTCCTAAAATTTCAGAAAACATTCGGGCTACTCTGGCAGGTGTTCGCTTTAAACCAGGTCTATTTGGGTCTTCATCTACTCCTTCTAAAATTAATCTAACTCCTTGTTCGATTTTTTTTAAATCCACTTTGTTCTCCTCGCTAATAAATTCCTTATAACAAAATAATATTTCTTTCTAACTATTACTACTTAATCTGCTTTTAATTCAACTGTATAAGTGCTGCTGTGCTGCAGTGTGCAGTGCTGCGGTCAACTTAGGCACTGCAGCACTTATACAATGTCAGCTTTTAATCTTGAGTCCTTGTTTACCGCTGAGATATTGACTTATAGCCAATTGATAAATTTCTTTCATAGATTTTTTCGTTTTTCTAGCAACCTCTTCACAGTCGGAAAATTCAGGTTGAATATTTATTTCCTGATCATTAAAATAAGCCACTTTTATTTTAATTTCTTGGTTGAGTACCTTCACTTTTTCAATCTTTCTTTCTAAAACAACTCGCTCAACCGGAAAGTATCTAACACCAATTGAAGTCGTTTCTCTGAAGATAGCTTCTATTAAGTTATTTATTTTATCAGCATTAGCCAGAATGGTCAATTTTGTTGCTAATCTATTTTTTTTCATCACAATAGGGGTAAGAAAAACATCCAATGCGCCTAATTGAAAAGCCTGGTCAAAAAAATAACCAAGAAGTTGAGGACTAACATCGTCTATATTGGTTTCAATAGCCAAAACATGTTCTTTTTTTCCGATGAGTTCCTTTTTTCCGTAAAAAGCTCTCAGTAAATTAGGAAAATCAGGAAAATCTTTTGTGCCTGCACCATAACCGATTTTTTCGTATTTCATCTCAGGAAATGAATCAAAGGTTTTAGCTAATGTAGAAATAATGGCTGCTCCAGTAGGAGTGACTAATTCTTCTTTAACCCATGCAGAATAAACAGGCACATTTTTTAAAAGCTCACCTACCGCGGGAGGAGGAACCGGCAAAATTCCATGACTTACTTTTATCCACCCTTGGCCTAAATTCAATGGAGAAGAATAAATAGTCTTTACTTCAAGTTTTTCAAGTAAAAGACAGCACCCTAAGACATCAACCAAGGCATCATCTGCTCCTGCTTCATGAAGATGAATTTGATTGATAGGAAGACCATGAACTTTAGATTCAGCATTATATAGATTTTTAAAGATGGAGAGGGAGGTTTCTTTCACGCGTTTTGAAAATTTACTTTTTTCAATTATTTCCTGGATATCAGCTAATTTTCGCGGTTTAATTTGATTTTTGGCTGTTTTAACATCTACTTTAGTTCCTTGTAAGGAGGCTCTTTTTACTTTATATATTTTTATTTCAACAGGTAGAGATAATTTTTTAATTTCTTGGTCGAACTCCACAGGAGAGATTCCTAAATCAATCAGGGCTCCTAAAATCATATCGCCGCTTATTCCTGCTAAACAATCAAAATAAATAAACTTATTTTCTTGCATCGTAATAGCTTAGTTTTTCTAAAAATATTTCAAAAATGTCAAATGAATAAATTGAGATTTATTGAAACTCATTGAGATTCTTTGAGACTTATTAAAATGTCTAATCTCGTAGTCTCTCAATCTCATAGTCTCAGATTTCTTATTTGATATTTGAACTTTGGCATTTGACATTTTCTATATTAGTTCTTTTTCTTTAAAACTAAAATAGTTTTCATCTCCTATTATAATGTGATCTAAAACATCAATAGATAAGATTTTCCCTGCTCGAACAATTTTCGAGGTTAATTCTTTGTCGATTTCACTCGGTTCAGGTTCACCTGAGGGATGATTATGGTAAAGAATTATTGACGAGGCTAATTCTAAAATAGCTTCATGAAAAATTTCTCTGGGATGAACGACACTTGAGTTTAGATCACCAACTGAAATAAACTTATCTTTTTTTAATTTATTTTTTGAGTCTAACATTAAAATTCCAAAATATTCTTTTTTTAATGATCTTAATTTTGGAATAAGATAAGAGACAACATCTTGAGGAGTTTTTATTTTTATTTTTTTCTCCTGAAAAGAAGTTATTCTTTTAGAAAGTTCAAAAGAAGCAACAATTTGGGCTGCTTTTGCTTGGCCTATTCCTCTGAATTTGGATAACTCTGCAAAACTTTTTTTAGAAAGCCCTCTAATTCCTTTAACTTCTCTAAGAATCTGATTGGCTAAATCTAAGGCTGAGACATCTTTTGTTCCCAGCCTTAAAATAATGGCTAAAAGTTCGGTATCAGAAAGAGCTTCTACACCGAAATGAAACAACCTTTCTCTTGGTCTACCTTCTAAGGGTAATTCTTTAATTTTAATTCTATATTCTTTTGATTTACTCATTTAGAAATCCATAAAATATCAAACAAATCTTCTTCCTCTAAGGCTTTGAATTCAGGATCTCCTGTGACAAGGACAGCATTTTTCTCAAAAGCAAGTTGAGCTGCAAAAGCATCAGAATAAGAAATTGGATACATTGCTTTTATTTCACTTGCTTCCTCAACTCTTCTATCTGAAGAAGAAACTATTTCTATGGGAAATTCTCCAGCTTTAAAATCGTTTCTCAATTTTTCTGCATAAGATGCTCCTCTATTTTTATAGATTAAATAATAAATTTCTCCTTCATTTATTTTACTTAAATAGACAGAAGTTTCTTTTTTTTCGGCTTTTTTCAGTATTTCCAATACTTTTTCAAATTCTTTTTCCTTTTCAACTAAGGTAATAAAAGCAAAACTATCAAAAACATATTCTTTTTGAATAGGACTATTTGATTCTTTTTTCATATTTTTTTCTCTCCTTTTTATGTTCTTCTAAGAGAGAATCAATAATGCTTTTTCCAGGACCTTTTAAAGCTCCTACCCATTCTCTCCAATCTTTTGTTTCTTTCTTTTCTTTTATCGGAGTAATTAAAATGCCTTCTTTTATAAGTCTAAATCTGATTTTGTCACCTGCCTTGATTCCTAATCTTTTTCTAAATTCTTTAGGAATAACTACTTGACCTTTTGCTGATATTTTTGATGAAGTAAGTGCCATTTTTACCTCCAAAAGTAAAATTTTTTTATTTTACTTTTACTTATAAAGTATAACTAAAGATAATCATCTTGTCAAAAAAATAAGGTTGAAACAGTTTAAGTGGGGTTTTTCAATAGTCTTTCATTTAATTCTGGTAATATTTCTCCTGCTTTGCCTTGAAGGAAGAAATGAACTTGAGAAGTAAGCGGGGTTGGTTCTATATTAATTTCAACAATTTTTGCTCCTTCCCTTAGGGCTAAATAGGGAAGTGAAGCAGCTGGTTGAACCACAGCTGAAGTGCCAATGACAAACATTATTTCACATTGTGAGCTGATCTTGATTGCTTGATTTAAATTATTCTCATTTAAAGATTCCCCAAACCAGACAACATTTGGTCGGAGAAGAGAGTGACATTTAGGGCATAGTGGAGGGATTTCTTTAAGAGGAACTTCAAAATTATTGGAGATAATTTCCTCTTTTGTGCATTTAACTTGCCATATATTACCGTGAAGTTCAGTTGTTTTTTGGGAACCAGCTTTTTGATGTAAGCCATCTATGTTTTGGGTAATTATGTCAAACTCCGGGAATCGCTTTTCCCAGGAAGCTAATACTCTGTGTCCTGGATTGGGTTCGACTGGAGCAATTATCTTACGCCGCCAGTCGTACCATTCCCAGACCAATTTTGGATCCCTGAAAAAAGCAGAAGGAGTAGCTAATTCCTCTGCTCTATATTTTCTCCACAATCCATTTTCCCCTCGAAAAGTTGGTATTCCGCTTTCTGCTGAAATACCAGACCCAGTAAGAATAGCAATTTTGCGGCTCTTTTTTAGCACTGGAATTAATTCCTCTATTAACATTATTTTTCACTATTAGTTAAAATTAAACGATAAAATCCGTCCAAAAGAATAGGATAACTATAATCAAATAACCTCAGCTTGTCAATACAGAATTTCTTTTCCAAACTAATTTATTTTGGTCATTTGCCCTCGTCCTGCCTCGCACTGTGGCTCGGCACGAAGTGAGCTCGGGCCGAAGGGGTTATTAGATATTGTTTGGTATTTGTTTTTTGGAATTTAGGTTTTAAAATTTTACTATTTGCAATACCCTCTTGACAAATTGAAATTTTCGCTTATAATATATAAGTGAATATGTTAATTGATTATCTTTTAAAATTAAAAGGAGAAAGCTTATGGAAATTCCGAAATGGTTAGAAAGAAGATATGATAGTTTATGGGAAGAATTTGGGGATTCAACTTTCAGATTTGAGCAAGCTTCTAAGATTCTTCAAGAAAAAAATAAAGATAGCGAGGACCAAGTTAATGTTATCCTCTCCGAACTCAGAAAAAGAGGCTGGCTCAAAGTAGATTTTGACCCTCAGGATGCAAGAAAAAGGATTTATAGATTAATAAGTAAACAAAAAATAATTTCTGAACTCTTTTCCATAAACAAATCAACTCTTACGCGGGGAGAACTCGAATCCCTTTTAAAAAAAGCTGCTGATTTAATCAGAACAAGAGTTGATTATACTTTTATTTTAATTCTTTTATTTTACAAAAGAATAAGCGACAAATGGGAAAAGGATTATGAAAGGGTTTACAAAGAAGCACTCGAAGATGGCTTGAGTGAAGAGGAAGCAAGAGAAGAAGCAAAGAATGCAGTTTACCATGATTTTGATATTCCAGAGGAATTTTTATGGGAAAATATTAGAAAAGACCCGGCAAGACTTACAGAAAATTTCTCCAGGGCAATGAAAACTCTTGCTGAAAGAAATCCTGAGTTAAGAGATATTTTTGAAAACATTGATTTTGTTCAATTCACTTCAAGCAGAGAAAATACAGAAATCTTGAGACAACTTGTAGAACTTTTCAGCTCAAAATCTTTTCACAATGTTTCACCAGATATACTTGGGGATGCGTATGAATGGATTTTAAGATATTTTGCTCCTCAAAAAGCAAAGGAGGGTGAGGTATATACTCCAAGAGAAGTAATTAAACTTATTGTTAAAATTCTTAACCCTCAACCAGGCGAGAGTGTCTACGACCCTGCCTGTGGTTCTGGAGGTATGCTTATTATTTCATATAAAAATGTTGAAAATGAAAAAGGACCAGAGGAAGCTAATAAACTCTTTCTTTATGGACAAGAATATAATTACAAAACTCTTGCCCTATGTAGAATGAATCTTTATATTCATGATATAAGAAATGCTCAGCTTTTTTATGGAGATACCTTAGTTAATTCTAAAATCAAAGAAGGAGATAAACTTAAAAAATTTAATGTAGTAATTGCCAACCCTCCTTGGAATCAGGATGGATATGATGAAGGAAGATTAAAAAAAGGAGAATTCTGGCGAGAAAGGTTTCAATATGGATTTCCAACAAAACAATCTGCAGACTGGGCATGGATTCAGCACATGCTGGCTTCAGCAGATGATGAGAAAGGAAGAGTTGGGGTTGTAATAGATAATGGATGCCTTTTTAGAGGAGGCAGAGAGAAATCAATAAGAACATTAATCGTAATGGCTGATTTAATTGAATCAGTAATTCTATTACCCGAAAAACTTTTTTACAATACAGGTGCACCAGGTGCAATATTAATTTTCAATAAAAATAAACCAGAAGAAAGAAAAGGAAAAGTTTTGTTTATAAATGCATCCAGAGAATTTGAACAACACCCAGAAGTAAGAAAACTTAATCGTTTAGGAGAAAAACACATTAATAAAATAGCTGATACTTACAAAAAATTTAAAGAAGAAGAGGGATTTTCAAGAATTGTCTCATTAGATGAGATAAAAGAAAATGACTACAACCTGAATGTTAGTCTCTATGTCTTCCCAGAAGAAGAGATTGAGGAAATAGATATTAAGTGTGAATGGAATGAACTTTTAAAGATTAATGATGAATTAAAAAAACTTGAGGATAAAATAGCGGATTATTTAAAGGAGCTCGGTTATGAAGAAGAGGTCTGAGAATTCAAATATAGAAAAAATACCGAGGGAGTCGCAAGCAATTATTCCTATGGAACTGGTTGAAAAGAAGATTTATTTAATCCGTAGTCATAAGGTTATGCTGGACAGTGACCTTGCAGAACTTTATGGAGTTGAGACAAGAGTACTATTACAGAGTGTAAAGCGAAATATCAGTCGTTTTCCATCAGACTTTATGTTCCAATTGACTGTAGATGAATTCAACAATTTGAGATCACAAATTGTGACCTCAAAATCCCGGGGAGGTAGGCGATACCGGCCTTATGTTTTTACAGAGCAAGGTGTTGCCATGCTCTCCAGTGTTCTGCGTAGTGAGAGAGCTATTCAAGTCAATATACAAATTATGCGCACTTTTGTAAAACTTCGTAAAATTCTTGCTTCTCATAAAGAACTTGCACGAAAATTAGAGGAATTAGAATTGGATAATATCTTTGTAGGAGGTTCTTATGCCAAAAAGAGGTTTTATTTTTGACTTAATGGATGAGATTTCTAATGCCCCCACTATCCACCAAAGACTTATTAAAGATTTTGAGGAAAAATTTAATATTAACCTTGTCTGTTACATAGCATTATTTGGTCATCCAGCTGGTGCTATAGGACATGAAGATGGAGAAATAATAGAGAACATATTAAGGTCTATTGAATTGAGAGAAAACGAGCTTTATTTGTTACTACATACTCCTGGTGGTTCTCCTGAAGCAGCAGCTAATGTTATAAGAGTTTGTAGGAGTTACTCAAAAAGTTTTAAAGTTATTATTCCAAATGCAGCAATGAGTGCGGGAACATTGATTGCAATGGGTTCTGATGAAATTATTATGAGTGATACATCGAAACTTGGTCCAATAGATCCACAAATGATATTTGTTCAAGAGAAAGGCGTTGCTATTATGCGCTCTGCCAAATCATTTATAGACGCATATATTGATTTGATAAATAGCGCCAAACGGGCAATAACTACTGGACAACCTCCGACCCCTTTCTTACATTTATTGAATAGGCAAGACCCATCATGGATTATTGAATGTGTTAGAGCACGGAATGCTACGGAAAATCTTGCGAAAGAAGTATTAAAGAAAAATATGTTAAAGGACAAAACTGAAGAAGAAATAGATGAAGTTGTTAAAAAATTCTTTGAAGTTGGTGATAAAAATACTCATGGGAGATCAATTAGTTCAGAAGAAGCAGCAGAATTTGGGTTAAAAATAAGGAAAGAAGATAAATACAGTGAATTTTGGAATAAGATATGGGAAATATATGTTAGAACAGAAACATATACAAGAAATAAGGGACTTGCAAAATATTTATGCACAAGAAATGGTGGAATTGAAGTAAGAGCAAGACAGATGAATTTTTAACAGGAGGAAATTATATAGGTGAAAGCCGCAGGCACGACAAAAAAAGGCTTTTTATCCTCTAATTCCTTAACATCCTTTTCGTATACCTTGAGATATGGATCTGTTGTTGTATATTGTTTTAATTCCTCTGAAATAGAATCAAAATCCTTTAAAAGATCTTTCTCTGTTATTTTGTCCTTCATATTATTAACATTTACATATTTGATAACCGTCTGTCAAGTAGAAAGTTTCAACCATTTTATACGATTGGAGCTTTTTCCTTAGTATGGTTGTGAGTGGAAATGAATTAGCAGAAATTTAAATATATAGAAGAATGATGATGGAAAAAGAGGTAAATTATGGCAAAAAGCAAACACGAACAAATTGCTGAAAATTTAGCAAAAAAATTTGGTGTAAAATATAAAAAACATAAGGGTATTGATATAGTAACAAAAAATAGAGTTATTGAGGTTGAAACTACTAAAAATGGAATATATCAAGGGATTAATCAAGTAAAAAGGTCTCCAAAAGTAAGATATATTGCCGTAAATGATAAAAATATTCAGAATGCTTTAGATGCAACCCGTGGGAAGGAATTGGGGTTATGAATTCTGAGGGGAGAATAATAAAGAAAGCGAGGAGAAAGAAAAAATAAGAAGTATGATTAAAATTGAAAAAATGTGACATAAAAAAGGAGGAAGGTATGAATTTAAATGATTGGCTAATTATTGGAGCGATTCTAATTGGCCCAATTTTAGCCGTTCAAATACAAAAATTTATTGAAAGTAGAAAAGAGAAAAAAAATCGGAAAATGCAAATTTTTAAAACTTTAATGGCAACAAGAGCTAATCCTCTTTCTGCTTTGCATGTCGAAGCCCTAAATATGATTGATATAGAGTTTTATGATAATAAAGAAATTAAAGAAGCATGGAAATTACTGTTGAATAATTTTGCTAATTACCCTAAAGATGCTAACGCTCCTGATTATCAGACAAAACTCGATTTATGTTCACAAAAGTCTACGGAATTGCTTGCTGATTTGCTTTCTAAAATGGCAAAATCATTAGGGTACGATTTTGATAAAGAGCATATTATGAGAGGCGCTTATATTCCTCAAGGGCATGCTGATATAATCTTGGATCAAGAGATTATACGCCGAAGTCTTGTGGGTCTCTTTTTAGGACAAGTACCAATACCCGTTAAGATTATTAGTGAAGAAGAAAAGGAAGAAGAAAAGAAAGTAGAAAAAGTAGAAGAAGAAAACAAATTGTAAAGAGGAATCATAAAGGATTTAATAAATGGATTTACAGAAATTTAAACGAACTTTTATCGGTAAAATTCCTGAAGATTGGAAAGTGGTAAAATTAGGAGATGAAAATATTTCAGAATTCAGAAGTAGTAAATCAATCGGTAAAGTTGAAAAAGTTGCTTTTATTCCAATGGAATATATTCCTGATACAGGGATATATACAAAATATGAAATTCGTTCAATTAAGGATGTAAAAAGTTTTACCTATTGCGAGTGTGGCGATCTACTTTTAGCTAAAATTACACCGTCTTTAGAGAATGGAAAGCAAGGAATAGTCCCAGATGAGGTTCCAAATGGTTTTGCACTTGCCACTACTGAAGTGTTCCCAATTTCATGCAAAGGTATAAATAGAATATTTTTATTTTATATACTAAAATTTCCCAAATTTAGGAATAGGATTATATCCTCAATGATTGGGACAACCGGCAGACAAAGAGCATCAAAAGAGAGTGTAGAAAATCTTTTAATCCCGCTTCCTCCTCTCCC
>JBHIEE010000005.1:0-50970 GCA_046760445.1 Candidatus Aminicenantia bacterium
AATATATTAAAGGGAGAGAGTTTTTATGCTTGACTTTGATCACAGTATCTGACCCTATACTATTCTATATATCACGAGTTAGGGCAGGGCAAATTTCACTTTATTTCATTGTCCAGTTTTTTTAGGAGTAGTTCAGTCTGTAATTCTTTTTTTTGTTAATAAGCGATATAAGAAAAACATACCAAACCAAGATCCACAAAAACTAACAAATAAAATAGATAGACCCCATGAGTCAAATCGGAGATGATCATCTATCATTAACACACGCAAAAGGATATTTACAATAATAAAAAACAGTGCAAGGCTTCCAATGCTAATACCCCATGAAGGCTTTCCTATCCGTTCCTTTGAATCTAATAGGATTGCCAGCAGCAATAAAATTATAGATACGCCGATCACACCATAGATACTGAAAATGATGCCTACTATAAGGTAAATAAAACCCCCTGGAATTCCAATTATCATGCCAAAGATTCCCCATATCCAAAAATTTTTTGTTTTTTTAGAATAACGTCTTCGACTCGGAGCTGTTCTTGATTTTTATGGAATGTCTGATTTCTTCTAGATAGAAAGCGATGAAAACAGAACACACCGACCCATAATCCACAAAGAGTAAGGACATAAATTCCATAAAGTTGATAAAAATTAACTTTAGTATTAATAAGGGAGTATATCCAATTTAATAAAAATGTCCCGTATAAAAATAGATTAAAACTTCCGATAGCTCTACCAAAATTGAACCTTCCTAATCGAATCTGAGAATCTAGTGTTATGACAACGGGCAATTGTATGGCTAACAGGAAAATAAGAATGTAAAGAAGCTTTCCAGAAACCCCGCTTGTTAAATAAAAAAATATTGAACTTAAGACAATCCCTGCGTCCAGACCCAGAATTCCAGCCACTCCGGAGTAATTTAATCTTTTAGAAACTATTGCTTTAAACATTATACGATTGGAATTTCCTTTTTTGGGTTTGTCATAATTTTCCTCTCGCTTCGATTATTAAATGAAAGAATAGGAATTTCCTCTTGGGGTAACATCGATTCTCTGTATTTTTTATCCCAATTTTACTTGCTGACATCTTTAGAATTCCTATCATTGCGAAAAGTAAATGTTAAATTTGGGAAAAGGAGAACAAGAGGGAAAAGAGAAAGAAAAACTTCTAAAAGTGGTTAAAAAGGAAAAAATGCCTGCATTTTCACCCCTTTTCCCTATGTGCTATGCTTTAAGATGTCTTTAAAATTTTATTTATTTGCTTTAAAAATTCCTCAAAATCTTCTATATTTTCTTTTACTGACCTGAAGACTTTACGATCGTCTATCTCCCAGTATTTGTGAATGATAATATTTCTTAAACTGGCAACCTTTCTTAGCTTATTTCCCAGTTCCTTTGTAATTATTTCCGCATCAGATAATTTTTCCAAGCAATCGGGATAACCCTTAGGCACCTGGCCTTTTATGCGGGTAAGGATATGATTGCAAATGTTTGCCATTGCTTCTACAGCTTCAATTAAAAGATAACGAAGAGTATAAACGCTCTTTTTATCTTTTAAAAAAATCTCCTCTTCCATAGCAATGACAGATCTTATCTCCGAGATCGTATCGAGAAGATCTTTTTCAAGAGTTTTAATCCTTTCTATGTTTATCTCTTTATGCATTCTATAAGCTCTTTGAAATAAGATTTCGAGAATTCAAAATAATCCATATATTCTAACCCCACTTTTTCCAGGAAATCGAGCCTCAAAATCCTATCTCTTTCAAAAAGTAGGGTTCCTTCATTTATCACTGAGAACTGGAATCCAATCGGTGCATAATTAATTACTTTAAAGTCCACATGGAAGCCCGTTTCTTTTTCAAGTTCAGAGGTCATATCAAGCTCAAAATTAAATACCTTATCTTCAGATATAAGACAGAATGCAGCAATGTCAATATCTCTAAAAGGTTGACCCCCAAAGGAACCGTGGACATAGGCAAAAGATATTTCCTCGCGCTGTATGAGAACCGATACAATCTTCTGTTTTATTCCCTCGATTTCATTGGCGGATAACTCAAATCTTTGTTCCATCACGCTAAAGATAGCATAGATAAAGGAGATTTACAAGGATTTTAGAGTAAGACTTGAACTTGCTGTAATTTTATTCTTTAGATATAATTAAAATATGCCTATTTACGAATTCCAATGTAGCGAATGTGGAGAAAAATTTGAAGTTTTAGTGCAAATAGGTAAAGAAAAAGAGGTTCGTTGTCCAAAATGCAAGAGCTCTAAATTGAAAAAACTATTTTCTGCTTTTGGTATAGGCGGGGAAAGTAATAGATTATCTTCCTCCTCAGCGTGTTCTTCTTGTTCAACTAAAACCTGTTCTACTTGTAAATAAATTTCAGGTTCCTATCCAAAATGTGTGGGTAATATATCCTTCTAGCAATAATTAAATCCCAATTTCTCATAGTCCCGAGTACTCGGGACCCAAAGTTCAAAATCCAAATACCAAATGAATGTCAAATGACTGAATGCCAAAACCGTGAAGTGTAAAGCGTAAATCGTAAGGTATTATTTATCACTTTACTCTTTACTCCTTACTCTTTACGATTTACATTTGTCATTTGCCTTCGCCTTGAGCTCAGGCCGAAAGGGGATTTGTTATTTGAAATTTTGATAAACAAGCCCCTCTCCAGGAGAGGGGCCATAAATAGAAATAAAAGAAGTAGATTGAGATTACTTTTGAGGAAAAAGATCTAAGTGAACGACTCGTTGTGTATAAATAAGAGCAGAGCCTTCTATTTTGTTTGATTCTATTTCTAAGGCTTTCCCCACGCCATCAGTTTCTCCTAATTGATAATCTGCTTTTAAAATATAGTAAAGGAAATTTTCTATATTCTCTTGGGAAATAGAGCTTTTTGTTTTCTCTTTATCAAGGGCTTCTAAGACATAGCCTTTAAGAAGTTTAGGCCAGAACTTTCTAAAAAGAGAAGGATATCCAAAAATATCTGAACAGATAATCTCATCTCCAATAACAATTACTACTCCTGATATGTCTTTTGAAGTTTCAAAAACATCAGACAAGTTTTTGACATACTTTTTTGTTTTCTCCTGAACCTGTTTGTCATAGAAAATCGATTGAAAAGCACCAGTCTCTGAAGGAGAAGCTTGAAGAGTTTCTCTTTTTTCTTCAATCTCAGCCCAAACCCTGCTCTGACTTTTGGTTTTTTTAGCAATCTGTCTCATTTTAGGATTAACAGCAAAATTTAATCCCTTGAAATATTTTGTCTTTTCTGTCCATCGTCCTTGTTCAGTGCAGTAAACTCTAAGATAAATTTTTCCACTATGAGGTGGAAGAAGGCAATCATAAGCAACCATCCGGTCTTGTTTACACCCTGTCAAAAGTTCACCTGCCATAAGGAAAATAAATTTTGGAGAGAGATTTTCAACGATTACTGAATTAACTTCTCCTCCCTCTTTTTCCCAGATTTTTAGATATTTAGATTTCAACGCTTCATCCAGGGTTAAAATATCTCGTTTTTCTTTAATGCTTTTCAGGGAGACAGGATAAATAGTAAGTTTTTTAAAAGAATAAGATTTTTCAATTTTAAATCTTTTAACAAAATTCTTTATTTATTTTCCCTGTTCTGCTTTAACTGGTGAGCTTGAAAAAAGCAGAGAAACAAATAATCCTACAAAAAAGATTGTCAGAAATCCGAGAAAAATTTTTTGACTTGTATTTTTCATTTTAACCTCCATTAAGAAAATTATTTGAGTATAAAATTAATGGTCACAGTAAAAATGACTCCTCTTGGTCGCCCGTTGATTATCATTGGTTCATAAATCCATTGTTTAACAGCATCAATGGCAGCTTGATCAAGAAGAGGAATAGATCTAAGTATTTTAATGTGTTGAACTCGACCATAAATATCAGTTGTTGCTTCTAATATTACTATACCTTCGACTCGCGCTTTTTGCGCAATTTCTGGATAAACTGGTGGCACTTTTTTAATAAGTTTTGGAGGTTTAATTTCTCCAATTACCCTTACAGGAGATTCGATTGATAAATAATCTGTTTTAAAGATATCGCCTGCAATTCCTTCTAAAACTCCTCCTGGAACTCCACCTGGTATTCCGCCTTCTACTCCATTAGGAACACCAAAACCAGATAATTCTTCATCTGAAATCCCATCTGGAATATCAACTGGCGCAACTAAATCTCCAAGTTTAATTGTTTCTTTCTTAACTATTTTAATCTCATCCTTAGCCTTTTTTTGACGATGGCTTTTAGGGGGTGGTGGTGGCGGAGATGGTAGTTTTGGTACCAGAATTATATTACTAACTTTCAGTTCTGGTAAGCTTTGCGTATGAAGAAGTGGAATCACAATCACCCCTAATAAAATGAGACTGTGAATTAAAAGTGAAATAGGAAATACAAAAAATTTTCTTCTTCCCATTTTTTTCCCTTGGATAAAAGAATCCCTGAATAAATCCTGACTAAATGTTTTGTTTTGTTCTT
Source organism: Candidatus Aminicenantia bacterium (assembly GCA_046760445.1). Taxonomy (GTDB): domain Bacteria; phylum Acidobacteriota; class Aminicenantia; order JdFR-78; family JdFR-78; genus JBHIEE01. Next base: position 4,495 of record JBHIEE010000005.1, read on the forward strand.
TTATCATTTTTACCACTTCCTCCACTATATATACAAATTTCAAGGCTAAATATTCCCTTTTGTTTCCAGCTTTTTTAAAGAAAGGATATCTCACCTCAGAGGAAGGGAAACCAGATTTACGGTGTAAAGACAATCTCTACTGAAATAGTACTTTTTCTTGTTTCAAATAAGGAAATCTTTTTTCTTTTATTTTTTTCAATAGGAAAGCCTCGGTCTTTTTGTCATATTAAGAACATAGAGACAAATAGAAAAAGTAAGATATGGATTTAAAACAGAAAAAGGAAGACAAAATTCCTCGACCTTTTACATCTTGGCCTGGTTGCTGGTCAGGGTGATGTACTCCTGGATCACACGCCCGTTTATCTCTTTCCAGCTCTTGCTTTTAGCATATTTCAACCCGTTTCTTCTTTTCTTGACATACAGGTCTTCGTCCAAAACCAATTGCTTGCAGCATTCGTAGAATGAATTCGCATCTTTTGCCTTCGCCACCAACCCCCCGTCGGATTTATACACGATTTCCTTACAGCCGCCGATATCCGATACCACAGCGGGCAGCCCGGATGCCAGGGCCTCCTGGATCACATTCCCAAAGGTTTCCGTTGTCGATGGGAACAGCAAAATATCGGAGCTAGCATACGCGGTGGACAACTCTTTCCCAATAAGGTACCCGGGAAAGATTGCGTCCGGCATTCGTTTTTTAAGTTCTTCTTCTATGGGCCCGTTGCCCAGCATGACGAATACCACATTTTCCGGTCCCTTCTCTTTAAATAACCGGTACACTTCCATATATGTATCCAGGTCTTTGTACCAAACGAACCGTCCACTGTAAAGAATCACCTTTTCATTCTGAGCTCCCCATTTTGATCGAAGGGCATCGGATCGAAATTCAGGGTTGTAATGTTCCCTGTGAATCCCCCTGGACCAGATCTTTATATTTTTTATCCCTTTCTCCTTCAGTCTCCCGGCCATCTCTTCTGTGGAAACAAAAACGGATTTCCCCTTGTTGTAAAACCATCTGAAAAACTTCCAGACCGACTCTCGCAAGAAACTCAATTTATAATATTTTAAATAGGAAGGAAAATCCGTATGGTAAGAAGTGACTAAGGGTATTCCTCGTTTTGCTGCATATTTAACAAGATAGATCCCCACCATATCGGGAACCGTAACATGAATAATATCCGGCTTAAACGATTTCATTTCCGCCCTCAACTTTATAGAAGGGAAAGCGATTTTGTATTCCGGGTAAAGGGGAAGGGGAATGGAAGGGAGTTTAAAAAGAGATACCCCTTTTTTATTCATGGGTGTCAGAGAAAAAGTCCAAACTCCCACCTCTATATTTTTTTTCAGCATAGATTCGATTAACTCATAAAGGGTTTTGGTTGCACCATCCTGATCCTTGACAAATATACCAGCGTAAATGGCAACTTTCATAAGTCAACTCATCAAATTTATATCCATTTTAATAGTTTCAGTCAATGTGTGATAGTTTTTCTTTCATATTATTTAATCAATATTTACCACAAGAAGAAAACTTAACGATCATTTGATATTTAGGATCTCAATGATACCAGTAAAGCCAAGATAATAGATACATGTACCGATAACGCACCCCATTGTTATAATACCGAATGCTTTTTTTTTCTCCATTCTCATAGATGTGGCTAGAATACTTCCGGAAAGGGCGCCACCAGCATAGGGAAGTGCGGAAATTAACAAAACCCCCACACCACCGATTTTCTTGAATTTTTCCAATCTGTTCTTCTGAGAGCCGGGTTCCTTTTTTTTTAGCCTTTCCTTCAATTTCTTAACCCACTTTAGTCTCTTTATGAAATACTCAAAAAAATAGAGTAAAAAAAGGGTCTGAAACATATCGCTGATAACAACCAATACGGAAATTTTCAACAGGTTGTATTTAACCAGCAAACCGTAGGGAAAAGATCCCCTTCTTCCCAGGGCATACTGAATCCCGAAAAAAACAATCAGTTTTCCAGTTTCCTTGGCAAATTTATCCAGGCTCATTATCTTACTTTGCAATGGTTGAGAAAATCAAACCTGGCCATTTTCCTCCTTATTAAATCATCATTGTACCATATATAAAAGTGAAAGTTTAAAATTTCATGAATTTTTTGCAATTTTCCATTTTAGTAGATACTTAAATGGGAAGATATCTAAGACATAAAATTTTTGGCTTAATTCAAGTTTAATCAATAAATTACAAAAAATTTTAACCTCAAATTCGGGAAAGCTTCATAAAAAATGATTGGAAAGCTTAAAATAGTTTTTGAAACTCAGGATAAGTTTCAAGCTATTTTTTTTTCTTTAATTCTCTTAATTGATGATTAAAATGATCTATTTCTTTTTTCTCTTTGGTAAACTTAAGATATGCTTCAGTTGCTTTTATAGCTTCATTAATATCTTCTTCTTTATTAGAAATTTTAGCCAAGTTATAAGCAATATCTGCTAAATTTTTATAAGCCTGAGGAATGAATTCACTCTCAGGATAATCCTCTATATATTTCTGCCATATCTGAGCATTCTTTCTTAATATTTTTTCATCTGAAATTTTATCTTGAGAAAAAGTTTGAATTATATTGATTTGAAACTGTGCAGCTGCAGCCCATTTTCCTTTAGGATTTCTATTTATAATCATGTTGTAATTTGCAATAGCCTCATTTAATTTACTTGCTTTTTGTAAAGCTTGACCTGTCTCATATTGTTGTTCATATGAAAAATCTTCTTCATCTAAACTTTCAGCAGGGGGTTCTACTTTACTAACCACTCCTCCCACAACACCTCCTACAACTTCCTTTTCCACTACTAATGTTTTATCTTCTTTAATGTCTGTTCTCTTTCTCGGAAACTTTTCTGCTATCTCTCTTTTTTCTCTCTTTGCTGGTGGCTTTGGCTTTGATATTGCTTTCTTTTTTGTCACAGATGGTATCGATACTCCTTCTTCTTTAATCTCTTCGGATTCTATTGATTGTACTGATATTTCTTCTTGAGGCTTTTCTATTTTTTTTGCCAGCTCTGGCATCTTCTTGAGGGGCCTATAATGTTCAAGATAATAAATTCCTGCCAAAAAAATAATCACAAAACAAACTAAAGTCCCAACCCACTTTAGATAAGAAGGTTTAATAATCAAGGGTCTTGTAAAAAATTCTTTTACTTGCTTTTGTTTTGATTTTTTAATTTGTTGAGTTATTCCAGCTCTAACTCTATTGGGAAAGGCTTCCCAATAACTCTCTTCTTGCTGAGGAGGAATAGTTTCCTTAGCAATCTCATCTAATTTTTTAAGACTATTAAGCTCTCTCATACATTCTGAGCAAACTTTTAGATGTTTCTCAACCTTTTTTTTAGTTTTATCTTTTAACTCATTATCAAGATAAGCTCCTAATATGTTTTTCATTTTATTATGTCTCATTTTCTTACCTTATTAATACTAAAAGTGCCGCAGTGCTGCTGTTCTGCAGTCAACTAAACCAATTGCAGCACCGCAGCAACTGCAAAACTTAAGAGATATTTGCCATGTCATTCAATTCCATTATAAATAATCTGCCATAATAATTTTTAATTTATTTCTGGCTCTATTCAATCGGGACATAATTGTCCCTTTTGGGATTTTTAATACTCGGGATATCTCTTCATAGCTTTGATTTTCCTGGACTTTAAGTAGAAATACAGCCTTTTGATCAGAAGGAAGAGAATTAACTGCTTCTTCAAATTTTTCCTTCATTTCTTCCCTTTGAAGACAGTCAAGAGGCATTTCTTGAGATTCTGAGGAAATATTTTTCTCTATAGTTCTATCATTATTGCTAAATAAAACTTCTCGTTTTTTCTTCTTGAGATAATTTAAACTCAAATTAACAGCAATCTTTCGCACCCAGGTATAAAAGTTCATTCCTTCCTTGAACTTTTTAATAGAAAAATAAGCCCTAATAAAAACTTCCTGAGCAATATCATCAGCTGATTGATGAGCCATTGTCATACGGTAACAAAGGTAATAAATACTTTTCTGATATTTTCTTATTAAACTTTCAAAAGCTTCCATATCTCCTTTTTTAGCCCTGGAAATTAGGATAGAATCTACTTCTTTTTTTTGGTTATTCATCCTAAGAAAGCTTTCTTTTAATATACAATCAAAATTAAATTTTATTCCCTTCTCATTTTAACTTTTTTTCAAACCAAATAGCAATAATGGTTAAATATTTTTCTTGTTAACATTTCAATTATATTGACATAAGATCTCGGGATAGATAAATTAATCTTTGCAATGAAAAGAGAAATCAAAATTGGTGTGGATATAGGAGGCACTTTTACTGATTTTGTTATTTTTCACAATGGAAAATTAGAAATCAGAAAGGTTCTATCTACTCCTAAGAATCCAGCTCAAGCTATTTTAATGGAAATTAAGGATTTATTATTAACAGATTTACCCTTAACAATAATTCATGGTTCAACAGTGGCAACTAATACTCTTTTAGAGAGAAAAGGAGCTAAAATCGCTTTAATTACTACCAAAGGTTTTGAAGATATTATTTTCATCGGTCGACAAACGAGGAAATATCTTTATAATCTTAAGGGAGAAGAAAGAAAATATTTAGTCTCTTCACTCAATTGTTTTGGTTTGACTGAAAGAACATTGGCTTCAGGAAGAATTGAAAAGAAAGTTGGCCCTAAAGAAATAGAGAGAATTAAAATGAAAATCAAGTCAAGGAAAATTCAGGCAGTGGCCATCGTGCTAATTAATTCTTATATTAATTCAGAAAATGAGAAATTAGTCTCTGAAGAGTTAAAATCAGAAAATAGTTTTCTTTCAGTTTCGGCGGAAATTTTACCTGAGTATCGAGAGTATGAAAGAACATCTACCACTTTGGTTAATGCTTATGTTATGCCCATTGTTGATAATTATCTAAATAATTTAGAAAAAAGACTCCACAAAGCTAATTTAAAAATAATGCAATCTAATGAGGGATTTATTTCTTCTAAAAAAGCTCGTCAAGAGCCAGTCAGAACTATTCTTTCTGGACCAGCCGGAGGAGTGGTTAGTGCCTTTCATTTTTCAAAGATGATCAATAGGCCAAAAGTAATAACCTTCGATATGGGAGGAACTTCAACTGATGTTTCACTTATTGATAATCAAATCAAAAGAACAACAGAAAGTTTTGTAGGTGACTTTCCTGTAAGATTACCAATGGTTGATATTCAAACTGTAGGAGCTGGTGGAGGTTCAATAGCTTACTTAGATAAAGGAGGAGCCTTAAGAGTCGGGCCTCAAAGTGCTGGAGCAGAACCAGGTCCAGCCTGTTATGGAAAAAGTTCGCTTCCTACAGTAACAGATGCAAATCTGGTACTTGGAAGATTAGATCCAGATAGCTTTTTAGGTGGTAAAATGAAGATTTTTCCTGAAAGAAGCTATCAGGTGATAGAAAAATTAGCTCGGAAATTAAATAAGTCAGTTTTAGAAACTGCCTATGGGATAATAGAAATTGCTAACTCAAATATGGAAAGAGCAATTCGAGTTATCTCTGTTGAAAAAGGATATGATCCGAGAAATTTCATTCTTTTTTCTTTTGGTGGAGCAGGAGGAATACACAGTGTTGAGCTGGCTGTTAAATTGAGAATCCCTACAGTGATTATTCCCAAAAATGCAGGAGTGCTTTCTGCTCTGGGTATGCTTTTAGCAGATTCAGTGAAAGATTACACCCAATCAGTTTTAAAAACATTGGATAGAATTAAAAAACAAGAAATTGAGAATGTTTTTTATCGAATGGTAGAAAAGGGATTGAGAGAAATGAAAGAAGAAGGATTTGAAAAAGAAGATATAGGAATATTTCAATTTGTTGATGTTCGGTATTTAGGGCAGTCTTATGAAATTACTGTTCCTTATTCTTCTCATTTTGTAAAAGATTTTCATCTTAGCCATAAATCTCTTTATTCTTACATTCATCCTAAAAGGATGGTGGAAGTGGTCAACTTAAGAGTAAAATGTATTGGTCGAGTGAAAAAAATTAATCTACCAAAATATCCTTTTCCTGGGAAAGATCCTTCTTTAGCTATTCTGAAAAATCAAAAAATATTTTATCAAGGTAAAGAATATTTAAGTCCTGTTTTTAATCGGGAAAAACTCCTGCCTGGAAATCAGATTAAATGTTCAGCTTTAATTGTTGATTTTGAATCCACTGCTTTTATTCCTCCCGGGTACTTAGGAGAGGTAGACCAATATTTGAATTTAATAATAAGTAAAAAATGATTGAGTTTAATCCAATTGAATTAGAGATATTTAAAAACATTTTTATTTCTATTGCTGAAGAAATGGGAGTTGTTCTGGGAAGAACAGCTTTTTCTCCCAATATTAAAGAGCGAAAAGATTTTTCTTGTGCCCTCTTCAACCGAGAGGGTGAAACTTTTGCTCAAGGCTCACATATTCCTGTCCATTTAGGAGCAATGCCTCTTTCTGTTCAGGCTGCTCTGGCTCAAATAAAATTATTTCCTGGAGATACTGTTATTTTAAACGACCCTTACCAAGGAGGCACTCATCTTCCAGATATTACCTGTATTTCTCCATTATTTATTGGACATAGGCTTCTGTTTTTAGTTGCTAATCGGGCCCATCATTCTGATGTTGGAGGAATGACGCCTGGTTCAATGCCTCTCGCAACCACTATTTTTCAGGAAGGATTAATTATTCCTCCATTAAAAATAATTTCTAAAGGAAAAATGAATGAAAATTTATTTAAGTTAATTCTTGCTAATGTCAGAACAGCTGAAGAAAGAGAAGGAGATTTAAGAGCTCAATTGGCCGCCAATGAAATAGGCAAAGAGAGATTGAAAGAAGTAATAAAAAGATATGGGTTAGAAAAAATTCTTCAGTACGCAAAATATATTCAAACCTATACAGAAAAAATCTTAAGGGAAGTGATTTCTTCAATTCCTGATGGGAGATATTTTTTTCAGGATTATCTGGATGATGACGGCATATCTGACCAACCAATAAAAATAGCAGTGGAACTCACAATTAAAAAAGACGAAGTATCGATTGATTTTAGCCAGTCCTCACCTCAAGTGGATGGAAATATTAATGCTAATTATGCGGTTACTCTTTCTGCTGTCCTTTATGTTTTTCGATCATTAATTGAGGAAGATATTCCCTTTAATACAGGATTAATAAAACCTATAAAAATTAATGTTCCCTCAGGTTCAGTAGTAAATGCTACTTTTCCAGCAGCAGTAGCTGGAGGAAATGTGGAAACTTCTCAGAGAATTGTAGATGTTTTATTAGGTGCACTTTCTCAGGCAATTCCAGAAAAAATACCAGCTGCCAGTTCAGGGACAATGAACAATATTGCTTTTGGAGGTTACAGTCCAGAAAAAAGAATGAATTTTGCTTATTATGAAACTGTTGGGGGAGGAATGGGAGCAAACAGTAAGTATCCAGGACTAAGTGGAGTTCATACTCATATGACTAATTCCCTAAATACTCCAATTGAAGCTCTTGAAGCTTACCTTCCAATAAAAATAAATAGATATTGTTTAAGGAAGGGTTCAAGTGGAAAAGGAAAGAATAGAGGAGGGGAGGGGATAATTCGAGAATACGAATTTCAAGTACCAATAGAAGTGACCATTATTTCTGAAAGAAGAAAATTTTCACCCTATGGTCTACTTGGAGGGAAGCCAGGAAAGAAAGGCAAAAATATTTTAATTACTAAAGGGAAAAGAATTAATTTAAATTCTAAAGTTAATCTTAAAGTCAATCCCAGGGATAAATTGATTATTGAAACTCCAGGTGGTGGAGGATATGGTCAAGAAAAAGAATAAAAAATTATCTTTTGGACCAGGATTTTTAATTACTGCTGCTTTTATTGGCCCTGGAACAATTACTACTTGCTCAATGGCAGGAGCAAGATTTGGTTATGCTTTAATCTATGCTTTACTCTTTGCTACAATCACGGCTATTATCCTTCAGGAGATGAGCGGGCGGTTAGGATTAGTTAGTCGATTTGACTTAGCCCAGTCCTTACGAGAATTTCCTAAAAGTAAAGGAGTCAAAATATTTTATATTCTCTTGACTTTTAGTTCTATTACTTTTGGTTGTGCTGTTTATGAAGCAGGAAATATAATTGGTGGCTCTTTAGGGTTGGAAATGGTAACTTCAATACCTAAAAATTACTGGGTAATTTTTATTTCCCTTATTGCTGGATTAATATTGAGTCGAGGAAAATATCACTGGGTAGAGAAATTTTTAATTTTTCTGGTATTTGTAATGAGCATCTCTTTTCTTGCCGCAGCAATAATAGTTAAACCTGACTTTAGTAATATTCTAAAAGGATTGATTCCTTCATTTCCTCCTAATTCTTTCTATCTTATTTTAGCTTTAGTGGGAACAACAGTTGTTCCTTATAATCTTTTTCTTCATTCCTCAGTAGTTAAGGAAAAGTGGAAATTACCTTCTGATTTATCCAATCTAAGAAAAGATTTGTTTCTTTCCGTTTCTCTGGGAGGGATTATTTCTGCTTCAATAATTGTAACCTCAGCAGTTGCTTTTTATTCTCAAGGAATTCCCTTGGAAAAAGGTGCTCAGCTGGCTGAACAATTAAAACCCTTATTTGGTTCAGTGACCAATATTCTATTTGGGGTAGGTTTTTTTTCTGCAGGAATGAGCTCAGCTTTGACAGCCCCTTATGCAGCTTCTTTTGCCTCAGCAGGAGTGTTTGGCTGGGATAAGGGCCAGAAAGATATAAGATTCAATCTCATCTGGGTAGGAATAATTTTAACAGGACTGATTGTCTCTTTGTTAAAAATAAGTCCTTTAGCAGTAATAGTATTCGCTCAAGCAGCTAATGGATTAATTCTGCCTATTGCATCTATATTTTTATTGATTATTTTAAACAACAAAAAAAGAATGAAAAAATCAGCTAATAATTTAGTTCAGAATATGTTAGGTATATTTATTATTACTATTGTTACTTTCCTTGGCATATGGAGTATAATTCGATTATTCTTATAAAAGGTATTTTCTATTTTTTTAATACTTCCTTTACCTTGTTTCCTATGTCTGCTGGACTTTTAACCACATAAACACCTGCTTCTTGAAGGACTTTCATTTTTTCAGCAGCAGTTCCTTTTCCCCCAGCAATAATTGCTCCAGCATGTCCCATCCTTCTTCCTGGAGGAGCAGTTTGTCCAGCAATGAAGCTTATTACTGGTTTTTGGAATTCCTTTTTAATATATTCTCCAGCTTCTTCTTCAGCAGTTCCTCCAATCTCTCCAATTAATACAACAGCTTCTGTTTCTTTATCTTGATTAAAAAGTTTTAGAATGTCAATAAAAGTTGAACCGACTATTGGATCACCACCAATTCCCACGGCAGTTGATTGACCTAATTCCAATTTGGATAGTTGGTCAACTGCTTCATAAGTAAGAGTGCCAGACCTGGAAACAACTCCAATTGTTCCTGGTTGATGAATATGTCCAGGCATAATTCCCGTTTTACATTGTCCAGGAGTAATCACACCTGGACAATTAGGTCCTATTAGTTTTGTTTTTTTATCTTTTAAAAATGACTTAACTTTAATCATATCAAATGTAGGTATACCTTCTGTAATACAGACCACGACTTCAATTCCAGCATCAGCTGCCTCCATAATCGCATCAGCAGCAAAAGAAGAAGGAACAAAAATAATAGAAGCATTGGCTCCCTGACAACTGACTGCCTCTTTGACAGTATTATAAACTGGAACTCCCAAATGAGTTATTCCTCCTTTACCAGGAGTGACTCCAGCAACAATTTTAGTGCCGTACTCTTGCATCTGTTTAGTATGGAAGGTGCCCTCATTACCAGTTATCCCTTGGACAACAACTCTTGTATTGCTATCTATTAATATACTCATTTTATTCCTCCCTTTTCTTTGTTAAAGGAACAACTTTTTCAGCAGCTTCTTTCATTGTTTCTGCTACATAAAAATCAAGCCCTGAATTTTTTAATATCTCTTTGCCTTGCTTAGCATTTGTTCCTTCTAACCTAATGACCATGGGAATAGAAAGATTTACCTCTCGGGCAGCTTGAACAATACCATTAGCCACCAAATCACATCGGACAATTCCACCAAAAATATTAATTAGAGCAGCTTTTACATTTGGATCAGAAATCAAGATCTTAAAAGCGTTTTTTACTGCTTCTTCAGAAGCACCGCCCCCAACATCCAAGAAATTAGCTGGCATCCCTCCAGCATGCATAATGATATCCATCGTGGCCATGGCCAAGCCTGCTCCATTGACCATACAGCCAACATTTCCATCCAGCTTAATATAATTCAATTTATATTTGGAAGCTTCAACCTCTAATGGCTCTTCCTCAGTTAAATCTCTCATTTGAGCAATATCTGGATGGCGATATAGGGCATTATCATCGAAGTTCATTTTTGCATCAAGGGCTAAAACTTGACCATCTTTGGTTACGACTAAAGGATTGATTTCTGCTAAGGAGGCATCAGTTGCTTGGAAAGCTTGATAGAGAGAAAGGATAAATTTTATTGCTTGTTTATTTGCTTTTCCTGTCAGCCCTAAGCTAAAAGCTAACTTTCTTGCCTGAAAAGGAAGGATGCCAGTTGCTGGATTAATATACTCTTTAAAAATTAGTTCAGGATTCTCAGTAGCGACTTTTTCTATCTCAACTCCTCCTTCAGGTGAAGCCATAATAACAGAAGTTTCTCTGGAACGGTCGATCACTATTCCTAAATATAATTCTTTCTCAATTTCTAATGCTTCTTCAACCAAAAGTTTTCTAACAATCTTCCCCTCTGGTCCAGTCTGATGAGTGATTAAAGCCATTCCAATCATTTCTCTGGCAATTTCTTCAGCTTCTTGCGCATTAGAAGCAACTTTTATTCCTCCTCCTTTTCCTCTTCCTCCAGCGTGAATTTGAGCTTTCAAGACAATTTTACCTCCAATTTTTTGAGCAATTTCTTTTACCTTGTCAGGAATGTCAGCTACCTCGCCTTGAGGAATAGCTACTCCATATTTAGATAAAATCTGCTTTGCTTGATACTCATGTATTTTCATTTCTTAATACTCCTTATGATTAGTGAATAGTAATTAGTTATTAGTAATTAGTTATTAGTTAATAGTAAGGGGAAGTTAAATTTGATATTTCTTTTTCCCTTCAAGGTAAAGGTCTCCTCCATACATATCATTAACGACCACTGCTGGAAAGTCTTTAACTTCCATTTTTCTAATTGCTTCTGGACCCAATTCGGGATAAGCAACAACTTCTGATTTGACAATGCTTTTTGAGATTAAAGCTCCGGCTCCTCCAACAGCAGCTAGATAAACTGCTTTATTTTTCCTTAAAGCTTCTTTTACTTCTTCACTTCTTGCGCCTTTACCTATTGTTGCTTTCAATCCAAGAGAATAGAGTAGAGGAGCATAAGAGTCCATCCGATAACTGGTTGTTGGTCCTGCTGAACCGATTGGTTTTCCAGGGCGAGCAGGAGTCGGTCCAACATAGTAAATTATTTGACCCTTGAGATCAAATGGAAGAGGTTTTTTCTGGTGAACCAATTCAATTAATTTTTTATGAGCTGCATCTCGACCAGTAAAAATAATTCCTGTAATAAAAACTTGATCTCCGACTCTAAGTTGAGCTACATCTTCATCACTAAGAGGCGTAGTGATTTTCCATTCAGTCATTTTTCTTCCTTAAAATTTGAGAATGTTAATTACATTTCGAACAGCCTGAGCTGATTTTTCCAAAGTTTCCTGCTCTTCTTTAGTAAGTTTGATTTCAATAATTTTTTCAATTCCTCGGGAGCCTAATTTTACAGGAACACCGAAATAGATATCTGAAATTCCATATTCTCCTTCAAGATAAGCAGCGCAAGGAAGTATTTTTTTCTTATCTTTTAAGATAGATTCAACCATTTCAGTAACAGCTGCTGCAGGAGCATAATAAGCACTTCCTGTTTTTAAATAACTAACAATCTCTCCACCACCTTTTCTTGTTCTTTCAATAATTGCCTCTAACCTTTCCGTTGGAATAAGTTCAGTGATTGGAATTCCAGCTACTGTAGAGTAACGAGTAAGTGGTACCATCGTATCCCCATGTCCTCCCAAAACAAAAGCTTGAATATTTTCCACAGAAACATCAAGTTCTATAGCAATAAATGTTCTAAATCGGGCAGTATCTAATATTCCTGCCATTCCAATTACTCTCTGTCTAGGGAATCCACTAACTTTATAAGCAGTATAAGCCATGGCATCTAAAGGATTGGTCACCACAATTATTATGCACTCAGGAGAATATTTAACTACCTCTTCGGTTACTTTTTTAACGATTCCAAAATTAGTGTCTACTAGTTCATCTCGGCTCATTCCCGGCTTTCTTGGAATTCCAGCTGTAATAACAACGATATCAGAATTAGCTGTGTCTTCATACTTATTGGTGCCTGTAATTTTAGTGTCAAATTTCATCACCGGGCCTGATTCTAAGATGTCCAATCCTTTCCCAATTGGCATTCCTTCTACAATATCGAGAAGAACAACATCAGCCAATTCCTTTTCCACAATTCGCTGGGCAGTAACTTCACCAACATGCCCGGCTCCAATTACCGATACTTTTGATTTGTTAATCATATTATACCTCCATACTTTAGTTTATTAGTCTATTAGTTGACTTGTTTATTAGTAAGAAGCAAGAAACTGGATGCTGAAAACAGGACCCCTTTTTGCTTCTTGCTTCTTGCTTCATTTCCCTATTCTATCTTCAAATCACTATACTTTTGTAGATAAGGTACTAATCCTCCTTCATTCAGAATTTCAGTCATAATAGGAGGGAGGGGAGGAAAACTTAGAGTTTCTCCATTGGTTAAATCTTTCACAACACCTTTTTCTAAATCGACTTCCAATTCATCTCCTTCTTTTATTTTATCAGTATCACAAATAATAACTGGCAAACCAACATTAATTGCATTTCGGTAAAATATACGGGCAAAAGATTTTGCTAATACTGCTGAAACGCCGGCTAATTTGATAATTGCAGGAGCATGTTCTCTGCTTGAACCCAAACCAAAATTCTGACCAGCAACAACAAAATCTCCTTTTTTCATTGAAGAAGCAAATTCCTGTCGAGCATCTTCTAAAACGTGTTTAGCCAATTCAGGAAGATTTGACCGAAGATGATAATATCTTCCTGGAGCAATTAAATCCGTGCTTATACTATCCCCGAATTTCCAAGCCTTCCCTTTTAACATAACCATCCTCCTTAGCAAGAAAGTTAAACAGAAAATTCTTTATTGCTTCTAAATTAATAATTCATAATTAATAATTCATAATTCATAATTCAAAATTATAAAGTTTCCCTTGGATCTGAAATTTTCCCTGTTATAGCTGAAATAGCTGCTGTAGCAGGTGAGGCTAAATAGACAAAAGCTTCTGGATTGCCCATCCGACCCTTAAAATTTCGATTTGAAGTAGCCAGAGCATTTTCTCCATCTGCTAAGATTCCTTGATGAACGCCGCAACAAGGTCCACATCCTGGAGTGTTAATGGAGGCACCAAAATCATTGAAGATCTCTAACAATCCTTCTTTGAGGGCTCTTTGATAGACATTCCTCGAAGCTGGAGTGACAATCATTCGAACATTAGGATGCTTTTTTCTGCCTTTAATAATTGAAGCAGCTATCCTTAAGTCTTTCACTCGACCATTGGTACAACTTCCCAAAAATACCTGGTGAATCTCGATGTCTTTAAGATCTGAATGGTCTATGGGACGGACATTGTCTACGGTGTGAGGTAAAGCAACCATTGGTTTTAGAGTGGATAAATCAATATCAAATGTTTTCTCGTATGTTGCATCGGGATCTGGCTTAATTTCCCTGAATTTGTCTTCTCGGTCATATTTTTTTAAAAATTTTCTTGTGATCTCATCAGTTGGAAATATTCCACATTTAGCTCCAGCTTCAACTGACATATTAGCAATGGTTAATCTCTCTGACATTTCAATAACAGCTATTGCTTCTCCTCCAAATTCCATTGATTTGTAAGTAGCTCCGTCTGCCCCTAACATTCCAATGATATAAAGAATTAAATCCTTACCAAAAACTCCTTTAGGAAATTTCCCGGTTAAATTAAATTTAAAAGTCTCTGGAACCCTAAACCAATTCTTGCCATAAGCCATTCCGACTGCCACATCTGTTGAGCCCATTCCTGTAGAAAATGCACCTAAAGCTCCTCCAGTGACTGTGTGAGAATCAGCTCCAATTAAAATATAACCAGGACAATTAAACATTTCATTAATTACTTGGTGGCACACTCCATCCCCAATGTCTGAAAGGATTGCTCCTGTTTGCCGAGTAAATTCTCTGATTAATTTGTGGTCATTGGAGAGTTCTTTTCTTGGACTTGGAGCAGCGTGATCAATAAAAAAGACTGTGCCTTTAGGATTAGGTAATTTATTAATGCCTAGTTTCTGAATTTGTTTAATTGTTAACGGCCCTGTTCCATCTTGAGCTAAAGCCAAATCAATTTTAGCAACAACAATTTCACCGGCCTCAACCTCTTTTCCAGCATGTTTGCTTAGAATCTTCTCCACGATTGTCTTTCCCATTTTGTCTCCTAAATTAGAAAATTACAAACTGTTAAGTTGATTAAATCTTCTATTATCTTTAGGGCTTTAATAAAAAAATATAATCAAAATCCTAATTTTAGTCAAGGAAAAAACTTTATAATAATACCCTTCAAAACAGTAAATTTCAATTCATTATGAGAATATGCTATAATCAAACCGATGTTAGACTTAAAATTTGTTAGAGAAAATACAGCCCGGGTAATAGAAAAGATTAAAAAGAGAGGAATAAATTTGGATTTAAATGAACTTCATCAAATAGATGAACAAAGAAAATCGCTACTAAGAAAAGTTGAAGACCTTCGTTCCAAAAGGAATAGAACATCCGATTTAATTGGCCAGCTTAAAAGAAAAGGAAAGGATGCTTCTCACTTAATTATTGAAATGAAAGAAGTTGCTCAAGAGATTAAAAATACAGAGGAAAAACTAAAAAAAGTTGAAGACAAAGTTTATAATATCCTGCTGACTATTCCTAATCTCCCTCATTCTTCTGTACCAGAGGGTAAAGACTCAAATGACAATCTTGAATTGCGAAGAGTAGGGGAGAAGCCTCGATTTTCTTTTAAACCCAAACCTCACTGGGAAATAGGTAAAAATTTGGGTATTTTAGATTTCGAGCGTGCCGTAAAAATAGCAGGATCAAGGTTTTCTATTTATTTTGGATGGGGAGCTAAGTTGGAACGAGCTTTAATTAATTTTATGTTGGACTTTCATACTAAAGAGAGAGGTTATATAGAAGTAGTTCCACCTTTTATGGCTAATGAACAAAGTTTAATTGGAACTGGTAATTTACCAAAATTTGAAAATGATTTATTCAAACTCAAGGGATATAAATGGTACCTCATTCCAACCGGAGAAGTTCCTTTAACCAACATCTATCGGGATGAAATTTTAGATGCTACTCAGCTTCCTGTAAAGTTTGTAGCATATACTCCTTGTTTTCGAAGAGAGGCTGGTTCTTATGGAAAAGATATTAAGGGACTCATCAGACAGCACCAATTTAATAAGATTGAACTAATGACTTTTTCTTTTCCAGAAAATTCTTATCAAGAACTAGAAAGATTAACCTTAGATGCAGAAGAAATATTGAAAAGGCTGGGTCTTCATTATCGAGTTGTCGTTCTTTGTACCGGAGATTTAGGATTCGCAGCAGCTAAAACTTATGATTTAGAAGTGTGGATGCCGCATAGGAAAAAATATGTAGAAATTTCATCCTGCGGCAATTTTGAAGATTTTCAAGCAAGAAGAGCTAACATAAGGTTTAGAAGGAATGCAAAATCAAAACCAGAATTTGTCCATACTCTGAATGGTTCTGGCTTGGCCATTGGGCGAACCGTAAGTGCTATTTTAGAAAATTATCAGCAAGAAGATGGTTCAGTTCTCATTCCTGAAATGCTTAGACCATATATGAATGATTTAGAAAAAATTGAATTGAGCTAACTCCCCTTGATAATTTTAAGATATCTGATTAAAATATGAAAAGGGAAAATAAAAGGAGGGATGGCCGAGTGGTTTAAGGCGGCGGTCTTGAAAATCGCTTCCCGAGTAATCGGGACGGGGGTTCGAATCCCTCTCCCTCCGCCAATGAGTTAGTTGTTAGTTATTGGTTATTAGGGAGAAGGTAGTTGATTTTGTCTCAAGAAGTGCTAAAATAGATATTACTTAGATAAGGGGAGAGGTGCTGGAGTGGCTGAACAGGGTCGCCTGCTAAGCGATTGTCCCGATTAAAGTCGGGACCGTGGGTTCGAATCCCACCCTCTCCGCCACAAAAAAATTTTTATGGAATAGTTGAAATTATCAAAGTTTCCCACCGCACAAGAGAAATTATTCAGAGAGCTCCGTTAGAAAGTTCTTCTTATTGAGGGTTTTCAAAGTCGAAAGCGCCCAAAGGAGGAGTTAAATGAAATTTTTAACAAAATGGTATTTAATTTTAGTCATTATTTTTATTTCCTTTTTCATTAATTGTGTAAAAAAGTCGGCTGATTTAGTTTTAATTAATGGTAATTTAATAACAATGAATTCTGACACACCTACTGCTGAGGCAATAGCTATTATTGGGGACAGAATTCTCGAGGTAGGGACTAATCGAAAAATAAAAAAATTTGTCACTCCTGAAACAATAGTTATTGATTTAAAAGGCAAAACTGTAGTTCCTGGATTGATTGATGCTCATTTTCATTTTATGGGAGTAGGGGATTCGAAAAGAATTCTTAATTTAGTAGGAACTCGAGATAAAAAAGAAATCATTGACTTAGTTGCTAAAAAAATTTCTCAAGTAGAGAAAGGAACCTGGGTTTTGGGAAGAGGATGGGATCAAAATGACTGGCCCGTGAGAGAGTTTCCCATTCGGTGGGATTTGGATCCGGTTTCCCCTGAGAATCCAGTGCTTCTTAGAAGAACTGATGGACATGCCATTTGGGTCAATAGTCTAGTTCTTAAAATGGCTGGAATAACTAAAGAAACTGCTGATCCACCCGGAGGAAAAATTCTTCGTCGGTTTGAAACTCTAGAACCAACTGGAGTGCTGATTGATGAAGCAACCTTATTGGTTGAAAAAATTGTTCCTTCTCTCTCTTATCAAGAGAGAAAAGAAATAGCCAAATTAGCAGAAGAAGAGTGCCTTTCTCTTGGCTTAACTAGTATCCATGATGCTGGTGTTGGTTTAGAAACAATAAAAATTTATAAAGAATTAATCGACGAAAATAAATTAAACATTAGATTATATGTGATGGTAAGTGGACCTGGTGAAGCAGCTGAGAAATATTTAGCTCGAGGTCCGGAAATTGGTTATGGCAATAATCGATTGACCATAAGAAGTATTAAAATGCTTGCTGATGGAGCTTTAGGCTCCAGAGGAGCAGTTTTATTTAAACCCTACAGTGATGATCCAACTAATACTGGTTTGATTACTTTTGATGTAGAGAAAGCTTATCAAACAATGGTCAATGCTTTAAAAGCCGGGTTCCAGATGTGTGTTCATGCCATTGGAGATAAAGGTAATCGACTGGTTCTTGATCTTTTTGAAAAAGCATTTAGAGCTGTTCCTCAAGTTAAAGATCATAGATTTAGAATTGAACACGCTCAAGTTTTAGCTCCATCTGATATCCCAAGATTTGCTAAACTGGAAATTATTCCTTCAATGCAACCTACTCACGCTACTTCAGATATGTATTGGGCAGAAGACCGATTAAGCCCAGAAAGAATCAAAGGAGCTTATGCCTGGCGATCTCTGCTTCAGACTGACATAAGAATTGCTGGCGGCTCAGATGCTCCTGTGGAAAATGCAAATCCTTTGTGGGGAATATATGCTGCTTGCACTCGACAAGACCATAAAGGATGGCCGGAAGGTGGTTGGTATCCAGAACAAAAGCTTAATAGGATGGAAGCGTTAAAAATGTTTACCATTGACGCTGCTTATGCTGCCTTTGAAGAAGAGATAAAAGGCTCTTTGGAAAAAGGAAAGTTAGCTGATTTAGTAGTCTTATCCCAAGATATTTTAAAAATTCCAGCTTCAGAAATATTAAAAACTTCAGTAGAAATGACTATTTTAGGAGGTAAAATAGTTTATCAAAGATAAATATTAATTGGCATAATCTTTTATTATTTCAAGAAAAACGCTAACTATCTCTGGATCGAAACGAATATTAGCATTCTCCTTAATTATTGAATAAATCTCTTGATCGCTCATTTTTCTTCGATAAGAACGATTACAACTTAGAGCGTCGAAAGTGTCCACTACAGCCAATATTCTAGCACCCAGGGGAATCTCTTTTCCTTTAAGACACTCAGGATAGCCAGTTCCATCCCACCTTTCATGATGATATTTAATAAGAGGAACGATAGGATTTAAAAATTCAAACGGTTTAATTAACTCAACACCAGTTACAGGATGTTGCTTTACTTCTAACCATTCATTCACTTCAAGAGGGCCCTTTTTTTGGAGAATAAAATCACTAATTGCCATCTTGCCTACATCATGAAATTTACCAGCTAACTCTAAATTAATTAAATCCTTTTCCGAAAATCCTATTTGAGCAGCCATTTTTCGAGCATAATAAGCTACTCTTTCTGAATGACCCACTGTATATTGTTCTCTTTTTTCAACAATATTAACTAATTGTAATATCAATTTGATAACTTTCTTATGGTATCCATTTTTTGTTTCGGAAGTGCCAATTCTTTCAAAAAAATTTAAATCCATTTAAACCCCCTTCTTATTTCTTCTATTTTTGTACTCCATCACTAATAATATAAGCAAGATTAATGCCAGCTTGAGGCTTTACTTAACTATCGGATATTATTAAAATTAGCAGCTATAAGTTAATATTTTGAATTACCTTTTGGGCGTAATTTGTCAATTAATGACAAAATTTGTCATAACTTAAAATTAATAAAGAATTTATAAAAATAAATTCAAAATATTTGCTTGACCAAGCATACATTTTTGATATCCTTTAAAGAGGATTTTCAAATGACCAGAAAAGATATTTTTAAGGTAGAGGGATTTCAATATCAATATATGAATAAGGAGGGAGTATAAATCCTAAATTCTAATATCGAAATTCTAAACAATATCAAAATCCAAATGACCAAAATTCTAAACATTTTTACATTACTAAATAGGTTTCTGGTGTCCTGGTGCATCTTATATAGTTTTGAACATTTTAATTTAGAATTTAGAATTTGTTTAGGATTTCGGATTTCGGATTTCAGTTTATGTGGAGGTGAAACTGAAAAATAGGATATGAAAACCTTGACTTGGACTAGGTTTTCAAAGATGAAAAGTCCTTTTAAGAATAGGGAGGTGTAAAATGAAAAAAATAAGGATTTTTATTTCAAGTATTTTAATTATTATTTTCTTTTCATTTGGTTTAATTCTTCAGGCAAAAAAAATTGATGAAGAAAGTACAAAATTAATTAAAGAGTATACCACTTCCGAGAGATTTTTAAATGAGTTAATTGATCATATTCCTCAATCTGAGGTGCCTTCTCCAAGAGATGTTTTAGGTTATATTGTGGGTACTCCAAAGAAATTAATTTATTATGGTGATATTATAAAATATATGAAAACCTTGGCTGAAAAATCAAAGAATGTTGAAATATTTCCAATAGGGGAGACAAATGAAGGAAGAATAATGTATATCGTTGTGGTTGCTTCAGAAGAGACAATTCAAAATTTAGACGAGTATAAAGCTTATACTGATGCTTTAGCTGATCCTCGAGAAACTCCTGAAAATAAAGCTAAAGAAATAATTAAAATAGCCAAACCAATTTATTACATCAGTTGCAATCTTCATTCCTGGGAAACAGGCAGCGCTGAGATGTCAATGGAATTGGCTTATCGGTTGGCTGTTTCTGATCATCCTTTTATCAAAACAATTCGAGAGAATTGTATTGTTCTCATTACTCCTAGTCTTGAACCAGATGGTCATGACCGGTTTACTAATTGGTATTATCGCTATACTAAGGATATTACTGATGAGAGATCAAGATTTCCTGGTCCTCCTTACTGGGGAAAATATGTATTTCATGATAATAACCGTGATATTACTGTTACCCAGAATTTAACTAAAAATGTAATTAAAACTTTCTTAGAATGGTATCCTCAAGTAACGCATGATTTGCATGAATCAATTCCTTATCTTTATATTTCAACGGGCACTGGTCCTTACTATCCTTCCTTAGATCCAATTGTCATTAATGAATGGCAGTGGTTAGCTCATTGGGAAGTAACTGAACTAACTAAAATGGGAATGCCAGGAGTATGGACTCATGGATTTTATACTGGCTGGTATCCCGGATATTTGCTTTGGGTAGGAAACCTCCATAATGCAATTGGTCGATTTTATGAGACTTTCGGCAATGGAGGAGCAACTACTATGGAGAGAACTTTAAAAAGAGAAGAGGAAGAAGGATTTATGAGCAGATTTAATTTTACCCGGAGAGAGTGGTATCGGCCCTGGCCACCAGATAAAAAAATAACCTGGTCAATTAGAAATAATATTAATTATCAGCAGAGCGGAGTTTTAGCTGCGTTAAATTTAGTTGCCTTAAATAGAGAGACTATCCTTTATAATTTCTGGAAAAAAGCAAAAAATGCTATTGAAAAAGGTAAAAATGAACCCCCTTATGCCTGGATAATTCCTACTGATCAAAAACATCCAGTAGAAATGACCAATATTTTAAATTTATTAATGTTTCAAGGAGTTGAAATTCATCAAGTTCAAAAAGAGATAAAAGTCAAAGAAGGAACTTTTCCTAAAGGGAGTTATATTATCCGAATGGATCAACCTTATCGCGTCTATGCAAAGACAATGTTGGAAGTCCAAAACTATCCTCCAGATGCGGGCAGACCTTATGACGATGCTACCTGGACCTTAGGCTATATGTATGATGTAAAGACAGTAAAAATTGATGATCCTAAGATTTTAAATGTACCTATAGTTCTTGTAAAATATCCTATAAAGTATGAAGGGAAAATATTTGGTCGAATACCAAAATATGCTTATGTAATTCCTCACCAAGCAATGAATAATTTAATTACTGTTAGAATATTGCTTAAAAATTATAAAATCTATGCAGCTGAAAAACCTTTTGAAGCTGATAAACGCAATTTCCCGGCTGGTTCGTTTATTCTTATAGCCAATGAGAATAAAGAAGAACAGTATCAAAAAATTGCTTCAGTAGCTAAAAATTTAGGTTTGACAGTGTATTCAATTAATAAAAAAATAGAAGTAGAAAAACATGAACTTGAGTTTCCTCGAGTAGCTCTTTATCATACCTGGATTTATACCCAGGATTCAGGCTGGGTGAGATTTACTTTTGATCAATATCAAATTCCATACAAGTTAATCTCTAAAGATAGACTAAGAAAAGGAAATTTAAAGCAAGAGTTTGATGTTATTTTAATTCCTCATCAAAGCTCATTTATTCAGGCAAAAAATATCGTTCATGGAATTGACCCAGCGTTGGGACCAATTCCTTACAATAAAACTGACCAGTTCAAATATATAGGAGATATTGATCAAAGTGAAGATATTACAGGAGGAATGGGTTTTGAAGGACTTCTCAATTTACAAAAATTTGTTAATGAAGGAGGAATGTTAATTACTCTTGGCTCAGCTAGTAAACTTCCCTTGGAATTTGGTCTTGTCCGCCATATTGAAATTGCTCGAACAACTAAGTTATTGGTTCCTGGCTCAATTTTAAAAGGAGAAAAAGTAAAGGGAGATAGCCCAATCCTTTATGGGTATGAAAAAAATTTTCCTATTTATCATGGTTCCGGATTTATGTTCAGAATTCCTAAAGAAGAGAAAAAATACATTATTGCCAAATACGCTGACAGTAAAGACTTGTGCTTAAGTGGCTTAGTTAAAGGAGAAAAAGAAATCAAAGGCAAAGCAGCAATTGTGGATGTTCCTATTAACAAAGGACATATTGTAATGTTTAATTTTAATCCACTTCACAGATTCCAAACAAAAGTTGATTTTATGCTCGTTTTCAATATTCTACTAAATTATAATCACTTAGAGAACTAATAATGAATAAAAATCCCAAATCTCAAATTCCAAGCTCCAAACAATATTTGGAATTCTACTGAACAAAGCAAGGTGTATATTCTTTATTATCAATAACTTAAGTTTATGTCGGCATGCCGACATAAAATAAAAAAGTCTTGATTTTTTAGAAATAATGTTTTATAAATGAAAAAAGAGGTTTTAATAGGTGATAATAACTATTGCCAATCAAAAAGGTGGGGTAGGGAAGACTACCACGGCAATTAACATTTCAGCAGCCTTAGCTTTTATGGGATATAAAACCCTTTTGATTGATATTGATCCTCAATCAAATAGTACAATTTCTTATATTGTTAACCCAGAAAAAATAGAAAAATCAGTGTATGAAGTTTTGACTAATTCAAATCTTAAATTTAATGAAATAATTATAAAAACTCCTGTCCCTGGGTTGGATTTAGCTCCTTCTAAAATTTCGATGGCAAAACTTGAATCTACTCTTTTAGGTGAAATTGACGGGCATTATCGACTAAAAGACAAAATTGAAGAGATAAGGAATAAGTATCAATATATAATTATTGATACACCACCAACTCTTGGTCTAATAACTCTAAATGGATTAGTGGTAGCTACTCATATATTAATTCCTATTCAGCCTTCATATCTAACTTTAGAAGGTACAGATGATTTATTAGAAACAATTGACAAAGTAAAACAAAGAGCTAATCCCGATTTAAAAATCCTTGGTGTAGTAATTACACTTCTTGATCGAAGGACAGTTATTGGAAAAGACGCGATAAAAAGAATAAAACAAGCTTTTGGAAAAAATGTTTTTCAGACAATGATTTCAAGAAGTGTCCGGTTAGAAGAAAGTCCAGCCTATAAAGAATCAATTTTTACTTTTGCTCCTAATTCGCCAGGAGCTTTGCAATATAAAAATTTAGTCGAGGAGATTATAAATCGTGCGTAGAAAAATTGGTTTGCCTGAATCAGTAAAAATGCGTCATGACCCTCATTTCGTAGAACTAATATCTTCTGTTTCAAAGGGTCCATTAATTCGAATGATTAGTATTGACAAAATTGTTCCCAATCCTAATCAGCCGAGAAATGAAATTGGAGATATTAGCGATTTAGCGGCTTCTATTCGAGCTAAAGGAATTATTGAGCCGATTATCGTTCGACCTAAAGGAGAAAAATATGAAATAATTTCTGGAGAAAGAAGATACCGTGCTGCTTTAGAAGCTGGTTTAAAAGAAATTCCAAGCATTGAAATGGATGTTAGTGATAATGAGGCATTAGAATTGTCTTTAATTGAAAATCTCCAGAGAAAAGATTTGCATCCTTTTGAAGAAGCTCAGGGTTTAAGAGCTTTAGTAGAAATATATAGTTACAGTCACCAAGATATTGCAGAGAGAATTGGTAAATCAAGAACTTCAATTACTGAAACTCTAAGTTTGGATAAAATTCCATCTGAAGTGAAAAAACTATGCCTTCAATCTGGTATAAATGCGAAGACAATTTTGGTTCAGATCGCCCGGCAGCCAGATATGGAAAGAATGATAGAATTAATTAATAAAATTAAAAAAGAAAGATTTACTCGAGAAGACACTCGTGAATTCACCCGTCAAATAAAAGAAAAGAAAGTGAAGGTTAAACCTTTTGTTTTTAAGTTCAAGCCTCCTTCCAGAGAATTTTCACTAAACATAATGTTTAAAAAGCCTAAAGTAGAAAAACAAGAAATTATAAAAGTACTAGAAGAGTTAATAAAAAAGTTAAAAGAAGAACTTTAAACAAATAAAATCCTAAAGCTCAAATCCTAAGCTCCAAACAATATCTCAGGAATTCATTTGTACTTTCCTGATATTTAGATTAATTTTTATTTTGGTTTACATAATATTTCTTATCCGACTCAATTATATTTAATTTCTAACGATTTTTTATCATATTGATATACAATAAGTTGCACAAAAACTTTGAGAGGTTAGCTTTTCGCTATCAATTTTACTTGGTTTGTTTCGAAATTAATTAAGAACTGCGAGAAACGTTAAAGTTTCCAATTTTCTTTTTCCATTATTATCTTCTCAGTCAATAATTCAATTATTTTAATACTGATTACACCATTCTGACATTCTAAAATAGCAAAACTTGGTGGATACCTTTTTTTGTCCACTGATTTAAGATGCCCTGGATTAATCAATAAAATTCTTTCCTCTTCTCTGATCTCAGGTATGTGAGTGTGCCCGAAAAGAATAACATCAATATCTTTTTTCGTTCTTAACTCTTCAGGTTTTAAGTCAACAAGCAAATCATTAGGATGAGAATGAAGAGAATGGGTTAAAAGAAAACGCAGACCTTCGAATTCTTTTATTAATCGATTAGGTGGCCCTGGTTGAAAGTAACACTCCTCATAAACTCCAGGAACTTTTAACCAATTCAAGCCCCCTAACTCAAAAGATTCAATGTCAGCAATATCATCTCCTAAATGAATAAATAAGTTTACCTTAAGCTGTTTCA
The DNA here is from genome assembly GCA_046760445.1 of Candidatus Aminicenantia bacterium. Classification (GTDB taxonomy): domain Bacteria; phylum Acidobacteriota; class Aminicenantia; order JdFR-78; family JdFR-78; genus JBHIEE01. Next base: position 29,140 of record JBHIEE010000005.1, read on the forward strand.
TTTTAGAAACAGTTAGGTTTAAGTTTTGAATATTTCCGTGAGTATCACTCACTATGCCGATTTTAATCATAGTAAACTAATACCTTAAGGCTGATATTTTTGTCAATTGGTTAACTATTAATTGGCCTTGGGCATCAATTTTATTAATTCTGCTTTTTCAAGAATCTGATAATAGTCATACAAATCAGAGATATTTATTGGACCAAATTCAGCTGTGATAGCCCGAGCAATGTCTGAGACACTTCTTTTCCCATCTATAAAATTAACAGCTTCATAAGCAGGCATACCTCTGATTTTTATTTTTTGAAGCATCTCCTCCCCTACTTTATATTTTAAATAATCAGAGAAAATAGGCCCCTTAAAATTTTCACTTCGAACAGGAATAATTTTGGAAAATTTTCTTTCTTCTTCAGTTATAATTGCTTTTTTAGGCTTAATTTTTAATTTTTTACAGAAATCTTTATAAATTTTTTCAGTTTCTTCTCTAAAAGATCGGCCTAGAATCGAAAGATGACGAGTTAAACTTTCTATTTCTTTTTTTTGTTTTAAATTTCGTACAAATAAAAAGGTTGACCGAACTGCTTGTTCTTCTCTATTCAAAGAATGTTCAATTACATTTAATACCTGTTTGTATGCTTGATAAAGCTTTTCAGCGTCATTTTTTGATTCAAATATTTGAGTTAAGCTATCGTAATAATCATTGGCCAGTCGATTTAACCCATTTTTAGTGATTAACTGAGCCATGGCTAAGGCATCACTTTCTGAGGCATTAGCTAGATAAATAACTGATCCCAAAGCAATAAAGCAAACACGGCGGAGTTCAGAAGAATCTACTTTGTCAGGTGTATCTAAATTGGTGTGATGGAAAATATCGTTATGTCCGAGCATAATAGCGGGAACTTTAATTGCTCCATCATTGAAAATGTAATGGTCACTTCCGCCACTGGCAGGTCTTATTTTAAAAACAAAAGGATGATTACTTCCATTAATGCTTTTGAGATCTAAGTCTTCTGCTAATTTAGCAAAATTTATCACTACATCATTCAAAAAACTCGGGATTGAATCAGGTGTACAGGTAATATTTAATATTCCACCAGTTTTATGCAAATCCTCGCCAATCATATCACAGTTTATAGTGGCAATAGTATTTTTGATTTGGTCTAAATGAGCTTTGATATAAGGCATAGTTCCCGCAAATTCTGGGACCCAAAGAAAGCGAATTGTTCGTTTGGAAGGATTAATTAACTTTTTATCGACCATATTTTTAAGAGCCCGTGCCATTTCAACCATTCCTCCACTTCCACTAGCATTGTCATTAGTACTTGGTGTTGGATGACAAAGATGGCCAATAATTAGAACTTCTTGGTCAGGAAACTCGGTTCCTGGAAAAGAAGTAGTTAAAATTTCTACTTTGCTTTGATAATACTCAGCTTCAACCTCTGCTCTTAATATTACTTTCTTGCCTTGGTCAAGTAAACGTTTTAAATTCCAACCTTGAATTTTACTGATATTAAATCCAAAACCTATTTTGTCTTTATTTTCCCACTCTGGCCAGATAGCTGTATAGCGAACCATATTCGAGTAGCCAGGTCTAATTTCCGGAGGATACCAAGTAATCACTCCAAGAGCTCCTCTTTTTAATACGGCTTCTCTCATTACTGTGCCAGTATAAGCTGTGGCTAAAACAATTTTACCTTTAACATCTTTATTTTGATAAGATTCCTTCCCTACTCCAGTGCCGACATCAATTAATTCTGCTTCCACACTGCAGGAATTACTATGCTTTACCAGAGTAAGAGGCATTTCCCGGTAGGAACATAATTTAATCTTTTCAGGAGAAATCATCCACAATTCAGCACTTTTTGCCCTCCATCCAATAGGTGTTCGGTAGGTATAGTAATAAGTAGAGCCATTTGATGGCCAACTTTCAATAACAACATCTTTATAGCCAATTTTCTCAAGTTCTTTTTTAATCATAACAGCTGCTTTATGAAAGCCTTCTGAAGCCTGTATTCGGTCAAAATGAGATATCAAAGCAGTGTATTTAAAAGCAATTTCTCCTGAAATTTCCTCAATTAGGGCCTGTTTTAGCTTTTCACTGGCTAAGGGTTTCTCAGCCAGTCCAGAAGAAATAATCAATAAAAAACCTATAATAATAAAGATTCCTCGCTTTAAGTAATTCATTCTCTTCCCTCTCCTAATTAAAAACTTAAAGAATACTATTTTCTCTCTGATTTTTAGATAAGTCATTGATAATATTAAAAATAGAATGATAAAATACCAGAGGCATAGAAACCATTTTGGAACCCTGTTTCTATCTTGATGTTCAATACATCTTTGATTTTAAATCTTAATCCAAGTGGAATGTGGAGAACAGGAAGTATCAAACTGACTTCATCTTCCTCTTCAACTTCGATATTTTGAACTAATTGGCCAGCAACGAAAATATTTAGTTTTCCCACTCCAAGTCCAATTCCTAAATAAGGATTAATGGGCGAGTGATCAAAAAAATTGAAAACAGTAGAAATTGTTATTGAATATTGAGTAAAATTTATTCTACCTTTAATAGCCTTAGATTTTTTTTCGAATTGCCATATTCCAGAACCATCCATTTCCCCGTAATTTAAGGAAAGCAGAAAAATAGTAGAAATCACATTTCCTGCTCCTTCTTCATATTCCAGTCTTGTTCCATAGGTTGCTCCTTCTATTGAGGGACATTGATAAGTTAAACTATCCAATATTTCTTTAGGAATACCAAACCAGCCACCTCCTATTCCAAAAGACCATTTATTATTGAAGGATATTTCTTCTTTAATTTCTTGCGGGTAAGAAAATTGAATTAACAAAAATCCTGTGATCCAAATTAATAGAATTTTTTTTGTCTTGACCATTTTATTTTTTAATCTTATCTTCTGTTAAAAAGTCTATATTAAAATCCAATTTCAATATTAATTGACTAATTGACTTATTCTGGTGTTTCACAATTTCTTTTTCGAAATGATTTAACATTTTTACAAGCTCGGGGCTGCCATAAATCTTTAAGACCTTAGATAATTCCAGCATATGTTCTATATCCTGTTTTGATAGAAGTCTATCTTTTTCTATTTCTTTCTGGGAGATTATTTCCTGACTTACTAAAAGAAATGGCTGCAAGCACTTGAGAGCTAACTCTCGAGCATACGAATTAACTAAAAGAATTGAATTTACTTCCGGAGCATATTTATAGTAAAAATCTATCAACTGATTCCCCTTAATAGTCTTTTTTAAAATATTGTCTCTTACTGATCTTAAGAGATTTACCTTTTCACCTAGTTTGTTTTCTTCTTCTTTTTCTTCTTCTTCCAAAGAAGTAATAATAGGACACTGGTTGTCATCAGAAGGTGGCGGTTCTTCAGGTGGATATTTTCCTGCAATGAAATCCTTATATGTATAATATGCTTTTTTCGGAGTATAATTACTATAAATTATTCCAAAATGTGGAACATTAGCCCGAGGATCATCAATAATTTCATAAAAAAAGATTTTATTAATATAAACTCGGCTCCTCATTCCTTGAAGAAATTCAAGGTAATACTTTGACTGAATCTCCTCCCCTATTTCATCAGTATTCCAGCCCGTTTCTGTTATCCAGAAAGGTTTGTTATCCACTCCTTCTTCCTGCAATACTTTGATAACAGAAGGCTCTAACAAATATTGATCATTTTCCAATTTATCAAAAATGTATGTTGGTCCTCTCTTATCATAAATATGATGGGATATGACATCTAAACGCTCTTTTCCTCCTTCTCTCAAAATAGCTCTCAACCATACATTCCATCTAGCTTCTTCAGAACTTAAATGAGCTAAGTCAGGACCAACAATTTTACAAGTAGGATCAACAGACTTAGCAGCATTAGCTCCTGGGATAAGAATTTCATTTACATATTTATCTACTGTGCTAGCCCAGAACTCTTCTAAATTGGGCTCGTTCCAAAATGTCCAGTATTCAACTCTGTTTTTATATCGATTAACTACTTTTTTAACATAATCCTTCCAATAAGCCTTTTTTGAAGGTGGGAAATTCTTTCCTTTTCCATTATTTGCCCAGGAAGGGGTATAAGCCAGAACACCTAAAATACTTAACCCTTTTGATCTAGCGTTATTAACTACTGAATCTATTATAGACCAGTTAAAGTAATTATTTTTTGGTTCAATTTCATACCACAGAAAATCTATTCTTATCCATTTAATACCAGCATTTTTAATCATAGAAAGAACGCGAGAATCAGGAATATGAGCATTAATTCCATAAAGGGAAGGATCTTGCTGAGCAAAAGAGAAAAAAGAAAAGAAGAAAATAAAAGAAGCAAATAGTATTTTTTTTATCATCTCTTTTCAAATCTTTTTTGCATTCTAAATAAAATCAGGAAAAATGTCAAACTACATTTAATTTCTTGCTTTGATATTCCTTATTTAAAAAGAGTTTTTTTCAGATAAATAATTTATTGACTTAATGTTAACCAGCTCTTATAATTTAATTAGAATGCTGAAAAAAATAATAATTATAATTGTGGTTGTTTCCTTTCCCTCACTGCTTCTTTCTTCAATCTTTGAAATTGAAATTAAAGGACCAATCCATTTAATTACTGCTGAATATATTTCCCAAACAATTGATCGAGCGGAAAAAGAAAATGCTTCTTTAGTTATCATTAAACTCAATACTCCAGGAGGATTGGATGCTCCTATGAGAGAAATTATTGAAAAAATTGTCAGTTCCAAAACTCCTATAGTGGTTTATGTGAGTCCAAGTGGAGCCAGGTCTGCCTCAGCTGGTTTTTTTATCCTTGTGGCAAGCGATGTTGCTGTTATGGCACCAGGAACAAATACTGGAGCAGCTCATCCAGTTTTTATTGGAACAAGTGGAGAAAAAGCGGATGAAACAATGACAGAAAAAGTGACTCATGATGCTGCTTCTTACATTAAATCATTAGCTTCAAGAAGAGGAAGAAATGTGAAAATGGCTGAGGATGCAGTCAGAAAGAGCCTTTCTTATACAGAGGAAGAAGCTTTAAAGGGAAACTTAATCCAACTCATTGCTCAAAATGAACAAGAAATTATAAGCTATTTAGATGGCAAAAAGATAAAAAGATTTAACCAAAAAGAGACCATTCTTCGATTAAAAGAAGAAGAAATTATCAAGATTCCAATGTCTAATAGACAGAAATTTTTAAACATAATTTCCAATCCCAATTTAGCTTATATTCTTCTCATGCTTGGTCTTTTAGGATTATATTTTGAATTTTCTAATCCAGGAGCGATTCTCCCTGGTGTTTTAGGTGGAATATGTCTTCTCCTTGCCTTTTTTGCGTTTCAAATTTTACCAATTAATTATGTTGGATTACTACTTATTCTTTTTGCAATTAGTCTTTTCATTTTAGAGATAAAAGTCCAAAGTTATGGATTTTTAGCCGCAGGAGGGATTATTGCCATGGTTATTGGATCAACTATGCTTGTTCGGTCCCCTATTCCAGAGCTCCGACCGAGTCTTGAAATTGTCATTCCTATAGCTGTTGGTATTTCAATAATTTTTATTTTCCTGATTTTCCTGGCAGTTAATGCTCATATGAAGAAAGTTTTTACAGGACAAGAAGGAATGGTGGGAGAAATTGGCACAGCTCAGACTGATATTAAGCCAATAGGAAAAGTATTTGTTCATGGAGAGATATGGAGAGCCAAATCCCGGGAAAAAATTCCCAGAGGCTCAAAAGTAAAAGTAATTAAGGTAAATAAAGGTTTGATTATTGAAGTAATCAAAATAGATTCTGAATATTAAAGAGTGTCAAGAATAATATGAAAGAATACGAAAACCACAGAGAACACAGATGAATGAAAAATTCCAAATTACAACTCCCAAATTACAAACAAATTCTAAATCACAATGTTCAAAATTCCAAACTAATTATTTTGGTCATTTGGTATTTGGTTATTGGATATTGTTTGGGATTTGGTGCGTGGGATTTGTGATTTATTAAAGTATATGGCCTCTGTGGTTAAATTTGACAATACTAATATTACTAATATTAAGGAAAGGAGGTTTTAATGTTAAGTTTTCCAATAATTCTTGGGACAATAATTATTCTCTATATTTTCAATTGTATTAAAGTTCTGAAGGAATATCAAAGGGGAGTGATATTTAGATTAGGTCGGGTACTACCCAAACCTAAAGGACCTGGTTTATTCCTAATTTTCCCTCCAATTGATAAGATGGTCAAAGTAAGTCTCCGAACCATTGTTATGGATATTCCTCCTCAAGATGTAATTACCCGCGATAATGTTACAGTCAAAGTTAATGCTGTGGTTTATTTTAGAGTAATGGATCCTTTAAGAGCAATTATTGAAGTTCAAGATTATTTATATGCTACCTCTCAATTATCCCAGACGACCTTAAGAAGTGTTTTAGGTGAAGTGGAATTGGATGAATTACTCTCACAAAGAGAAAAATTAAATACCCAGCTTCAAGAATACTTGGATACCCATACTGACCCTTGGGGAATTAAAGTCATATTGGTTGAAATTAAACATGTTGATTTACCACAGGAAATGGTCAGAGCTATTGCTAAACAAGCAGAAGCAGAAAGAGAAAAAAGAGCAAAAATTATCCATGCTGAGGGAGAATATAAAGCTTCAACTCAATTATCTAGAGCAGCTGATATTATTTCTAAAAATCCAACCACTCTCCAGTTAAGATATTTGCAAACCCTAACTGAAATTGCGACTGAAAAAAATTCCACTCTTATCTTTCCGATTCCTATTGACCTTCTTAAAGCTTTTATTCCTTCTTTAAAAGAATCCGAAAATGAGTGAGAAAGAATATAGAGAAATACAACTTTCTCCTAGTCAACTAACTCTTTTGCTTTTAGGATTGATTGGGCTGGGAGTAATTATTTTTCTATTAGGTATTTCAGTTGGCAAAAAACAGACTCAGATAAAACAATTATCCACTCAAGTAGTTCAACAAAATGAAAAAACTGGTCTTTTCCCAGAGGAGGTCTTCCAGCCTCAAAAAACACCAACTCAGGAAAAAGAAGATGCTATTAAGCAGGAACTAACTTTCTTTAAAGAAAAAGGAGATTTATACTACGTTCAAGTAGGTGCTTTCAACAAAAGAGAATCAGCTGAATCAGTTGCTTCTAAATTTATTAAAAAGGGATATCCAACAATCGTGCTCGAGCCCTTTGCCACAGACAAAATTCCCCTCTTTCGAGTAAGAATTGGTGGATTCTCAAGCCACGAAGAAGCGGCGAAAATAAAAGTTAAACTCGAGTCATCCGAGAAAGCTAAGTATATTATTATTAAACCTTAATTGAAACTGAAATTTAAGGAAATAATTTTTGCTGCAGGAAGTGGAATACTAACTGCTTTATCCTTCCCCAAATTTTCTTTATTCTTTTTTGCCTGGATTTCTCTTATACCTTTACTTTTTGTCCTGCTAAAAAAGAATCTAAAACAGGCCTTTTTTCTTGGATTTATCGCTGGGTTTTTCTATTACGCCCTATTAATTTATTGGATTCCGAGTGTTCCTACTCACTATGGTAATGTCCCCTATTTTTTAAGTTTTTTAATCTTTATTCTTTTTATCACTATCCTCTCAGTTTTCTGGGCAACTTTTTCATCTCTTTTTTCTTTTTTCGATTCTTTTTCTTCAAGACTAAGCCTGATTCTTGCTCCTTTTATTTGGATCTCAATGGAATATATTCTAACTTATTTTCTCACTGGATTTCCCTGGTGTTTATTAGGATATTCACAATATAAAAATTTGTATTTGATTCAAACATCTTCGATAACTGGAGTATATGGAATATCTTTTATTATCTTCTTGTTCAATAGTATGTTCGTGTTAAGCATTCGAGAAAAGAAAAAAAATCCATTTTTTATTGTCTTAGGATTAATTCTCCTTGTTCATTTGTATGGTTTTTATGTTTTAAAAAATCCTATAGAAAAAAGTAATTCTTTCAGTGGAGGAATCATTCAGGGAAATGTCCCTTCAGAAATTAACTGGCAAGAGTTGTCCTCTGTGGAAATTTTGGACATCTTTCACAAACATTTATCATTAACCAGAAAAGCTTCATCTCAGGGAGCCCAGTTAATTGTCTGGCCAGAGTTTACTGTTCCGCTCTGTTTTAGCTGTCCTGAATCAATTCAAGATTATTTTAAGCAAAAATTAATCCAACTTACTCGGGAAGAAGATATCTCTATTCTAATTGGTTCAATTGAAACTGAAAAAAAAGAAAACAAAACTAACTTTTATAATTCCGCATTACTTATTTCAAAAGAAGGAGTCCAATCTAATTACGCCAAAATTCATCTGGTTCCATTTGGGGAATATGTACCTTTTAAAAAATTACTTTTTTTCGTCGAAAAAATATCGCATGCCATTGGTGAGTTAGCTCCTGGAGAGAAAATTACTCTCCATAAATTTAAAAATTTTAAATTTGCCTCCCCTATTTGTTATGAAATAATTTTTCCTGATTTAGTCCGAAAATTTGTTAACCAGGGAGCAAATTTTTTAGTCACTATCACAAATGACGGCTGGTATGGTCGAAGCTCTGCTCCTTATCAGCACTTCTCAATGTCAGTATTCCGGGCTGTTGAAAACAGAAGATATCTCCTAAGAGCAGGCACAACAGGAATTAGTGGAATCATTGACCCTTACGGCAGAATATTATCTCAATCAAAACTAATGACCACCACATATTTAGTTAATGACATTTATCCTTTAAATGAGAAGTCTTTTTACACTAAATATGGAAATTGGCTTCTTCTTATTTGTTTAATAATTATCTTTTTTTCTACTATCTATCTTATTTTAAAAAAATTATCCAAAAAATGATAAAATAAAAATTTCAAGTTCTTTGAAATGAGGAATAAATAGTATATAATTAATCAATACAAAGGTACGGAGAAAAAAATGGAAATAATCGATTTAAGAAATAAACTTCAAGAGATTGATTCAAAAATACAGGAACTTAGAGGTTTTCTTTGAAGTAGAAAAAAAGAAAAAAGAAATCAAATCAATCGAAGCTCAACTTTCAACCAAAGAAGTTTGGAAAGACCCCAAAAAGTCCCATCAACTTTCAAAAAATAAAAAAGATTTAGAAGAAGATATTAAATTGGTTGAAAATTTATCTCAGAAAAAAGAAGAAATAGAAGTATTAATTGAGTTACTTGAGGAAGGAGAAAATGTTGAAAAGGAAATTAACCAAGCATTAGATTCTATTGAACAAATACTGAGTGAAGCAGAAATGAGAACTTTATTCACTGGAAAAGATGATCCAAGAAATGCAATTTTAACTATTCATCCAGGCGCAGGTGGAACAGAATCCCAAGATTGGGCTCAAATACTTCTCAGGATGTATCTTCGTTGGGCAGAAAGAAAAGGTTTCCAGACAGAGATAGTGGATTATTTACCCGGTGAAGAAGCGGGAATAAAAAGTGTTACCATGCAAGTTAAAGGTAGCTATGCTTATGGATATTTAAGCCAAGAGTCAGGAGTTCACCGATTAGTGAGAATCTCTCCCTTTGATGCTAATAAAAGAAGACATACCTCATTCGCTGCTGTCTTCGTTTATCCAGAAATAGAAGAAGATATTGAGGTAAAAATTAATACAGAAGACTTGAGAATTGATACTTTCCGCTCAAGTGGTCGAGGAGGTCAACATGTTAATGTTACTGATTCTGCTGTAAGAATTACCCACCTACCCACAGGAATTGTTGTCCAATGTCAGAATGAAAGATCTCAGCATCAAAATAAAGAAACTGCTATGAAAATCCTCCGAGCTCGGTTATATGAATTAGAAAGAAGAAAAATGCAAGAAAAACTGGAAAAAATTGAAGAAACCAAATCTGATATCGCTTGGGGAAATCAAATACGTTCTTATGTGCTTCAGCCTTATCAATTGATTAAAGATCTAAGGACAAAAGTTGAGATTGGAGATGTGAATAGAGTTTTAGATGGAGATATTGACGAATTCATTAAGGCAAGCCTCATTAAAAGAAGAAAAGAGAAAAAATCGTAAATAGTCAGCCTGCTTTAATTTTTTGCTCAGTGAATTAATAACAGGCTTTCTCCAATTCATAGCTTAATCTTTTTTGATTCCTCCCATATTTCGTCCATTTGGGTAAGATTAATATTCGAAAAATCTTTTCCTTCTTTTTTTAATTTTTTCTCAATATATTGAAAACGATTAATAAATTTTTGATTTGTTTTTCGAAGAGCTAATTCTGGATTAATATTAAGTAATCGTGAAATATTAGCCAAAGAAAAAAATAAATCTCCAATTTCTTCCTCAATCTCCTTCCCTTTTTTCTTTCTAATAGCCTTCTCCAACTCTTTTATTTCTTCTTTTACTTTTTGCAAAGCTTCTTCTGCTTTTTCCCAGTCAAAGCCTTTCTTTGAAGCTCGACACCCAATCTGAAATGCCTGAAGAAGAGAAGGAGAAATAGAAGATAAACCGTCAAATATAGACCGACTATTTTTTTCCTTCTTTTTTATTTTTTCCCATTCCTCAATTACTTCTTTGGAATTAGATAGTTTTTTTTCGTCAAACACATGGGGATGCCTGCGAATCATTTTTTCAATAATTTTAGCGAGAGAATCAGAGATATTAAATTTGTCCTGTTCTGTATTAATCTGTGCTAAAAAAACAACTTCCATTAATACATCACCTAATTCTTCTTTTAAAGTCTCACTGTCTCCACGCTTAGCTGCATCTATTGCTTCGTAGACTTCCTCTAAAAGATAGTTAATAATTGTCTCTTCACTCTGTTGTCTGTCCCAAGGACAACCTTCTTTACTTCTTAATCTTGCTAAAATTTTGACTAATTGTTCAAATCTTTGACCTGCTTTTTTTTGATAATTTCCCATCGCCTTTTCCTTCACTTATTCTTGCATCTCGAGGAAATTAATGGTAATATTAATTCCTTCTAAATAGTAAAATTATCTCAATATTATTAAAAAAGCAATTAAAATAAAAGGGACTCAAAAATGGAAAAGAAGGAAAATCAAAATGAAGTACTTCCTATACTTGATTTCAGCTCAATTGTTCTTCCCTTTTTTACTCAAGCTTTGATAAAACTTGGTAAAATGGAAAATCCAACAACCCAGAAAATGGAAGAAAACTTAGAATTCGCCAAACGGTTAATTGACCTCCTTGATCTTCTGAAGAAAAAAACAGAAGGCAATTTAACTCAACAAGAAAAGGAATTTTTAGACTCCAGTATTTACCAGTTGAGAATGGCTTATATGGAGAAGGTAAAAATAATAAAATTGTAAAATGGAGATAATTTATGGGCTCGAAAATCTTCCCCCTTTAACTAAAAGAACTGTTCTGACGGTTGGTAACTTTGATGGAGTCCATTTAGGCCATCAAAAAATTTTAAATATTGTTTCTTCTCAAGCTAAAAATTTAAATTCTTTCTCCCTTGTGGTTACATTCTCTCCCCATCCTGAGAAATTCTTAGGTAAAAGACCGATTAAGATGATTCAAACGCTAAATCAAAGGTTAGAGGCAATAAGTAAATTTAACATTGACAAGACAATAGTAACCAGACTTGACCAAAAAACATTATCTCTTACTGCTGAGGAATTTATTAAAAAAATTTTAGTGAATAAATTAAAAATACGAGAAATATATATTGGGCACAATTTCCATTTCGGCAGAAACAGACAGGGAAATATTAAAACCCTATACCAAATGGGCAAAGATCTTGATTTTAGAGCTTTCTCTATTCCTTTAGTCAAACAAAATGGAACTAAAGTGAGCAGTAGTTTAATTAGAAATCTCCTTATTAAAGGAGAAATAGAAAAAGCAAATTTATTCCTGGGAAGACCTTATTCGATAAAAGGAGAAGTTATCCTCGGGCATTCTCGAGGTAAAGATTTAGGTTTTCCTACAGCCAATCTAAACCCAGAAAATGAAATTCTTCCTCAAGGAGTTTTTATCACTTTAGTCACCTTGGCTGGAAAAGATTACAAGTCTTTAACCAATATTGGCTATTGCCCTACTTTTGGTCAAAAGATTCTAAACGTTGAAGTTCACATTTTAGATTTCTATCAGGAAATATATGGAGAAAAATTAATTATTAATTTTTTGAAAAGAATAAGAGCAGAAAAAAAATTTAATCGTCCAAAAGATCTTTCTGCCCAAATAAAGTTAGATATTAAATTAGCTCAGAATTTTTTCTCGAAAGAGTTTAAATAAAACCTGCAATTTAATCTTTTTTAAAAAGACTCTCCCATTCTCTAAGAGCCTTTTCCTTGATTTTTTGGTTCACCTCAGATTCACTATACTCTTTAAATTCAAAAAACTTACAGGAGTTAGGTTTTTCTTTATCCAAAACTGGCTCAGCAATAGGTTCTTTACATTCATGATGAGCAAAATGAGAATAAAATTGACAATTAAGACATACCCTCAGAAAAACTCCACATTCCGGACACACTTCTGCACCTTTTACTGGAAAAGTTATTTTCAATTCTTTTTGGCAGTTATAACATATATACATTCTAAGTTCTATTATTAGAAATAAGACAAAAAATGTCAACACTTGACTTTTTTTTAAATATAATGCATTTTCATATAAGTATGAAATCAAAATCAAGGATAATTCAGGCTAAAAAGGGAGAAAGGTATGGAAGAAAAAATAAAAGCTAAAATAATGGACTCGAGAAAAATTAAAAGAGCTCTTGACCGAGTGACAATGGAAATAATCGAAAAAAACAGAGCCTTAAAAGATTTAGTCATTATTGGAATTAGAACTCGAGGTGTGTATATGGCTCAAAGGATTGCTAAATTGATTAAAGAATTAGAAAAAGTTGAAATTCCAGTTGGTGCACTGGATATCACTCTTTATCGAGATGACTTTTCAGCTTTACATCCTCAACCAGTAATTAAGAAGACAGAAATAAATTTTCCAATTGCAAATAAAGACGTTGTTTTAGTCGATGATGTCTTGTTTACGGGTAGGACTGTTCGAGCTGCTATGGATAGTTTAATAGACTTAGGAAGACCTAAAACAATTCAATTGGCAGTTCTTATTGACCGTGGACATAGAGAATTGCCTATCAGAGCTGATTATATCGGAAAATTCCTCCCAACTTCACGACGAGAAATAGTAAAAGTTTCACTTAAAGAAATTGACAAGCGAGATGAAGTCTTAATCACTGAACCCGTGGAACTTAAATAGGAGGTGGAAATTGTTTTTTACTCGAAAACATCTCTTAGGAATAAAAGATTTAAATAAAGATGAGATTTTGACTATTTTAGATGTTGCCGAGTCATTTAGAGAAATCTCAGCTCGAGAGATTAAAAAAGTTCCTACTCTTCGTGGAAAAACAGTTATTAATTTATTTTTTGAACCAAGTACAAGAACAAGAAGCTCATTTGAAATTGCGGCCAAAAGACTAAGCGCTGATATAATTAACTTTAGCTCTGTCACCAGTAGTGTTGCTAAAGGAGAAGCCTTAAAGGACACTGTTTTAAATTTAGAGGCAATGGCACCTGCTGTAATAATTATCAGGCACCCTGCCTCTGGCGCTCCTTACTTCCTCACCACTTTTTGTAAGTCTTCAATTATTAATGCAGGTGATGGCACTCATGAACATCCTTCTCAGGCTTTATTAGATGCTCTTACTATCAAACAAGAAAAAGGAGACTTTTCTAAATTAAAAGTGGTTATTGCAGGAGACATTCTCCATAGCCGAGTAGCTCGATCTAATATTTTTCTTTTGACTAAATTAGAAGCAAAAGTGGTATTAGTTGGTCCACCTCCATTAGTTCCCGTAGAGTTTGAAAAATTTGGAGCTGAGATTGAATACAATTTTGACAGGGCAATAAATGAGGCTGATGTTATTATAATGTTAAGGATTCAACTTGAAAGACAAACCAAAAATTTTTTTCCTTCAATAAGAGAATATCGAAATCTATATAGTTTAACCAAAGAAAGAATGAAAAAAGCTAAGAAAGACGCAATAATTATGCATCCAGGCCCAATTAATCGGGGGATTGAGATTTCAGCTGAATTAGCTGACAGCTCTAAGTCTGTTATTCTCAAGCAAGTAGAAAATGGAATAGCGGTCAGGATGGCTATTTTATATCTTTTATTAGGAGGGGGAAAAATAGTATGAGATTTCTTATAAAAAATGGCAGAGTAATTGATCCTTCATCCAAAATAGATGAAACTTTAGATATCCTCATTGATAAAGGAAAAATTATTGATTTAAAACCAAGAATTAATGACAGCAATGCCAAAATTATTGATGCTGCCAGATTAATTGTTGCTCCTGGATTTATTGATATGCATACTCACCTTAGAGAACCAGGAAGAGAAGACAAAGAGACAATAGAAACTGGCTCTAAAGCAGCAGCTAAAGGTGGATTCACTTCTATCTGTTGTATGCCCAATACTGATCCAGTGAACGACAACCGAGGAGTTACTGAATATATTATTTCTGAAGCCAAAAGAAAGGTATTAGTCAACATTTATCCTATAGCTGCTATCAGCCGCAATTTAAAAGGAGAAGAAATGACTGATATGAGTGATTTAGTTGATGCTGGAGCAATTGCTTTTTCAGATGATGGCCAACCAGTAGCTGATAGTAATCTGATGAGGAGAGCCTTAGAATACTCAAAATTAATAAATGTTCCTATTATAGACCATTGTGAAGATAAATCTTTAAGTCAAAATGGAGTAATGAATGAAGGGTATTATTCCTATCTTTTTGGTTTGACAGGGATCCCCTCTGTTTCAGAGGAAATAATGGTTGCTCGGGATCTGATATTGGCTGAAAAAACCCAAGCTAAATTTCATCTTGCCCATTTAAGCACCGAAGGTTCAGTTAAACTTCTTCGTGAAGCAAAGAAAAAAGAAATAAAGGTCACTGCAGAAGTAACTCCTCATCATTTAGTTCTTCTTGATTCTTGTCTTGAGACCTATGACTCTAATCTTAAAGTAAATCCTCCTTTGAGGACCAAAAATGATGTCAAAGCCTTAGTTCAAGCAATAAAAGAAGGAACAATCGATGTTATTGCTACTGATCATGCCCCTCATACAGAGGATGAAAAAAATGTTGAGTTTAATTATGCCCCTTTTGGAATAAATGGATTAGAGACTGCTGTTTCTCTTATGCTGGATCAATTTGTAAATAAAGGAATTATTTCTATTGAGAGATTGATAGAACTTTTTTCAACTAATCCAGCTTCTATTCTCGGTTTAAAGAATAAAGGAAAAATTGCTATTGGACTGGATGCAGACTTAACTGTTCTTAATCTTCATAAAGAAGTTGTAGTAAATAAACACAAATTTCAATCCAAGAGTCGAAATAATCCATTTCATAACTGGAAGCTCAAAGGAATACCGGTTTTAACTATTGTCGGAGGCAAAATTGTCTGGAAAGAAAAATAGTTAAAAATGAGAAAAAAAGAGCTCAGTTTTCTTGAAAAAACAATAGGATATAAATTTAAGAATAAAGATCTCCTTAAAAAAGCATTAACTCACAGCTCTTATGCTTATGAAAATATCGAAAATAACATTGAGGATAATGAAACCCTTGAGTTTTTAGGCGATACAATCTTAGACTTTATTGTAGCTGAATATCTTTATCAAAATTTTCCTGAACTTTTAGAAGGCGAAATGTCAAAATTAAAATCATCTGCAGTGAGTGCTTCTTCTCTTTTTAATTTTGCTAAAAAAATTAATTTAGGTAAGTATCTTTTCTTAGGAAAAGGTGAGGAAAAAGGTGGAGGAAGGAAAAAAAAGACTATTTTAGCAGGAGCTTTTGAAGCTTTAATAGCAGCTATTTATCTTGATGGAGGAATAATTAATATCAAGAATTTTATTATTAAATTATTAACTCCTTTTTTTAAAAAATTAAAAGGAAAATCCCTATCAATTGACAATTATAAATCAGCGCTTCAAGAGTATTATCAGAAAAGAAATCTACCTCCTCCGGTTTATCAGACAATAGAAGAGGAAGGACCGGATCACAAAAAAATATTCAGTGTAGAAGTCCTGTGTGAAGGAAAATCACTTGCTCAAGCCAAAGGAAGATCAAAAAAGAGTGCTGAACAAAAAGTAGCTAAAAAAGTTCTTCAAGAAACACTGGGGAAAAGAATTAGAGGATTAGGAACTGAAACTTTTTTCTTTGAGAAAAAAAGAAAGTAAATCACCAAAAAGAATTGTACGAAGAAAAGCTTTAAATATAATATCAAATTATTCTAATGAGAGAAAAAATATATCTCTTTCCTGTCGGGAAGGTTGAAATAAGTATTTTAAAGAAATTAGCACTTCAATTAGAAAGAAGATTTAACTATTCAGTAATTATTGGCAAAAAAATTAAAATACCTGCATCTTCTTTTAATTATCGGCGAAACCAGTATCTTTCTCCTGTAATTTTGACTCAGTTAAGGAAAAGTATTCCCTCTGACACTATAAAATGCTTAGGAATTATTGATGTTGATTTATATGTTTCCCAATTAAACTTTGTCTTTGGCCAAGCAGAAATGGGAGGGAAAGTAGCTATTATTTCTTTAACTCGATTAAGGCCAGAATATTATAGTTTGAAAAGTAATCAGAAATTATTTGAGTTAAGAATTCTAAAAGAAGCTGTTCATGAATTAGGCCATTGTTTTGGTTTAAATCACTGTTCCAATCCAAAATGTGTTATGCACTTTTCAAATACCTTAATGGATACTGATATCAAATCAGATAAATTCTGCCCGAGTTGTCATAAATTACTGGAGAAAAAGAATGATTGATTCTTATCAGTTTGGTCAAATGGTAATTAATGGCAAAGAATATCGTTCTGATTTAATAATTTTTCCTGACAGAGTACTTTCCTCCTGGTGGAGAAAAGAAGGTCATAGCCTATGTCAAGAAGACATCGAACAGATTTTATCCGAAAAACCCGAGTTACTAATTATTGGCACAGGATATTATGGTCTGATGAAAGTTCCTCAGGAACTTAGAGAGTATATTCGCTCCCGTGAAATTGATTTAATCATAGATAAAACAAAAAAAGCGTCTGAAGTCTATAATAATTTATTTCAGAAAAAAAAGACTATTGCTGCCTTCCACCTAACCTGTTGAGAATATCACTAATTTCAGCGAATTATCTGCTTATTAACTCACTGACAAAATGAAGAGAAGGGATATTTTCACAAACGATTTTAACAGTAGCCATAATAGGAACAGCCAAAAGCATTCCAACAATTCCCCATAGCCAACCCCAGAAGATAAGGGAAATTATAACTACCAACGGACTTAAATCCAGGCTTTCTCCCAGTACTCGAGGTTCGACTACATTTCCCATTACCATTTGGACTACAATAAGTAAAATTATAATCCACAAAGCAGGCCAGAGAGATTCAAATTGAATAATTGCCATCACTACAGGAGCAATGGTAGCTATAGCAGAACCCACATTAGGAATATAATTTAAAAGAAAGGTTAAAAACCCCCAGACAATAGGAAAATTAACTCCAAAAATAAATAATATAGTTCCAGCCAAAATACCAGTAATCAAACTAATAAAGGTTTTCACAGACAGATACTTGTATACCTGATGGTCAATATTGGAAATAATCTCATTAATTCTTACCGAGTTTTTCCTCTTGAAACTTTTTTCAAGTTTAGCCCTCAGCTTCCCTCTCCCAGCTAAAATATAAACTAAAAAAAGAAGAACTAAAAAAAGATTGGCAATAAAGTTGAAAAAAGACCCTAAACTGGCGAGTAAAAATGAAGCAACAGCAGAAAAATTTAATTGTTTTGCCCAGTCAATTGGTTCCCACTTAGTAGTTGAAATTTCCCACCTCTGAACCAAATTGGTGAGCAAATCATTAAATTTTTTCCCATATTTTGGGAGTTCAGAAGCAAATGCTTTTCCACTGGAATAAAAAAGAAGGCCGAGTAAATAAAGTATCATAAAAGTAATAATTAAAATAAAAATAATGGAAATAGCTTTCGGTATCTTTTTCCGGGTTAAAAACTCTATCACTGGATTCAATAAAAAGGAAAGAAAAACAGCCAGTGAAAAAGGAATCAAAACCGGTTTAGCTAATCTCATAATAACACCGAGAACAACAACCACAATTATTCCTAAAAAAACAATAGTTAATTTATCTTCTCTCATTGTTTTTTGAATTATAATTCATTATTTCTGTTAAGTCAAAATCTTTCTGAGAACAGCAAAATTTTAAGTAACACTTCCCTTTACTTAGAAAAAGTGGGACTTTTTGAACTATTGTTCGAATTCAATACTTTCCAATTCTTAAAGAATTCAATCTTGCTTTATAATTTGGCAGTTTTCCAATCTCTTGACACAAGTCACAAACCAGAGTAGACTTAAAAAAGAGATGGCTAAATCAAGAATAGTCATCGTAAAAGGAAAAAATGTGATTAGGAATGGAAATGAGTTAAATCCCTATATTCTGTTTCGAATGTTAGAAAAAGGAATATCTCTTTTAACTCAAACAAATGACTTCCGAGAAGGATTAAGTTCTTTTTACAGACCTCGAGATCGAGTCGGAATAAAGATTAATACTATTGCTGGAAAAAAACTTTCCACACAGCCTCGATTAGCATTTGGAGTTGCTCATCTTTTAGAGAAATCAGGAATTAAGAAGAGAAATATTATTATTTGGGATCGAACTAATCGAGAACTGAAAAAAGCGGGTTATCGCCTTAATTTCAGCGGCAGTGGGGTAAAAATATTTGGAACTGATACCAAAGGAGTTGATTATGACCTTGATTTAACCATTCATTTAAATATTGGCAGTCGCTTGTCCCGAATCCAATCTTCCTTAACTGATACTTCAGTTAGTTTAGCCATCTTAAAAGACCATGGTTTAGCAGGAATAACGGCTGGAATGAAAAATTATTTCGGAACAATTCATAATCCAAACAAATACCATGATTATAATTGTAATCCATTTGTTGCTGAATTAAATGATATTAATTTAATTAAAAATAAAAATAAATTATCTATTCTTGATGCTTTAATTGTCCAGTATCACCGAGGTCCATCGTATCATCCTCAATGGGCTGAAAAATATGAAAGCCTTGTTTTTGGGACTGATCCAGTAGCTACGGATTTCATTGGCTGGCAAATAATTGAAAAATTAAGAACAAAAAAAGGACTACCTTCTTTAAAAGAAGAGAAAAGAGAACCAGCTTATCTTTTTACAGCAGCTGAAATGGGACTTGGAAAAGCTGATCTAAATCAAATTCAATTAATTGAAACTGAAATTTAAATTAAGGTGATAGAAAAATGGGTAAAATTTCAAGACGAAATTTTTTGAAAACAATTGGCGGAGCAGGCTTAATAGCCTCAACAGGAATGAGTAACTTTTTAGTTGATTTATATGCTTTCAACTCTTCTGTCAATTTATCTAAGGTAGAAGCCTGGTTTTACAAAAAACTTCTTGAGAAAGAAATCGAATGTGAGCTTTGTCCCAGACATTGTAAATTGGGTGATAAAGAAAGAGGTTATTGTGGAGTCAGAGAAAATATAGAAGGAAAATACTATACTTTAGTTTATGGAAAAGTCTGCGCTGCACATATTGATCCTATTGAGAAAAAACCATTCTTTCATTTCTTACCTGGAACAAATGCTTTTTCTATTGCTACTGCTGGTTGCAATGTGAATTGTAAATTCTGCCAGAATTGGCAAATTTCTCAGGTGAGACCCGAACAAGTAGAAAATTTTGACCTTCCTCCTCGGGATGTTCCAAGATATTGTCAAAAATATAGATGCCCTACCATTGCTTATACCTATACGGAACCAGTAATATTCTATGAATATATGTACGATACTTCAAAAATAGCTTCTCAAAAAAGAATAAGAAATGTAGTTGTTACTGGAGCTCATATAAGTCCTGAACCAATGGAAAAACTAACAGGAGTGGTGGATGCTATAAAAATAGATTTAAAAGCATTTTCAGAAGAGTTTTATCACCAGTATGTTCGAGGTGAATTAAAGCCGGTCTTGGAAGCAATTAAAATAGTTAAAAAAAGTGGAAAATGGATGGAATTAGTTTATTTGGTCATTCCTACTTTAAATGATAGTTCTGAAGAGATTCAGAAAATGTGTCAATGGATTTTGAAAGAAGTAGGACCTGATGTACCTCTTCATTTCTCTCGTTTTCATCCGATGTATTTAATTAAAAATTTACCATCCACTCCTGTCTCTACTTTAGAAAGAGTTCGTAATATTGCTTTAAAGGAAGGCATTAATTATGTCTATATTGGAAATATACCTGGTCATAAGGGTGAAAGTACTTACTGTCCGCAATGTAAAAATACAGTAATCAAAAGATTCGCTTACCAAATTCTTGAAAATAATCTCAAAAAAGAAAAATGTAAATATTGTAGCTATCCAATACCAGGGGTCTGGAGCTGAATAATTCTTTAAAAGGATAATAAGATTTGGATACAGCCCGAGAATTAGAGCTTCTCATCAGGTCAAGATATCCCATAATTTATCTTGAAACTTGGGAAGAAGAACGAACTGAACATTTACTTAAAATTGTTGCTCAGAAACTCGGAAAATATCTTTTTATCTGGACATCAACCAAAGGTTTATTCCGTTTAGATATTCAAGATTCAATATATAATACTGCCCATCCCTTAAGTGCTCTTTCTCATATATACTCTTCTGACTTAACTGCTCTTTATCTTCTAAAAGACTTTCACCAATACTTAGATGACCCTGTTGTCATCAGAAAGTTAAGAGATATTTCTACGATTTTTGAGAAGAATGATGGATGTGTCATTATTTCTGCTCCTGAAGTAAAAATTCCCCCTGAACTATCAAAGGCAGTGGTTCATTTAGAACTAATGCTACCTTCTCGAGAAGAACTCAGAAAGGTAATTATTGAAGTAGCTGAAGAATTAAAGAATGAAGTCAATATTAATATTGAAGTAAACTTAGAAGAATTAAACCAAATGGCAGAGAGATTGAAAGGATTAACCATAGGTGAAGCAAGAAGAACAATTTATCAAGCAATTTTACGAGATAATAGACTAACTAAAGAAGACCTGGATCAATTATTAAAAACTAAAAAAGAAATAATTGAAAAAGGGTCTATTCTTGAGTTTTACTATCGCGAAGATTCCCTTTCCTCTGTAGGAGGAATGGAAAATCTAAAATCCTGGTTAAGTAAAAGAAAGAAAGCTTTCAGCGAGAAAGCAAGAAAATTTGGATTAGAACCACCCAAAGGAATGCTAATCATTGGTGTGCAGGGATGTGGAAAAAGCCTGATGGCAAAAGCAGTAGCCAGAGACTGGAACTTACCTCTTTTGAAATTGGATGCTGGTAAAATTTATGACAAATATATTGGCCAATCAGAAAAAAATCTGCGCCAAGCTCTAAAAATAGCTGAAAGTATGGCTCCTGTCGTTCTCTGGATAGATGAAATCGAAAAAGGTTTTTCTTATTCAAAATTTTCAGAAGCTGATAGTGGGCTATCAAAAAGGATTTTTGGCACTTTTTTAACTTGGCTTCAAGAGAAAAAGAAACTGGTGTTTGTTGTCGCTACTTCAAATGATATCCACTCCTTGCCGCCAGAATTTCTTAGAAAAGGGAGATTTGACGAGATATTTTTTGTTGATTTACCCAATTATCAAGAAAGAAAAGAAATATTTAATATTCATCTCAAAAAAAGAGAGCGAAATCCAGAAAATTTTGATCTTGACTTGTTAGCAAAAAAGACTGAAAGCTTCAGTGGAGCAGAGATTGAGCAGGTAATTATTTCTGCTTTATACAGTGCGTTTTCTGGTTCAGGTAATTTAAACACTGAA